>NZ_JBDIUY010000004.1:0-186229 GCF_040212315.1 Brevibacterium litoralis | reverse complement strand
GTGAGATGCGCATCTCACGGCGCCGAGAGGATTCAGCGGGCCGGGATCGGTGGGATCACCGGCGGCGCCGTGGTCCGATCGATCAGGCCGGGCGGTGGTCGACCGCTCCGGCGTTGAAGGCCTCCTCGAAGAGGGGGCGGAAGTCGGTCTCCGGGTCGTACCACTCGTGGAGCTCGGAGACGTCACCGCCTTCCTCGTAACCGAGGTCCGCCAGGGTCTGCATCCATCGCGGACCGCTCTCCTCGAGTCCGGCACGGACCTCCTCGGAGACGACACCGTCGGCGATCATCTGGTCGGCGATCTCCGTCTGGGTGTCGAGGATGATCTGCTTGGTCTCCTCGTCCGTCGCGGTGAAGGAGCCACCGTGCTCGACGGCATCGGCCGTGGCCTGGGCGCTCGATTCCAGGTTCGAGTGCATCCACCCGTGCTGCCAGTCGATCCCGGCGGCGTCGAAGATGATCTGCTTGTAGGCCAGGGGCAGACTCTCGTATCCGGCGCCCGCGATGAACGCCGCGGTCACCGCCCCGGTGAACCGCTCGTCCCCGTCGAAGGCCGACAGGTGCGGGGCAGCCTCGACGAGTCCTGTGGAGCCCGCCACCAGTCCCTGGGTGAACATGCAGTCGACGGTGCCGCGCTGGAGGGCCTCGAACGCCTCGTGGTACTCCATGGACACAGGAGAGGCGCCGAGCGCCTGGGAGATCGGCGTCTGCACCGCGCCGCCGATCCGGATCTGGCTGCCCTGCAGGTCCTCGCGCGCCGTCCCCTCCTCACCGCAGGCGGTCCAGTACGTGCCCGATCCGACGAGTGGGTTGAGCGGGGTCACACTCTGGTCCTCGAACTGCTGGAGCACGTTCGGGTCGTTCCAACCGGCCTCGGCCATCTGGGCCTGCAGAGCCGCCTCACCGACCATCGGCGTCCCGGGGGTGAAGTAGCTGAGCTTGTTGTACGCGTCGGTCATCGGGTACTCGGCGACGTAGTAGATCGGCACCGCGAATGCCAGATCGAGCCGCCCGTCCGCCAGCGCGTCGTCGACCTCCGGGTAGGGCGCGATCGCCTGTGCCCACGAGACGTCGAACGAGATCTTGCCACCGGACCGTTCCTCGACGGCTTCCATGAAGGCGAGCGCACTCGGCGCCGAGGTGGAGTTCTGCGAGGGTGCATAGGGCTGGTAGGCGAGCGTCACCGGCTCGAGGTCGGCGATCGCCGCATCGACCTCCTCCTGCGGGGCACCGAACTCGAAACCGGATCCGGCATCACCGCCCGAGGATTCTCCGACCCCGCCACCACAACCCGTGAGGATCAACGCGAGCGGCAGCGCACCTGCCAGGACGGACTTCTTCACCAGATTTCGCGACATGGTTCTCCTTGTGTCGTGATCCCGCGCCGTTGCGGGATCATCCGAACCTATGGGAGGCCCTGCGGCGAGTCAACGGATCCGCCACGGACCGGGACACCTCTACCGAATCGGTAGCTTCCCAGGTGAGAGCGCTACTCGCCGGCAGTTGTGTCCCGGCCGGAATCAGGAATCACTCGCCGCGCTCGACCTCCCACTGGTCCTCGAAATCAGCCGGGTCCTCGTTCACTTCTCCTACCTCGACATCACGTTGCACCGGCTTCTTCATCGCGGATTCGATCACCGTGATGAGGAACTCCCTCCGATGCCGGAAGTGCGTTTCGAAATCGTCGGCTCTCATCGCGGCAGGATCGAGGCCATGAGTGCGCAGGAGCGCATCCACCCGTTCTGCGCTCTGGTGGGAGTTCTTCTCGACCCGAGTCAGGTACTGCGACGGAGCCCCTCCTCCGATCGCCCTGTTGGTCTCGGCGGACAGGGGCGTCTTGTTGACGATGCTGTCGAAGCGTTCCGGCTCGATGTCGTTGTTCTTCGACCAGGCCTGGGGGAACACATGATGAATGTCCGTCGCCAGGTCCTTGTGCGTCTGTAGATCGAATCGGTGATCCTTCACCCAGTCCATCGCCCCCTGAGCAACCTGGAGCGCATACAACCCCTTGTACGCCGCAGCGTTCCTCGTGCGGAGGGAGAAGAACCTGCTCTCGCTGAAGCTTGCCTCGGCGACGGTTCCCGGAACGACATCGGTTTCACCGACTGCCCACGGGGCCACCTGTTCGATGTCACGGACGAAACGCGTCTCGGTCGCTGCGCCATAGAGTTCCCCGAGGACACCCGACCAGTACCATTGCCGAATTCGTTCGACGACTCCGTGCGCCTCTGCCGTACCTCCGAGCACGACCCGGAGGACCGCCAGCGGAACGATCTGCGTCTGGTACGGGAGAAATCGCGTGTCGAAAACGCACAGGTCGTTCAAGAACCGCCCCGCCCACAGGAACCCGTCGCGCACTGCATCTCGCCATCGCAGGTAATCCACGAGCTCGAGCTTGAGAACGTCCTCACGCTTGGCGGAGACCGCCGGCGGACGTGACGAAGTACTTGCCCTGTTCCTCTCCCGAGTTGTGAGCAACGTGACCGCTTGCAGGAACTCCGTACTCTTCACGCCGGACAGAACCTCGAACCGCGCGAAGTCCTTCTCCAGCTCGTCCCAATCGTCCTTCAGCCTGAAGTCCTTCCCATGATCGCGGAAGTAGTCCGCGTCTCCGGCAAAGGTGGAGGTGAGCAGCTCGAAGACGGTCAGGGGCACGCCGCCGGTATTCACTTTCTCGAACACGGTGGCGACCGCTGCTTTGCTCGTCGTGCGGTCCAACGAGATCGCAGGGATCTGATACATGTTCGCGGGCGCCAGAACTTCTTGCGAGAACCGCTTGTGGAGCTCCCGATCCTCCAGGTTGAACAGCCAATCCTGCGCATCGTAGTACGACAGCACCAGGTTCACCGGGAAGAGTCCTTCGGCCTGCTGGAGTTCCGGAGTCGAGACGTCTCGGACTATGTCCCGCCCGAAGTTCTCCCGCTCCTTCCCATCTGCAGGCATCGAGATGACTGCTTCATCGATGCGGTCCTCCCCCTCCAGAGCGAGACGGATGTCTACGAAATAGCGACGTTCGACCGACTTACCGCGAGCATCGCTCGTCTTCACCACACCGTCCCCTGACATCGCTTGTGTCAGGGAGGTCAAGCGTTGCTGACCGTCGAGAAGAAGCCAGCGGGGCTCCGAACCCGACGGAGCGTCCGAACCCGAGATTGGCTTGGGCTTGAAACGGACTTGATCGTTCCCGGTCTCCAGGAGCATGACCGCGCCCATGGGGTGCCCGCGCAGGACTGTGATGACCAGCTGGCGGATGCGTTCGTCCTCCCACTTGTACCCCCGCTGGAAATCCGGGAGCTGAAGCTTCCCGTCCCGCGTCCACTTCAGGTAGTCCGTGAGGTTGTACTGCGGAGTCTCGAACGCCATCCCACTGCCCTTCGTATACCGAACGTTCCGGTTCCGTCCCGACCGGGTGTGCTCTGACCGACTGGAGTCCGCTGCACACCGGTCTCTCGTGATGTCTCCGGTAAACCTATCGGCAAGGCAGTGCGACCTGGAACGCGCCGCCGAATCGTGACACAGCCGAGATTTGGCGACTTCTTCTCGTCACAGCATCATGCCGAGGACTGCTCGGGGACAGCGATCAGTCGATGCCACCGGACGCTCACGCGCTCATTGCACGCTGTCGTGCCCGCTGCCGCGCCAGGTCCAGGGTTTCCTGCCGACGGCGTTCTGCTGCAGCCTGTCGCTTCCGGACCATCTCGGGTCCGTCGGGATCCGGGAAGTCGATCTCGTCGACCGGCACGTCGAGCAACCAGTTCAACACCAGAGGGTCCGCCTCACCGGCACGGGTCCGCTCCTCCAGAGCGGTGATCAGGTGGAGCGGCGCACTACGCACCACGGCACCCATCTCCCGGGCGGAGACACGACTCGGGTCGATGTGTTCACGCATCAGCCGCGAGGTCGAGGACCGGAGAACGTGTCGAGCGGACTCCGACACGTCCACCTCCAGACCCTGGGCGCGGTGGTACAAGGCCTCCGTCGAGACCCCCAGATCCCACACCGCATTCGCGAGCTCACGCTCGACCACGGATCCGCACGACGGTTCACCGAGGGTCGGCAGCACGACCTTGCGCGGCAACAGAAGCTCCGAGGCGAAGCGATTCGCGGCGGGCTCGTCGCGGTCCGCATCCCTCCCGTCGTCGAGGTGGTGACCGAGCACGATGTGCCCCAACTCGTGTGCGAGGGACCAGTTGCTCCGGAACCATCGATGGGTGGCCCCCAGCAGGATGACCCTGCGCGCTCCGATGCACAACGAGTAGTCGGTCGTGAGCCCCGGGACCCGCACCACGTCGACGTCGAGTCGATCCTGCACGCGTTCCGCCAACTCCCGGACCGGCGAATCTCCCAGTCGCTCCCGCGTCGCCGCGGCCGTCGACGGCAGCTCGCTCGTCGGCGGAGGCCCATCCGGGTACGCCTCGCGGTACACACCGACGATCCGGGACACGATCTCCTCGTCCGCACTCGCTCCCGGATTCGTGTGGGCCCCGGAGACGGAATCCCACGAGTGCCGTGCCGCGATCCGCACGGAGAACGGGTCCGGCTCACCGGTGATGAACCAGTGCAGATCCGCCTGGAGTTCATCCGCGATCCGCGCGAGCTCGAAGGGAGCGAACCCCCTCTTCCCGTGTAGGGAACGCGACAGAGCGTCCGGTGGCATGTCGACCGCCTCCGCCAACTGCCCTTGGGTCATGCCCGCCGGGATGGACGCGCGCACACGTCCACCGATCCCTGTCGCTGTGGTGTCCATCCTTCAACGGTACGCGCGTTTTGGTAATCCCCCAATAGTACTCATGCACTTTTGAAAGCCCCGGCCCGCGGCGACGGTCCCTCACTCCGGTCGGTGAGCGAGCGCCCCCTCCTGGAAGGCGAGCGCCATGAGCGGCCTGAAGTCCGTCTCCGGGTCGTACCACTCGTCGAGTTCGGCCAGGTCGCCGTCATCGGTGAGCCCCAGGTCCGCGACATCATCCATCCAGCGATCCACGTCGGACTCCAGCGCTGCCCGGACCTCCTCCTCGATGACGCCGTCGGCGACCACCTGTTCGGCGATCTCCGCCTGCGTGTCGAGGATCGCCTGCGCCGCCTCGGAGTCCATCTCCGTGAAGGCACCACCGGCGTCCCGGACATCCGTCACGGCGTCCGCGCTCGACCCGATGATCGCCGCGACCTGGCCGTGCATCCAGTCGACGCCCGCCGCGTCGAAGATGATCTGCTGGTAGGCCAGCGGCAGGTTCTGCACACCCGAGCCCGCGACGTGACCTGCGGTGACGGCACCGGTGAAGCGGTCCTCACCCATCGTCGACACCTGGGGTGCCGCTTCCAACAGGCCGGTGGAGCCGGCGACCATGCCCTGGACGAAGATGCAGTCGACGGTGCCACGCTGGAGCGCCTCGAACGCCTCGCCGTACTCCATCGACACCGGTGACGCCCCGAGTGACTCGGAGATCGGCGTCTGCACCGACCCGCCGATCCGGATCTGACGGCCGGACCAGTCGCCCATGGCAGTCCCCGACTCCCCACAGGCCGTCCAATAGTTGCCCGAGCTCACCAGGGGGTTCAGCGGCATCAGACCCTTGTCGGTGTACTCCGCGAGCTGCGCCTCGTCGTTCCACCCGGCCACGGACATCTGCGCCTGCAGTGCCGCTTCACCGGTGAGCGGGGTCGCCGGGGCGTACTGACTGAGCTTGTTGTACGCGTCGAGCCGCGGGTACTCCTGCTGGAAGTAGATGGGCACGCTGTACGCGACGTCCAGACGCCCGTCGACGAGCGCGTCGTCGACCTCCGCGTAGGGCGCGATCGACTGACCCCACGCGATCTCGAAGCTGATCTTGCCACCGGAGCGTTCCTCCACTGCGTCCATGAAGGACTGCTCCGCGACGGCCGCCGCCGCATCCGGCGAGGCCGCGTAGGGCTGGATCGTGAGCGTGACGGGATCCAGGTCGGCCAGGGCCGCGTCGACCTCGGCCTGGTCCGCGCCATAGGCGAAGCCGGTGCCCGCATCGGCACCTCCGTCGCCGCCCACGCCGCCGCCGCAGCCGGCGGTGAGCAACAATGCTCCCACCGCTGCCGAGGCGCCCGTCAGTCGGTACTTCACTGAACTTCTCATGATGGAGTTCTCCTTCGAACTGAAGAATCGGAATGTCGTGTCGTGCGTACGGACTCAGCCGGCGGGGTGCCGGGGTCCGGGCGGCGTCGGACTCAGCCGGCGAGGACGATGCGTCCCTGCACGGTCCCGGCGTTGAGGTCGTCGAGGCCGCGTTGCGCCTCCTGCAGGTTCAGAGGCCGTTCGATGATCGGGACCTTGGGCAGTTCGTGCGACCTCGCGAATTCCACGAGGTCACGCAATTGCTGGAGTGTGCCCACGTAGCTGCCGGTCACCGTGATCACCTTGAGCGGCAGCATGACGGTCGGGACGGCCGCCTCGCCGCCGAACAGGCCGATGCTCACCAGGTGTCCACCCTTGTCGAGGGAGCTGAAGCCGAGGTCGAAGGTCGCCCCGGTGTTGACGAAGTCGATGACCGCGGCGACGGGTCGCCCGGCGAGTACGTCGAGCGTCGCGCCCTCCTCGAGAGCGGTGGAGTTGACCACCCGGTCGGCACCGAGCTCCCGGGCGATCTGCAGCCGGGAGTCGTCGACGTCGACGGCGATCACCTCGGCGTCGGTGAGCTGCGAGAGCAGCGCCACGGCCATGAGGCCCACGCCGCCGGTGCCGATGACGGCGACCGCCTCGTCGGCCTCGACGGGCAGGACCTGGTGGACGGCGGAGAAGGAGGTGAGCCCGGAGCAGGCGAGCGTCGCGGCCCAGGCGGGATCGAGCCCGTCGATGTCGATGAGGAACTCCTCGTCGGGGACGAGCACGTGGTCGGCGAAGCCGCCCCACTGGATGATGCCGAGTGCGCGCCCCTTGCGGCACAGGTTCGTGTTCCCCGCGGTGCACCGCAGGCACTCGCCGCAGCCGAGCCAGGGGTAGACGAGGCGCAGGTCCCCGGGCTTCACCGTCCTGACGTCGGGCCCCACGGCGACGACCTCTCCGACCATCTCGTGGCCGTGCACGGCCGGGTACTCCAGGCCGCGCTGGGCCATCGAGAGTTCACCCTTGCTCCCGGCGTCATAACTGCCGGCGTGCACGTGGGTGTCGGAGTGGCAGACACCGGAATGACGGACGGCGAGGAACACCTGCGAACCGGTGGGTGTGGGGTCGTCGACCTCGCGCAGTTCGAGGGGAGCGGACGGACCTGTGGTGACGAAAGCGCGCATGGGCTCGGGTCTCCTTCGACGGTGACACGGGCGACCTCGCCGCTCGGGGCACGGTCCCCGGGCCGGGGTGGGGATATGACTCAACTCTGCTATTGAACGTTCGTTCGGTCAATAGTGAAGGCCTACCAAGATCATTGACCAGGGGCTACGGCCCTGCCAGGATCCCTGAGTGATACCTCACCTATCACCTAGTGCGAGACGAAGTGGTCCCGCACGCAGGAGTTGAGAACACCATGACATCCCCACGCCCCTCCCGCCTCGCGCTCGCATCCCTCGGCCTCACCGGCGCCCTCGCGCTCACCGCCACGACCGCACTCGTCGTCCCCGCGATCTCCGATTCCGCCTATGCGGAGACCGGATTCGTCGTCGACGAGGAGCAGGTCGCCTCGATCGACCACCTGCCCGGCCACGAAGGTTCGGACCTCCGGACCGGTGTCGAGGGCGGCGCCGGGTACCGGATCGAGGTGCCCGAGAACTGGAACGGCACGCTCGTCCTCTACGCCCACGGGTACCGGGGGAACGTCCCCCGCCTCACCGTCGACGCACCGCCCAACCGGCAGGACCTCCTCGACCGCGGCTACGCTTGGGCGGCGTCGAGCTACAGCACGAACGGCTACGACGTCGGCACCGCGGTCAAGGACACCCGGGCGCTCCAGCGCCTGTTCGACAGGGAAGTCGCCAAGCCGGACCGCACGTACGTCATGGGTGTTTCCATGGGTGGGCACGTGACCGGTGTGTACGCGGAGAAGTACCACAGCAAGGTCGACGGGGCGCTGCCCTTCTGCGGGGCGCTCGGGGCACGGGAGCTCCCGGCCTACCTCACCTCGAACAGCCTGGTCGCCCAGACGCTCGCCGGGATCGACACCCTGTCCCAGGAGTACCCGGCCACGAGCGGCTACTACACGTCGACGCTCCCGGAACTGCGCGAGCACTTCGGAGGAGGCACGACCACGGACCCGGACACCGGTGCGACGGTCTTCGCGGACCTCACCGAGCACGGCGAGAAACTGCGTGCGGTCGTCGAGCACATGAGCGGTGGCGAACGCCCGCTGTTCGAGATGGCCTACGAGAAGCAGTGGAACGACTTCCTCATCCAGCAGTTGCGCACCGACCCGGACTTCGGATTCGGCACGGAGAGCGTCGTCGACAACACCGACCTCGTGTACCAGCTCGACCGGGACCCCGCACTCAGTGACGAGGAAGTGGAGCTCAACGAGAACGTGCTCCGCGTCGCCGGCGACCCGAAGGACGCCCCGGGCCACCCGGAGGTCACCGGCGACCTCCGGGTCCCGACGATCTCCACGCACGACATCGGAGACCTGTTCGTGCCGTTCTCCATGGAGCAGTACTACGCGCAGGACGCCGCCGACCACGGCAAGTCCGACCTGCTCGTGAGCCGCGCGATCCGCAGCATCAGCCACTGCGGGTTCTACCCGGCGGAGTACACGGCCGCCCTTGACGACCTGGACGAGTGGGTGGACGGCGGTGAGAAGCCCGACGGTGACGACATCCTGGACCCGGAGACCGTGGCCGCCGAGGACTTCGGCATGGACCACAGCGTGGTGCTGCGCCCCTACGACCCGCTGTACGACCCGGAGACCCCGGACTTCAAGCCGGCTGACTGAGAGCAGGCCCGGCGGGCGGCGTGAAGCTCAGTGCGGTGGGGTGCCGGGGCGCGGGCCGCGTCAGATTCAGTGCGCGGCGGTCCAGGCGTCGACCGCCGCGCGCTGGGTCTGCAGGTACTCGTTGATCTCCAGGACGGTCTGCAGGTCGTGCTTCACCGGCTCCCCGTCGATCGCGGTGACCGACTGGACGCCACCTCCACCCATGATCCACACGGCGTCGGCGGTCTTCAGCCGGTCGGCGGTGATCTCCTCGTAGGCGACCTCGTAGCCCTTCGCCCCGTTCGCCCAGGCGAAGAGTTCCCGCTGGGTCGTGCCGAACAGGATGCCGATGCGCGGATCCGGGGTGACCACGCGATCACCCTCACGCAGGACCACCGTCGACTGCGGCCCCTCCATCACGTACCCGTCCCGGGTGAGGAACACGGCGTTCTGCGCACCGCGGCGTTCGAACTCGCGCTTGGCGGCCATGTTTGTCGCGTAGGACAGGGTCTTTGCACCCATGAGCAGCCAGGGCGCCCGCTCGGCGGAGTCCTTGAAGACCTCGCGCTCGAGAGTGGCGATCTCGATCTCCGGCGGCCGCGGGATCCACCCGCAGTCGACGATCGCGATGACCGTCGGCAGGGGCTCGCCGCCCGGGAGGGTATGGCGTGGTGCGGCGGACAGGTTCGCGTCGGCACCGCGGGTCACCAGGACCTTCACCTGGGCCTGTGCCACCCCACCCATCTCCCGGAACAGCGCGTGGGTGAAGGCGTCGAACGCCTCGACGTTCGGCTCGGGGAGTTCGACCATCTGCGCCGACAGCCGCAGGCGCTCGAGGTGCAGACACCAGGCGAGCGGTACGTCGTCGTGGACGGCCGTGGCCTCGAAGATGCCGTCGCCGCGGATGATGCCGAGGTCGAAGACCGACACCGAGGCGTCCGCCGGGTCCACCCGGTTCACCGTCGGGATGCCGGTGAACTCCGGATCGAAGAGTTCCGTCGGGTCACCGAAGAAGACTCCGAAGGGGGCGGGCGCCTCGGCGGCGAGTGTGTCGGTGCCGGCGGGATCGGCTGCGGGGAGGGACATACGGGGACTCCTTCAGGGGAACGGGAGCGGGGACGGACAGGGAGGGCAGAACCGTTTCCCAGGGTATCGACCCACGTACCGTGACCGGCACCCCGGCCCACTCGAGTCGAGTCCGGACACCGCCGAGGCATCCTCCCGGAGACCCCGACGCTCAGTCGGTGACCGCATCCTCCAACACGCGCAGGATGTTCCCGCTCGTGAGCTTGCCGATCTCGGCGGCGGACCAGCCCTTCTCCGCGAGTGCTTCGAGGAGTGCCGGGTAGTCGGACACCCGCTTCAGACCTTCGGGGCCCTCCGGGATGCCGTCGTAGTCGCCACCGAGACCGATGTGGTCGATCCCGGCGACCTCGCGTGCGTGCTCGATATGGGCTACGACGTCCGGGATACCGGCGACCGGCTCCGGGTTCGCGGCCTTCCAGGCGGCGAGGTCCCCCTCGGCGGCGCGCACCTCGTCGTCGGTGGCGGTGAAGGCGCGAACGCGTGCCGCGAGCTCGGCCTCCTTGCCGGCGAGGGCCACGTTGTACTCGGCGACCTCGTCGTTGATGAACCCGGGGACGAAGTTGATCATCTGCACGCCACCGTTGGTGGGCAGTTGCGCGAGCACGTCGTCGGGGACGTTGCGGACGTGCCTCGCCACACCGCGGCACGAGCTGTGCGAGAAGATCACCGGCGCGGTCGTCACCGCCAGGGCGTCACGCATGGTGTCCTCGTGGACGTGCGAGAGGTCGACGAGCATGCCGATCCTGTTCATCTCGCGGACGACCTCCCGGCCGAACTCGGTGAGGCCGGTGTCCATCGGCGCACCCGTGGCACTTGCGGCCCACGGGGTGTTGTCGTTGTGCGTGAGAGTCATGTACGCACACCCGAGCCGGCGCATCATCCGCAGGGTGCCGAGCGAGGAGGCGATCGACTGCCCTCCCTCCATGCCCAACAGACTTGCGATCTTGCCCTCGGCCCAGGCGTCCCGGACGTCCTGCGCGGTGCGGGCGAACCGGAAGGTCTCGGGGTAGGCCTCGATGAGACGGTATGCCCCGTCGATCTGCTCGAGCGTCTCGACGACGGCCTCCGGGTGCGGTTGGGCGCTGGAGACGTAGACGGACCAGAACTGCGCGCCGACGCCTCCGGCGTGCAGGGAGGGGATGTCCGTGTGCAGGTCGGTGTTGCCGGTGTCGAGGTGTGCGGCCCTCGCGTCGTAGTCGTAGTCGGCGCGCAGGGCCATCGGCAGGTCGTTGTGGCCGTCGAAGACGGGGAACTGCCCGAGGGCCTGGGCGACGACCTCGTTGTCGGTGGTCGCCGCCGGCAGGGCGGTCCGCAGGACGTCGGAGCCGGTGGAGGCATTCGGGGAGGTGAGGGAAGAAGTCATGGCGTTCAACCTACCCGTAGCCCCGTGAAGTGCGCAGCGAAGGTGAGGACGTCGGCCGCCTCGGAGGCGACCATCGCCAAGGGCTTACCGGCCCCGTGCGCGGCGTTCGTCTCGATCCGGGTGACGACGGGCGCGTCGCCCTGTTGGTGCGCCTGCAAGGTCGCGGTGAACTTGTGACTGTGCGCCGGCACCACCCGGTCGTCGTGATCACCCGTGAGCACGAGCGTCGGTGGGTACTCCACGTCCCGCACGTTGTGCAGCGGTGAGTACTTCAGTTCCACCTCGAAGTCGTGCGGGTCCTCCGGGTCACCGAAATCGCTCGTCCACGCGGCACCTGCGGTGAACCGGTGGAACCGCAGGATGTCGAGCACGCCGACGCCCGGGATCGCCGCGGCGACGAGGTCCGGCCGCTGGGTCATCACCGCACCGACCAACAGGCCACCGTTCGACCTGCCGTGGACGGCCAGCTGCTCCCGCGTCGTCACGCCGGTCTCCACCAGGTGCTCGGCCACGGCGATGAAGTCGTCGAACACGTTCTGCTTGCCGTCCTTCTTCCCGGCCTCGGCCCAGGCCCGGCCGAACTCGCCGCCCCCGCGCAGGTTGGCGAGCACGAGGGTGCCGCCGGCCGCCAGCCAGCCGGCGAACAGTGGCCGGTAGTTGGCCTCGACGGGGATGTCGAAACCGCCGTACCCCCACAGCAGGGTGGGCGCCGGACCTTCCTCCCCAGCTCCCGAGACGCCCTGTCCTTCCGGCGCGCCCAGTCCTTCCGGCGAACCCAGTCCTTCCCGAACATTCACAGGGCGGACGAGGAAGTAGGGGACCTCCGTCCCGTCGGCACTCCGGGCACGACCACGGGTGGTGATCGTCTCCGGCAGGTCCGGGGTCTCGGCGACCACCGGGACCAGATCGGCGAGGTCCTCCAATACGTCCGACCCGGTCGTACCGCGATAGGCCCGGCCCGGCGAGGTGGGCGTCGAGAACCCGAGGAACCACTCCGCCGAGTCCTGGTCGGCCCAGAACCCTTCGAGCGTTCCTGCAGGGAGGTCGACCTGCCCCAGTTCGGTCCCGTCGAGCGCGTACCGGGTGAGACGTGGCTGGACGTCGACCAGGTGGACCGTGAGGATCTCGTCCCCTGCCGCCGCGACGTGTTCCAGCTGGTCAGTGGCCTGTGGGACGACCTCTTCGAGTTCCGCGGGGGAGGTCGCCTCCAACACGGAGAGGTCGAACGCGACGACCCGGCCCAGGTCCGCGTCCTTGTCCGTGTGGACGGTGATCCGGTCGCCGTCGACGCGGACGGGGTGGTACTGGGCGTCGGCGGTGTCGAAGGCGCGGACGGGAACACCGACGACGGTGTTGCCGAGCCCATCCGTGTCGAGGCGGGCGAACCACAGGCGGTTCTCCCGTTCGGTCCCGGAGCCCAGGGCGATCGACACGAGGCGACCGTCGGAGGACACGTCCGCCCACACGAAGGCCTGGGTGTATTCCGCACGGATGTCGACGATCGTGACGTCCTCGGACTCCGGCGTGCCGAGACGGTGCAGTTTGAGCAGTCCGGTCTTCACCTGGTCGGCCTGGGACCCGACGGCGCGGCCTTCGTGTGGGACGGCGCCGTAGAGGAAGGAACGGCCGTCGGGCAGCCACTCGGCCCCGGAGAACTTGGTCTGGATGGGGTCCTCGACCCGCTCACCGGTCGCGAGGTCGACGACGGTGATGTCGACCCAGTCGGAGCCGCCCTCGCTCACGGTGTAGGCCAGGTACTTGCCGTCACCGGAGACGCTGAAGCTGCGCATGGAGCTCGTCCCGTCGGTCGACCACGTGTTCGGGTCCAGGACCAGACGCCCACCGGCCCGGAGTTCGTCGAGGGTGTCCGCGGCGAAGACCTGGAACTGGTCCTGGGTGCCGTCGTTGCGCGCGACGAAGTAGGTGCCGCCCTTCTTCACCGGGGTGCCGGCCTGTGGGCGCCGGACGATCCCACGCATGAGGTCGTGGAAGTGCGCACGGTCGGGGTAATCGGCGAACACGGACTCCGTGTAGGCGTTCTGCTCGGTGACCCAGGTGCGGGTGGCGTCCGAGTCCGGGTCCTCCAACCAGCGATAGGGGTCCGCGATCTCGTGACCGTGGAGGGTCTCGACGACCTCTCCCTCGGCGGTCCTGGGAGGGGCCGGGCGCGTGTGTGAGGCGTGGGTAGTGGGGTTGTGCGGGGACGTGCCGGGGGATGCCTGGGTCATGCCGTCACCCTAACGGTGGGCTCGGACACAGATCTCGTCCCTCCTCGTCACACACCACTGGATAGGGTGACGACATGACCGACACCGCATCCCCCGTCACCGCCCTCGTCCCCTCCTCCCGACACCTCGACCTCGTCGGCGATCTGCCGGCGGGCACACAGGTCCGCACCTGGCAGGACTACGTGGACGGTGAGGTGCCCGCGGAGTCGGTGGCCTTCGTCGTCCTCGGCGGCAAGGGCGCGATGGAGTGGCGCACGATGCTCCGCGACCTCCCGAACCTGCGCGGCGTACGGACCGTGAGCATCGGCTACGACTGGGTCATCGACCACGTGCCGACCGGAGTGGCGCTGTACAACTCCTCGGCCGTCATGTCGGACACGACGGCCGAGCACGGTGCCCTGCTCATCATGGCCTCGATGAAGTCCTTCCCCGAACACCACGTGTTCCAGCAGAAGCACGAATGGGTCCCGCAGTCACACCGCGGCAAGCACGAGCACGGCCTCATGGGCGTCGTCGGAAGGACGGTCCTCGTCATCGGTCAGGGTGGGATCGGCCGCGGGATCGCCGAGCGGTTCGAGGCGTTCAAGGCCCACGTCGTCCGGTTCGCCCGCACGGAGAGGACCCTCGGCGATGGCGCACACGTCCTTCCGATGGAGCAATTGGACGAGTGGCTGCCGCAGGCGGACGCCGTCTCCCTCGCCCTGCCGCTCAACCCGAGCACCGACGGCCTGGTCGACGCGGACTTCCTGGCGAGGATGAAGGACGACGCCGTGCTCGGCAACATCGGTCGTGGAAAGGTCGTCGACACGGATGCCCTGGTGAGCGAACTGCAGTCCGGTCGTCTGCGCGCCGCGCTCGACGTCGTCGACCCCGAACCCCTGCCGGAGGACCACCCGCTGTGGGACTGCCCCGGTGCCTTCATCACCCCGCACGCAGGCGCGGATTCCCAGTACATGCGTGACAACGCCACGCAGGACCAGGTCGACATGGTTCTCGACTTCCTGCGTGGCGACGACCTGGGAGAGCCGGTGCTCGTGAAGGAGTGACCGCGCGAGGGCACGCGCACCCGCATGCGCCCTCGCGCAGACTTCCAATGTGGACGGAGTGGCGGATCCGACCGGGAGAAACGCCACTCCGTCCACACTGGAAATCTTCACTCCCTTCACTCCTCGGGGAGCGCGGCGAAGGCCTCCTTCGTGTCGGTGTACCAGCGCATCGACTGCTTGGGATGCAACCACCGGAACTTCATCTCGTTCCGCGCGGGTCCGTGCGCCTGATCGTCCGGATTCCTCGGTTCCAGCCACCCGGGATCACCTCCCGTGATGTGCTGTCACCGGGGCGACGTCCCGGAGCCCGGAAGTGTGACCGCACGCCGCACCACCCGCGCGATGACCGCTGGATCCGCCCGGAAGTCGATCCGCTGCACCCGGCCGTCGACGACCGTGAAGTCGAAGAGCACCTTCGCCTCGCCGCGGTGGAACCACGCGGACCCGGGGCGTTCGTCCACGAGCACCGGCAGTGCCGCCTTCGCCGCGCCGTTGAAGAAGGACGCGACGTCCTCCCGCCCGTCCATCGCCTCCGGGGTGCCCATCGCGACCGCCTCGGCGTCGCCGCGGACCGCGACGTCCGGCGCCAACAGTTCGACCAGCCGGGTGAAGTCCCCCTCGCGTGCGGCGGTCATGAACGCGTCGACCACCTGCCAGTCGGCGAGCGCGTCCTCCGACCGTGGCTGCGTCACCTTGGCCCGGGCGCGGGAGGCGAGCTTCCGCGCGGCGGCCGGGGTGGTGGCGAGCGCCTCGGCGATGGTGGAGAACTCGAACCCGAAGCTGTCGTGCATGACGAACGCGATCCGTTCGTTCGGCGTGAGCCGGTCGAGCACCACCTGCAGCGCGACCCCGACGGTGTCGGCGAGCGCCACGTCCTCCGCCGGGTCCGGCGCGGACTCCGCCGGCTCGACCTCCTCCTCGGGGACCGGTGTACGCCGCCGCAGCCTGTCGAGGCACAGGCGTGTGGTCACCGTGGTGAGCCAGGCCGCGAGGTGGTCGATCTCGCTTTCCCCCGTTCCCGAGGAACCCGCCCCGTCCAGCCTCAACCACGCCTGTTGGACGATGTCCTGCGCCTCGGTCGGGTCGCCGAGCACCTTCGCCGCGAGCCGTTCGAGCTGCGGACGTTCGGCCTCGAAGGCCTGTGCCAGTGCGGTCGGGTCCATGTCGTCATCCTTCCATCCGCGCCCGACCCGGCGGCCGGACTCCTACCAGGTCGACGCACGGGACGTCACGGATGTGACCGGCGGCCGGAGCTCCAATGTGGCCGGAGTTCCAGTGTGGACGGAGTGGCGGATCCGACCGGGCGATACGCCACTCCGTCCACACTGGACATCGCGCGTGCCAGGATCGGGGGCACCTCCCCGCTATCGCACCGTGCCACCGCTCTCACACCGCCCCCACTGCGAACGGACACCGTCATGACCTTCGACTACACGACCCTCACCGATCCGCCCGAACAGAACGACGAACTCCGCACGCTCCTGTCGTTCCTCGACCTCTATCGGACGATCCTCCACCGCAAGGCGGACGGACTCGATGCCGCCGGGCTGCGGCACACCGTCGGGTCGTCGACGATGACCCTCGGCGGCATGCTCGTCCACCTCGCGGGCGTCGAGGACGACTGGCTCGGTCACGTGATCGCGGGCCGCCCCGACAGCGAACCCTGGGCCTCCGCGCCGTGGGACGAGGACAACGACTGGGACTGGCACGTCGCCGTCGACATGGAACCGGCCGCGATCATGTCCCTGTACCGCGAGAACGTCGACCGCTCACGGGCGATCGAGGCGGGGCTGACCCCGGCCGACCTCGACCGGCCCACCGAGGACCCGGACCTGCCGCGCCGCGGTCACAAGAGCGTCCGCTGGATCCTCGTCCACATGATCGAGGAGTACGCCCGGCACGCCGGTCACGCCGACCTCCTGCGTGAGGACATCGACGGCAAGGTCGGCGACTGACCGACCCGCGGGCGCCTCGGCGGCGCTCACCCCGGCAGCCGGGGCACGAAGTGCCGCACCACCTTGTCCCGTCCCGTCGGCAGCCCCTGGTTCTCCTTGCCCAGTGGCTCGATCACCACGCGCTGCAACGGGTTCGCGGGTGCGGCCCCGAGAGCGGGCACCTCGGCGATCTCGATGCGCACCTGCAGGTCCGCGTCCTTCCCCGGCACCCGCCACACGAGGTCCGCCGCGCTCACACACCACAGCAGACGGTCCGCGAAGCTCGCCTCCGCTTCCGGGGCGCCCTGCGTCACACCTCCCGCCTGTGCGAAGGCGTGTACCGCTCGGGAGTCCCGGACCTCGACGGGCACGTCACTGAACAGGTTCGGCGCCGCGATGTCGGACAGGTCCGCGAACGACCCGCCGCCGTCCGTGTCAGAACCGTCCGCCATGGCGTGGAGCAGGGAGTCGATCCGACGGGCCGCCGCGGCCGTCTCCGGCCACAGGTCGACGGTCCGGGCGGGCACCTCGAGCGCGCGGAGGACGGTCGAGAGGATCGACTCCGCCCAGCGCGCGGCCGGGCGCCCCTCGGAGTTCACGTACGTGTAGACGCCCAGGCCGGAGTCGCAGTGCCAGCGCATGTTCGTGCTGAACCCGGGCAGACCGCCGGAGTGCTGGGCGATCGTGCCGAACCGGCTGTCCATCTCGATGACGAGCCCGAGACCGTACCCGATCCCGTCGAACAGCCCGTCCTTCACCATCCGCTCCTGCATCGAGTGGATGGGCGTGTGGATCCGCTGCATCCGCCGGCGCATGCGCCGGGACAGGATCCCCTCCCCCGCTCCCGAGGCGCCCTGAAGTTCCGATGAGAGCTGTCCGTCCGACGCGGACTGCGCCGGTTCCTCCGCGGGTGCGAACGCCGCGCTCAACCACCCGACCCAGCGTGCGATGTCCTCAGCCGTCGACCACAGGGAACCGGCGGCGCCCAGGATCCCGGTCTCCACGTAGGGACGGTGGATCCAGCTCGCACCCTCGTCGAAGCTCGTGAACCCGAGCATGAGTTCGGTCCCGGGCTCGAAGTCCCGCCACTCGTACCGGGTGTGGGTGAGGCCGAGCGGCGCGATGACCTCGCGGGTGACGAAGTCCTGGTACCGCTCACCGGTGACGTTCTCCAGCACCATGCCGACGAGGCCGAACGCGAAGTTCGAGTACTGGTAGGACGTGTCGGGCACCTCGGAGAACCTCAGTCCCCGGGCCACGAGGTCGCGGACCGCCGCGTGGTCGAGGCCCAGGTGGAAGTCGGCCCAGGCGTTGTCCTCGGGCAGGCCCGAGCAGTTGGAGCAGATCATCCGCACGGTCACGGGGACGGTCTCGCCGTCGACGACCGGATCGGTGAACTCGGGGACGTACCGGCTCACCGGCGCCTCGAGGTCGACCCGGCCGCGTTCGACGAGCACGAGGAGCGCGACGATGAGGAAGCTCTTGGACATCGAGCAGATCCGGGCCGCCGTCCGCGCGGTCGGCGCCGTCCCGTGCACCCTCCCGACGCCCAGGCGCCCTCCCGCACCGGCCAGGTAGTCCGCGGCTGCCGCCTCGGCGCCGGGAGCCGTGTCGAAGGTTCCGGTGCCCGCGTGGAACAGCACACCGGTCCGGTCGAAGACCGCGAATCCCGCACCCGGGGCCTTCACGTCCACCCCCTCGAACCACGTGTCGAGCTGCTGGACGAGCGAGGCGGGGAGGTGGGACATGGGAAGGCCTTTCGGAGGCGGGGTCATCAGCTCATCGTAGGGTGATCCACGCCACGCGAGAGCAACGGGAGAGCGACCGACTTCCGCTGGGACACGAGGATGTCGAGGTCGATGTCGTTTCGCAGGACTCATGTCTCGCAGTCCTGCATGACTACGAGACATCTGTCCTGTCGAACGACAAGAACCTCGCAGTCCCAGTCCGGGAGCCCTGTCCTCACCCCACGAGGTCGCTCACCAGGTCCCAACCGAGCTTGAGCGTGAGGACACCGACGATGACGATGAAGACGACGCGGACGAAGCCGGAACCCTTGGCCATCGCCGTCTTCGCGCCCACGTAACCGCCGAGCAGGTTCGCGACACCGACCGCCAGGCCGAGCTCCCACAGGACGTGACCGGCGGGAACGAAGAAGATGAGCGCGCCCAGGTTCGTACAGAAGTTCGCGATTTTCCCCAGGGCCGAGGCGGGCATGAACCCGTACCCGAGCACCATGACGAGAAGGATCACGAAGAACGAACCGGTCCCCGGGCCGAGCGCCCCGTCGTAGAGGCCGATCCCCGCGCCGATGGCGAGCGCGCCGCCCACGTGCTTCCACCCGTCCCATCGCAGATCGGTGAGCACGCCCATCGTCGGCTTGGCCAGCGTCAACGTCCCGACGCCCACGAGAACGACGAGGATCACCGGCGTGAACGCCTGTTCGGGGATGAAGGTGGCGAGCATGGCGCCGACGATCGCCCCGACGAGGGCGGCCAACCCGAGGGGGACGTAGGTCCGGGGCTCCGGTCTCAGTTTCCGGGCGAAGGTGAGCGCGGCGACCGAGGTGCCCATGATGCTCGCGACCTTGTTCGCCGCGAGCGCCTGGATCGGTGTCACGCCGGGGACGAGCAGGAGAGCCGGGAGCTGGATGAGTCCGCCGCCTCCGACGACGGCATCGACCCAGCCGGCGGCGAATCCGGCGACCAACAGCAGGACGAGGGTGGTGATCTCCAGTTCGGGCACCGGACGATCCTAGGGGACACACGTCCACGACCCCGAACCGTCGGGCCCGGCCCGCACCACGGACCCGAGAACTGTGTCCGAGGCCCTCCGTACCGTGAGCACCGGCACCGACACGCAGTCGGACACGGCCCCACGTGGGTCGGAACACGCTGCTCCACGACCGGGGGAATGAGAGAATGACCGTCATGCGAAACGCGCTCCACGACGAGGACACCGCCCAGGTGCGGAAGGCCCGCGGCGCGTTCTTCACCCCGGAGCCGATCGCCCGTCACCTCGTCGAGCGCACCGTCCTGTCCGCGGACGACCGCGTGCTCGAACCCTCCTGCGGCGAGGCGGCCTTCCTCACCGGCGCCGTCACCCGTCTCCGCGCGCTGCGCGCTCCCGCGCCATCGCACCCCACCGCTCCCGAGGCGCCCCGCTCCTCCGACGTCACCCCCCGCGTCGACGGGGTCGAGATCCACGCCGCGAGCGCCTCGCGGGCGGGTGACCTGGTACGCGCGGCCGGCGGTGACCCACACATCGAGGTCCGGGACTTCTTCGAGGTACCGGCCTCCCCGCGCTGCACCGCCGTGGTCGGCAACCCGCCGTACATCCGATATCAGGACTTCACCGGGCACGCCCGCGCCCGCGCCCAGGAGGCGGCCCTGCGCGGCGGTGTCACGCTCACCCGGCTCGCCTCCTCGTGGGCGGCCTTCACGGTGCACTCGGCGCTCATGTTGGAGCCCGGCGGCCGAATGGGGCTCGTACTCCCGGCGGAACTGTTGAGCGTCAACTACGCCGCCGGCGTCCGCTCCTTCCTGCTGGAGAACTTCGCCTCGGTCGAACTCGTCGTCTTCACCGAACGGGTCTTCCCCGAGGCGCAGGAGGACGTCGTCCTGCTCATCGCCCACGGGTTCGGCACGGGGTCCGCCACGGACATCACGATCACGCGTGCACAGAACGCCGCGGCGCTCGACGGACCGCTCGACTCGACCCGGTGGACGCCTCAGGATCCTGCCGGCAAGTGGACTCCCGCACTCCTGTCGACCGCGGCATGGGACTCCTACGGCACCGGTGCGACCGCGCAGTTCACCCACCTGGAGACCTGGGGCGACACGACCCTGGGCATGGTGACGGGCAACAACCGGTACTTCACCCTGTCCCCGGCAGAGGTCCGCGACCTCGGCCTCTCGGGACAGGACGTCCTACGCATCTCCCCACCGGGCAGTGCTCACCTGCGGGGTCTCGACCTCGACGAGAACAGGTGGCAGGACCTCGGCGAGCACGCAGGCCGGGCCACCTTCCTGTTCCGCCCGGACGACGACCCCTCCGACGCCGCCCGCGCGTACATCGCTGCAGGTGAGGACGCCGAGGTGGACCGTGCCTACAAGTGCCGTGTCCGCCGCACGTGGTGGCAGGTGCCCCTCGTCGACCCGGCGGACCTGTTCCTCACCTACATGAACGCGAACACGCCCCGGATCACCACCAACAGCGCCGGGGTGCGGCACCTCAACAGCGTCCACGGGGTCTACCTGCGCCCCGAATTCCGGACGCTCGGACGGGCGTCCCTTCCCCTCGGGGCGCTCACCTCGGTGACGCTCGTCGGTGCGGAGACGGTGGGCCGGTCCTACGGCGGTGGCATGCTCAAGCTCGAGCCCAAGGAGGCCGACCGCCTGCCGGTCCCTCGCCCGGACCTGCTCGCCGCCGCCGCCGAGGACCTCCGGCGCGCCCGCCCCGAGGTCGCCGCACACCTGCGTGCCGGCCGCCTGCTCGACGCCGTCACGTGCGTCGACGAGATCGTGCTGCGCGGACACGCCGGGATGTCGCAGAACGAACTGGACGGGCTGCGGGACGCCTATCGTGAGTTGTCCTCCCGCCGCCGCGCCCGGGGACGCCGTGCCCGCACCTGACACCCCCGCAGCTCGCAGACCTGCACCGCACACCGGAGGCCACCCGATGGATCACGTCCATCCCGACGACAGCTCACCCGAGGACGCCCTGTTCCCCGTCTTCGACGTCGCGCTGCCCGTCGACGGGGACGGCGGGCCCGCGGAGACTGCCGCCGACACCGCTGCACCCGTGGCATCGTCGGGCACTCACCCACGCGAACCGGCTCCCGAGCCGGAGGTCTCCCTCTTCGACGAGCCGGTCGCCCCCGAGGCGCCCGCGTCTGCGGAGCCCACCCCCGAGGCCCCCGACGCCGAGGCGCCGTCCCCTGCGGAGCCCACCGCCGAGGAGTCTTCGGGTGAGGCGCCGGTCCCCGAGGCACCCATCCCCGAGGAGCCATCGGCCGACGCCACCGCCGACACCGCGCCCCGCCTCTACTCCGAGGACGACGGGGGCGCCGAGGACGACGAGCCGGTCCTGCCCGGGATGGAGGGGCTGGCGCCTGTTCGTCCGTCCCTGGAGTTCCGCCTGCAGAACGCCGTCGTCAACGCCGGACCGAAACCGGGCGACGAGGCCCGGCAGGCGGACAAGAAGAACTGGAACGAGCGCCTGAGTGCGGAACTCGCCCTGGCGATCTCCGACGACCTGCGCGAACGCGGGATGCCCGAGGTCATGCCACGCCGCGACGAGTCCGGTCTCAACATGGGTGCGGAGCGTCGTCTGGCCGGTGGCATCGGCGCCAAGAAGGTCGACGTCACGTGGGCGACGGAGGAGAGCGGTCTCATCTACGCCGTCTCCGTCAAGACGATCATGTTCCGCGACGGGAAGTCGCAGAACTACCAGAAGAACCTCACCAACCGTCGCGGTGACATGCTCAACGAGGCGGTCACCCTCCACCGCCGGTTCCCCTACGCGGTGCTCGGTGCGTTCCTGTTCCTCGACGTCGGGGCGGCCCGCGACCACACGGCACGCCGCAAGAGCACCTTCGACAACGTCTTCCCCCGGTTCCGCCTCTTCACCCGCCGCCAGGACCCGTCCGGCCGGGAGGAACAGTACGAGCGTTTCTTCGTCATCCTCGTCGACTCCGAGGTGTCCCCACCGGCGCTGACCGCCTACGAGGTGAACGACCGCGGTACCCCGATCGACCTCGACGAGGCCGTCGACGACGTTCTCGAGCTCATCGGCGAACGCAATTTCGACCTCTACGACGGCACGGAGGGCACCATCACCCGCCTCGGGTGATCCCGACTTCCGACGCCCCTGGTGGGAGAAGCACGCACTCGGTATGGTCGCGGGCCATGACGACGAAGCTCGGAATCGCGCCGCTGCTCGGGGCTCTCACCTGGCTCTTCACGTGGCTGGTCGTACGGTCGGCAACCCCGGGACGATTCTCGGCCGTGTTCTTCGGGACCTGGGGCGCGATCGTCGTCGCCGCACTCGTCTTCCGGTCGACCACCCGACCCACCCGGACCCAGCCGTCGAATCCATCTGGGGACGGCTCCCATCACAACCCAGCTACCAGGGACGACACAGCCTACTGAACTGATTTCACACTTTCTGCTGTACTTTTTTCACAGGTTCTACTTGACGTTTTTCCCATCGTCGAACGCCGCCGAGGCGCCCTGCCCGGGACCCCTCACCCTGCCCGGTACCTCCCCCGTGGACCTCACCCCGCGCGGTACTCCTCCTCGCGGGTGCGGATGAGTGCGTCGTTGACCAGGGAGAACATCGGGCGGCCCCGCTCGTCGTAGAGCGTGCCCGTCGAGGTGATCGCAGCACGTCCGGGACCGGCCGCCTCGACGGCTTCGATCGTCACAGCACCCCGCAGGGTCGTGTCGGGGAAGACCGGCCGGTGGAACCGAAGGTCCGTGACCTTGCGCCCGGCGATGATGTCGTACCTCCCGTAGAACCCCTCGACGCACAGCCGCTGGAAGATCGCCACGGAGTGGATGCCACTGGCGATGATCCCGCCGAAGTCACTACTCGCCGCGGCGTCGCGGTCGATGTGGAAGTACTGGGGGTCCCACTGCTGCGCGAACTCGATGATCGCGTCCTCGGTGACGTGGAAGGTCCCGAGGTCGATCTCCTCGCCGATCGGTAGATCCTCCGCCTTGAGCCGCTCGTCACTCATGCCGAGGTCTCCTTCTGCGACGCCTCCTGCTGCTGGGCCAACCGCGCGCCCATCGCCCCGATGACCGCCTGCAGACCCTTGAGGGGCCGCACCATGACGGTGAATGCGGTGATCTTCCCGTCCTCGTCCCATTCGATGATGTCGACGCCACCGACCTCGTATCCGTCGACCGTCGCGGCGAACTTCAGCACGGCGGACGCCTCGTCGTACCACTCGTGTTCATAGGTGAGCGTCGGTCCGAGCACGTGCACCGCGGCCCACAGGTACGCGAAGGTGATCTCCGCACCCTCCTGGGGCGTGTGCACGGCCGGCGACCGGAACACCGCGTCCGGCGCGAGCATCGACCGCAACCGGTCGGGATCGGGGTTCTCGGCCAGCTCGTGCCAGGCCACGATGACGGGTGGGACTTCGGTGGGGCTCACGGATACACCTCTTCGGCTGTCGTCGTTGACGTCCGCTCCCGACTCTAGCCTCACACCCTCAGGCCACGCGCTCACCGACCCGCCACACGCCGCGGACGATCGGCACCGGGGAACCGAGCGGGTGGTGTTCGACGGGCGCCTCGTCGTAGGTGGCCACGCGGATGACGTCGGCCCGCAAGCCCGCGGCGATCGATCCCCGGTCCTCGAGCCCCGCCGCCTGCGCGGGGTTCGCACTCACGAGGGCCGAGGCCGCCGGCAGATCGATCTCCCCGGCCCCCACCAGCTGGAACACCGCCTGGATGGGGCTCGCCGGCACGTAGTCGCTGGAGAGCACGTCGAGCAGACCGCGCCGCAGCAGGTCGAGCGCGGCGACGTTCCCGTTGTGCGAGCCCCCGCGCACCACGTTCGGCGCACCCATGACGACCAGCTGGCCCGCCTCGTGCACGGCGATCGCGGCCTCGACGGTCGTGGGGAACTCCGAGATCCGCACCCCCAGTGCCGCCGACTCGTCCACGTGCGCCTGCGTCGCGTCGTCGTGCGCGGCCATCGTGAGGCCCCGGGCCCGCGCCCGCTCGGCCATCGCGACCCGGTGCTCGTCGGAGTACTGGGCCGAGTAGTCGTGCATCGCGGCGACGTGGTCGGCGAACTCGGTCTCGTTCATCCCCTTCTTGCCCATGAGGTACGTCTTGTAGGACTCGACGTCCGCGTACTGCCGCTGCCCCGGCGCGTGGTCCATGAGCGACACCATCCGCACCCGCTCGTGCCCGCCCACCTGCTCGAACGTCTCCACGACGTCCGGCGTCGACACCTCGCACCGCAGGTGGATGTAGTGGTCGGCGCGCAACAGCCCGGATTCCGCGGCGTGCACGACGGCGGAGACGAGCGTGTCCGCCTGCGCCGCCAGGTTATTGTCCGACGGACCGGTACCGATCCGCAGCGCGTCGAGCACCGTCGTCATCCCGCTCGCCGCCATCTGCGCGTCGTCCGCGATCACCGAGGGGATCGGGTCCCAGAACCGCTTGGGCCGCGGCTGGAAGTGCGACTCCACCTGGTCCGTGTGCACCTCGACGAGCCCGGGCATGAGCAGATCGCCACCCAGGTCCTCGTGCCGCGCACCGGGCACCATGAGCTGCGGGTCGTCGGACACCGCCACGATCGCGCCGTCCTCCACGTGCACCGATCCGTGCACGACCGCGTCGGGCCCCACGACCCGCGCATTGCCCAGCACCAGGCTCATGCCGTCACCTCCACCTTCCCGAATTCCGCTGCCGAGGCGCCCTGCCCCCGGCCCTCACCCCTGTCCTCCGCGGCCGCACCGTGGGCGACCGCACCGCGCTCGGCCGCCGCCTTCTCCCGGGCCCGCCGGGCGAACACCTCGACGTCGACGATCGAGTCTGCGACCGCCTCGCGCACGTCCTGATCGTGGAAGATCGCCAGCATGCCGACACCCCGGTCCAGGCTCTCCCGGACGAGTTCGACGACGACCGCGCGGTTCCGCGCATCGAGCGAGGCCGTCGGCTCGTCGAGCAACAGCAGGGGACGCTCGGTGATGAACCCGCGGGCGATGTTCACCCGCTGCTGCTCACCCCCGGAGAAGGTGGCCGGCGGCAGGGTCCACAGTCGCTCCGGGATGCTCAGGCGCTGGAGCAGACCGGCGGCCCGTTCGCGGGCGACCTCCTGGTCCTCGCCGCGCTCGACGAGGGGTTCGGCCACG
This sequence comes from Brevibacterium litoralis, assembly GCF_040212315.1. NCBI lineage: Bacteria > Bacillati > Actinomycetota > Actinomycetes > Micrococcales > Brevibacteriaceae > Brevibacterium > Brevibacterium litoralis. Next base: position 160,837 of record NZ_JBDIUY010000004.1, on the reverse strand, counting down.
ACGTCGAGCGCCGGCACCCGCGGCACCGCCCGCAGGAACTGGCTCACGTAACCCATCGTGTCGCGCCGGGCCGCGATGACCTCCCGCGGTTGCGCACTCGCGAGGTCGAGCACCCGGCCGGCGTGCCGCAGCCACATGTGCCCGGAATCCACGTGGTAACTGCCGTGCACCATCTTCATGACCGAGCTCTTGCCCGATCCCGACTCGCCGCCGAGCACCACGCATGTTCCACGTGGAACATCGAACTCCAGACCGTCGAGCACCGGCAGCACCTGCGAGCCCTGCAGGTGCAGGGTGAAGGTCTTCGACACATCCCGCACGGACAACACGGTGTTCTCGGGCATCACGTCCTCGGGCATCTGGTCCACGTCCCTGTCCTCCGTCATCTCCGCGCCACCCATCAGCTCTGCAGGATCGACGACACGAGCAGCTGCGTGTACGCCGCCTGCGGGTCGTCGAGCACCCGGTCGGTGAGGCCGGACTCGATGACGGCCCCGTCCTTCATCACGATCGTCCGGTGCGAGATCAGCCGCGCCACCGCCAGGTCGTGCGTGACGATCACGACCGCCAGACCCAGCTGCGACACGAGCGACCGCAACAGGTCGAGCAGACGCGCCTGCACCGAGACGTCGAGTCCACTCGTCGGCTCGTCCATGAACACCAGCCGCGGCCCGACCACCAGGTTCCGCGCGATCTGCAGCCGCTGCCGCATCCCGCCGGAGAAGGTGGTCGGCGCGTCGTCGATCCGGTCGGCGGGGATCTCCACCCGCGCCAGCCAGTCGGCCGCCGTCGCCCGGATGGTGCCGTAGTGCCGCTGGCCGGTCGCCATGAGCGGCTCGCCCACGTTGCCGCCGGCGGACACATGCATGCGCAGCCCCTGTGCGGCGTCCTGGTGCACGAAGCCCCACTCGGTCCGCCACAGCGCGCGGATCTCCCGCTCGCTCATGCCCGCGAGGTCGACGAGGTCGCCCACCGCAGCCGAGGCGCCCTGCGCTTCCGACAAACCCTGCAGTCCCGACGCGCCCGCCTCACCTGCGGCGCCCCGCGGCCGGTACCGGATCGCACCCTCGTCCGTGCTCAGCCGCTGCGAGAGCATGCCCAGCAGCGTCGACTTGCCGGAGCCGGACTCACCGACGACGGCGAGCACCTCGCCGGGCCACAGATCGAAGTCGACCCCGCGGCAACCGAAGCGGTCCCCGTACCGGTGCCCGGCGTTCTCGACGCTCAGCAACGGGAGCGTCTCCTCGGTCGTCACCTGCGCATTCATGCGGTCACCTCGGAATTCTCAGCGGCGGCCGCCCGACGCTCGCAGTGGTCGGTGTCAGAGCAGACGAACATGACGCCACCGGCGTCGTCGGTGAGGACCTCGTCGAGGTACACGCCCTCGGCCCCGCAGATCTCGCAGGGACGGTCGAAGGTCTGCGGCTCGAAGGGGAAGTCCTCGAAGCCCAGCGACTCGACATCGGTGTAGGGCGGCACGGCGTAGATCCGCTTCTCGCGGCCGGCGCCGAACAACTGGATCGACGGACTCTGATGCATCTTCGGGTTGTCGAAGCTCGGGATCGGCGAGGGCGCCATGAGATACCGGCCGTTGACGATGACGGGGTAGTCGTAGGTCTTCGCGATGTGCCCGTAGCGCGCGATGTCCTCGTAGAGCTTCACGTACATGAGCCCGTACTCCTCCAGCGCGTGGAGGCGGCGGGTCTCGGTCTCGCGCGGCTCCAGGAACCGCAGCGGCTCCGGGATCGGCACCTGGTAGACGAGGATCTGCCCCTCGGTGAGCGGTGTCTCCGGGATCCGGTGGCGGGTCTGGATGATCGTCGCCTCGTCGGTCCGGGTCGTCGCGTGGGCACCGGCGACCTTCTCGAAGAACTGTCGGATCGACACCGCGTTCGTCGTGTCGTCCGCGCCCTGGTCGATGACCTTGAGCGTGTCACCACCGCCGATCACCGCCGCCGTCACCTGCACGCCACCCGTCCCCCAGCCGCGCGGCATCGGCACCTCGCGGCTGGCGAAGGGCACCTGGAACCCGGGCACCGCGAGCCCCTTGAGCAGCGCGCGCCGCACCACCCGCTTGGTCCTCTCGTCCAGGTACCCCTCGTTGTAGACGATCCGTGGCGCGCTCATGCGTGGGCCTCCTCGTTCTCGTTCACTCCGACCGTTCCTTCCGCGCCCGAGGCGCCCTGCCCGGGCACCTCGCCCGCGCGCTCGGCCTGTCGCTCGGCGAACTCCTTCCGCAGCCCGCGGATGAGCCCGAGCTCCGCCTGGAAGTCCACGTAGTGCGGCAGCTTGAGGTGCTCGACGAAGCCCGTGGCCTGCACGTTGTCGGCGTGGGCGATGACGAACTCCTCGTCCTGCGCCGGGGACACCGCCCGCTCGTCGAACTCGTCCTTGCGCAGCGCCCGGTCGACGAGCGACATCGACATCGCCTTGCGCTCGGCGCGGCCGAACACCAGGCCGTAGCCGCGGGTGAAGGAGGGCGGCTGCTCGGCACTGCCGACGAACTGGTTGACCACCTGGCACTCGGTCACCTCCATCCGCCCGATCGGCACGGCGTGGCCGATCTCCGGGGCGAGGAACTCGACCTCGACCTCCCCCACACGCACCTCGCCGACGAAGGGGTGGGTGTTGCCGAACCCGCGCTGCGTCGAATACCCGAGCGAGAGCAGGAACCCCTCGTCGCCGCGGCTGAGCGCCTGCAGACGCTCCGCCCGCGACATCGGGAAGACCGTCGGCTCCCGCGTGAGGTCCGCCGGGTCCGGGTCCGTCCATCCCTCGACCGGCCGGTCCGGTTCGACGAGGGCGTCGTGGCCGAGCAGGTCCGTCACCCGGGGCATGCCGTGGGCGTCGACCCGCGGGTCCGCGGATCCGTCCGCCGCCGGGTTCCCGTCCGCGTCGGCACCCTCCGACACGTCGTCGACGCCCGCGATGGGCGGGGTCTGCAGTTCGTCGGCGAGCAGCCGGTGCGTGTAGTCGAAGGTCGCGCCGAGCTGCTGACCTCCCGGGATGTCCTTGAAGGTGGCGGAGACGCGGCGTTCACCGGGGAGGCCCGCGGTGTCGAGCGCCTCGGTCGTACCGAATCGCGGCAGCGTCGTCCGGTAGGAGCGCAGGAGCGTGACGGCTTCGAGGACGTCACCTTGCGACTGGAGCAGGGCCTTGGCGGCGAGGTCGGGGTCGTACACGGACCCCTCGGCCATGACCCGGGCGACGAGCACACCCATCTGGTCACGCATCTGCTCGTAGGCGATGCGGGCGGTGTCCTCGTCCCCGCGACCGCGGCGGGCGAGCAGGGCGTGGGCGTTCGCGATGGCCTTCTCGCCACCCTTGACGGCGACGTACATCAGCGTGCTCCTTCGGTGTCGGCGGAGGGAGAGCGGTCGGCAGCCGCCGTGGTGACCGCGGTGCGCGCCGCGGACACGAGCGCGGTGGTCCGCGGGAGGCCGGTGACGGTCCGGGCGTCGTCGTCCACGACGAGCACGTCGACCCCGCGCGGGAACAGCGCGTGATTGGCGGCCCAGCCGGACAGCAGGGTCTCCGGCAGACCGGCGCCGTGCCAGGTGACGGGCCCCTTGAGGCCCGGACCGGAGGCCGTGTGGATGGACGGTGTGCCTGCATCCCCTGAGCGCCCCGTCGTGTCGACGACGAGGGTGGCGGAGAGGTGGGGTTCCTCGTCGGAGCCGGTGGCGAGCGCCTCGAGCGGGGGGACCCCGTCCGGGGTTCCGGCGAAGGCGAAGAGTGCCTGCTGCGGGTCCTCGACGGTGCGGATGCCCGCGTGGAAGGCGAGCCAGGCGGACACCTCGGCGGTGGCGAGGGCGGGGTCCAGCCAGACCGGGGTCGTCTCGTCGCAGAGCGTGAGCGCGATCGCCGCGGCGGTGGTGCCGAGCGGAGCGGGGACGCGGAGGTCCACGTCGACCGTCTGCTGGCGGGTGGGGAAGGAAGTCGCCTCGAGGACCGCGCGGAACACCTGCTGGGCGTCGTGGACCGGGTGGGCGAAGCCGGGCAGGTCCGTCGTCGCGGTCACCGGAGTGGTGGCCCGGACGGGCGTGGGTGCGGGGGTCGTCATTCCTCGTCCTCCTCGTCTCCGGAGTTCTCGCGGGCGACGGTGAAGAAGTCGACGACCGTCGCCTTCCCCTCCCGCCGTTTCCGCTCGTCGGCCGTCTCCTGGCGCGTCTCCAGCGGGGTGATGACCTCGGCGAGCACCGCGTCACGGGTGCGGCCGGCGACGAGTAGTGCGTCGAAGATCGCGGCGAGACCGGCGTGGTCCGGGTGGCTGCCGAGCACGTAGGACGTACCGACCGCCTCCTCGGCGGGGTGCGCGTCCGTGGCGGGCAACGTCACTTTGACGGTGGCGCGGGTGACGGTGGCCTCGCCCAGGTTGAAGCGGTCCCCCGCTCCCCCGATGCGGCCCTGGACCATCACCAGGCCGGCCTCCGGCTCACGGAGGTACTCGACCTCGGTGGGCACGGACCAGGCCGACCACAGGTCCTGCAGTTCCTCGACCGCGGCGCCCGCCAACGCCCGGGCGGCCCGGCGACGCTCCTGCGTGCCGACCTCACTCGTCTCCATGTCGATCCCTCCGGTCGTCCATCGGTCCGGGCAGCCCCTGCCCGTGACAATTTGTCTATTTCTCTAGACAACTCAGAAGTTAGGATCGGAAGTGGAAGCCCCGGGCCCCTGCAGGCCACGAGGCGGTGAACGTCGGGTGAATCCCGACGGCGACCCGAGGAGCGGACATGAGCAGGACCGGAGACGGCTACTCGGCATGGCGCCTCATCGCCGAGGAACTGCGTGCCGAGATCGGCGACGGGACCCTGCGCCGTGGCGAGCGCCTGCCCGGCGAGATGGCGCTGGCCGAACGCTTCGGCGTCAACCGGCACACCGCCCGGCAGGCGATCGCGACGCTCGCGGCCGACGGCCTCGTCGAGTCCCGCCGGGGCAGCGGCACCTTCGTCACCGGCTCCCCGGTCCTCGTCCACCGGATCGGCGCGCGCACCCGCATGTCCCGCAGCCTGGAGGTCGCGAGCGGCGGTGACGGTGGGAGCCTCGGCGGGCGTCCGGGCGCGGCCAGCACGGCACGTCATCGGTCACGCGGCGTGCTCCACGGAGCCACGACCCTGCCCGCACCGCCCGAGGTCGCCGCCCGCCTCGACCTGGAGGTCGGCGCCCCGGTGCTGCGGATCGAGACGGTGAACGTCGTCGGGACGGACGCCGGCGATGCCCCGGTTGCGGGGGAACCGGCGGCGGGGGAACACGGAGGTCAGGGCGCCTCGGGAGCGGATGAGGCGGGCGAGGACGGCACCCCGTTCGCGCTGAGCACGCGGTGGTTCGACGCCGCACGGGTACCCGGGATCGCCGGGCCCCTGGAGCGGACCGGGTCGGTGACGGCGGCGCTGCGGGAGTGCGGGATCGACGACTACCTGCGTGGGAGCACGGTGATCGGCGCCCGGCACGCGACGGCGGAGGAATCGGCGGCGCTCGGGCTCGGTGCGGGCGCGGTGGTGCTCGTGTCGGAGGCCCTCGACACCCTGCCCGACGGCACTCCCCTGCAGTACCTGCTCACCCGGTTCGCCGCCCAGCGGGTCAAGCTCGACGTCGAACACGGGTGAGCGGGCGCCGCATCAGGACAGGTGGTGCACCTCCTGGAGGCGGTAGACCGGGGTGTCCATCCCCTCGTGGCGGGCCTTGAGCTGGAGGCCCAGGTAGAGGGAGTAGTGGCGGGACTGATGGAGGTTGCCGCCGTGGAACCACAGGTTCTGCTGTTGCGTGGGCTTCCACATGTTGCGCTGCTCGCCCTCCCAGGGACCGGGGTCCTTGGTCGTGTCCGAGCCCAGGCCCCAGCACTTGCCCACCCTGTCGGCGACCTCCTGGCTGATGAGGTCGGCCGCCCAGCCATTCATCGAGCCGTAGCCGGTCGCGTAGACGACGAGGTCCGCGGGTAGCTCGGTGCCGTCGGCGAGCACCACGGAGTCCTCGGTGAGGCGGTCGACCTGGCCCTTCGCGAGCTTCACCTTGCCGTCGGCCACGAGGTCCGCCGCACCCACGTCGATGTAGTAGCCCGACCCTCGCCGCAGGTATTTGAGGAACAGGCCGGACCCGTCGTCACCCCAGTCGTGGTCGAAGCCGGCGGCCTCCAGCCTGTCGTAGAACTCCTTGTCGCGCTCGGCCATCTGCTGGTACAGCGGGATCTGGAACTCGTGCATGATCCGGTAGGGCAGGGAGGCGAAGATCAGGTCCGCCTTCTCCGTCGTCACGCCGGATTCCACCGCACGTTCGGAGTACAGGTCGCCGAGGCCGATCTCCATGAGGCTGTCGCTCTTGACGATGTGCGAGGACGAACGCTGCACCATCGTCACGTCGGCACCGTGTTCGTGGAGCGCCCCGCAGATGTCGAAGGCGGAATTGTTGCTGCCCACGACGACCACCTTCTTGCCCGCGTAGGCGTCCGGGCCCGGGTGCTGCGAGGAGTGCTGCTGCTCGCCCTGGAAGACGTCCTGCCCCTCGAAACTCGGGACGTTCGGCTTGCCGGACATGCCCGTGGCCAACACCAGGTGCTCGGGGTGGAGCGTCATCGCCTCGCCGTCGCGGACGAGTTCGACGGTCCACCGGCCGGCCGCCTCGTCGAAGCTCGCGCTCGTCGCCTCGGTCGACGACCAGTAGGGCACCTCCATCATTTTTGTGTAGGACTCCAACCAGTCGGCGATCTTGTCCTTGGGCGCGAAGACCGGCCAGTTGTCAGGGAACTTGATGTACGGCAGGTGGTCGTACCAGACGGGGTCGTGCAGGCACAGGGACTTGTAGCGCGAGCGCCACTGGTCACCGGGACGGGCGTGCTTGTCGATCACGAGTGCCGGGACACCCAGCTGCCGCAGGCGGGCGCCGAGTGCGATCCCACCCTGTCCCCCGCCGATCACGAGGGTGTGCGGCTGCGCGTCGGTGCCCCAGGCCGCCTCTTCCTCCGCGCGCTTCTCCGACCAGGTCTTCCGGTTCGGGTCGATCCCGTGCTCGGCGCCCTTGGGTCGGCGCACGCCGCGCGGCTCCTCGTGCCCCTTGAGTTCGAGCAGTGCGGTGATGAATGTCCACGCCTTGAGCCCGGAGCCGGCAGTGCCGTCCGTACCGTCGCTCGCCCCGTCCTCCGCGACCAACCGCACGATGCCCCAGCCGCGGCCGACCTCGGTCTCGAAGTCGTACCAGGCCGTCGTCACACCGTCGGCGGTCTCCGAGGGCTCGCGCAGCGTGAAGTTCCGCGGTTTCGTCCGCTCCAGGGTGTTCTCCAGCAGATCCGTGACACCGGCCGGGTCCTCGACCGTCGTGAGGTTCCACGAGAAGGCGACGAGGTCGCGCCAGAAACTGCGGGTCGCGAACATTCCCGCCGCGGCCGCGGCGTCACCTGCCGTGAGTGCCGCCTCGAAGTCCGCGAACCACCGGGCCGCGGGGTCCGCCGCTGCATCTGCTGCCGAGGTGCCCTGCTCCTGGGCACCTTCCGTTCCCAGTGGACGTTCCAGGGTCTCCGTCATCGTTCCTCCTCGAACTCCCGCCGACCTCCTCGTCGACGGTGGTGCCCGCGAGGCTAGTGACCCCACCGTTGCAGGGTCGTTGCAGCACAGGGATCCCTCGCCCCTTCAGACGGGAGCGATACGGGCGTAGCATGGCGCCCACCGCCCACGGTACGAAGAGGTCGACATGAGCACCGTTCCCGCCTACATCGACTGCGTCCGGACGGTCACCGACGTCGTCGTCGGGCTGCCGGACGAGGCCGCCGCCTGCCCCGTGCCCAATCCGGGCGACCAGTGGACGGTCGACCTGCTCGCCGCCCACACCTTGCGGGCTCTCACGACGGTGCTCACCTACGCGGAACAGACGCCCTGCGAGAACGTCGAGGTGGACTCCGCCGCGGAGTACTTCCGGGTGATGCTCCACCGGCCCGGCGCCGACGAGGCGGTCGACGCCCGGGCGCGGAAGGAACTGGACGAGCGCGGAGGTTTCGCGGAGGTCCGCACGGCCTTCACCTGCGAATGCTCCCGGTTGGAGCAGATGGCGGCGAACGGGTTCCCCGAGCGGATCCGCACTCCGGCGGGAACGATGCTCACCGACACGTACCTGGTCACCCGGATGGTCGAACTCGTGCTCCACGGGATCGACTTGTGCCGCGCCGTCGACATCCCGGTGCCCGACACCCTGGAGATCGGCGCCTCGATGATCCTGCCGACCCTCATCGAGATCCCGGAGGACCCCCTGGAGATCGCGATGGGACTGAGTGGCCGCTCCCCCGGCTGGTCGGTGTTCGCCCCGTCCGTCGCCGAGACCGAGGAAGCCTGAAACTCAGGAAAGCCGAGACCGAGGAGCCCCGATCCCCGTGCCCGCACCGCCGAGACAGAGCGTCGCCGATTTCCTCGACGCCCTCGAACCCCGCCAACGCCCGCACCTGGAGACCCTGCGCCGGTTGAGCCGCGAGTTCGACGAGGTGGACGAGGCCCTCATGTGGAACCAACCGGCCTACCGCCGCGACGGCATGCAGTGGATGCTGCAAGCCTTCAAGAACCACTGCTCGTTGCGGTTCTCCACCGAGTTCTTCGGCAAACACAAGGACACCGTGACGGCCGCCGGGTACGAGTCCGGTGCCGGGTTCCTCAAGATCCCCTACTCGAAGGACGTCCCCGAGGACCTCTGCCGCACCCTCATGGGCGCCCGCCTCGACGACACCGGCGGCTGAGGCACACTCCGGAGATCGGCTGCGGGGTAGACCGAACAAGCAATATGCGGAAAGCGCATGCTGCTGTTCCACTCACTCCGTGTGTTCGTTCGACGGAACGGCCCGCGACCCGCAGTCCGGGGTCGCGCTCACACCGGTCTGCATGTACCAGACGTCGACGGTCATCACCGTCGCACCGTCGTCGGTGAACGTGTACCGACCGGTGTCCACCCCTGTCGATCCCGCGGACGACACGGCGAGCCCGTGGTCCGCGGCGAAGGAGGACATGAACGACGAGTCCGAGACCGCGTCCTCGTCGTCCATTCCCAGGTAGTCGTCCACCGCGTCCCCGTTCGGGTTCTCGATGTCCGCCGCGTCCCAGGCCGCCTCGAAGGCCGGCGCGATCTCGTCGGCACACCGTGCTGCTGCGGCCGAGGCGTTCGCCACCGCCTGCCCACCGAGCACCGCGGTCACGATGCCGGCGAGGATCCCCAACCCACCGCCGAACCTCTCGAAGGCGAGCGCTGCCGCGCTCGGTTCGTGTGCCTCGGGATTCTTGTACTTCCAGGCCTGCAGGGTCCTCCAGCAATGGAGCGGGGCGACGAGGGGCCACACTCCGAACAGTGCGAGCGCGATGCCCACGACGACGAGGATCACCACGTGTTCCACCTCCACGATTCCGGACGAGCGGGTACGGGTCCGTCGACCGGACCCGGCCGGTCCCCGACGCTACCGACCTCCCGCCGCCGAGGCGCCCCACCCCTGTACCGGTCCCGCCACGACGCTGCCGACCGAGGCGTTTCCGAGAACGAAACCCCAGGTGAAAAAACCACAGTCAACTTTGGTAAACCTGGCTGTGGTTTAGTTCGCTGGGGTTTCCTCCTCGGGACGCCCCGCGCTCAGGGCAGGAGGCTGTCACCCAGCGGGGTCGGACTCACCGCGATCTCCCACCGGAAGCCGTCGGTATCCGCGAAGTATCCGGAGTACCCGCCCCAGTCGCGTGACCGTGCCGGGCTCACGTGCGTGGCGCCCGCCTTCGCGGCGAGGGCGAGGACCGCGTCGACCTCGTCCCGGGTCGCGAGGTTGTGGGCCAGGGTCACCGGGGCGTCCACACCCGTCCCCACCTCGCCGATCTCCTCCCGGGCGCGCGCCCTGCTCCACAGGGACAGGAGCAGGCGGTCCCCCACCCGGAACATGAGGACCCCGTCGCCCCCGTCGAACTCCGGGGTCCACCCCAGACCGTCGACGTAGAACTCCCGCGAGCGGGCCACCTCGTCGACCACCAGCGTCACCAGACTCAAGCGTTGATCCATGGACCCATGACAGCACGTCCCACCCGCCACGGGAACCCCTCCGCCACACGGACAGGGTCCGGCGACTAGCCCACGAGGGGAAGCCGACGGAGGCCCACCAGCAGATCGTCCGCGGTGGACAGCGCGTCCGTACCGTGCCCGGTGACCGAGTCGCGTGCCGCCTCGAATGCTCCCAGCACGTCACGGCGCACGAGGTGGACGATCGACGCGGACTCCTCCGCGTCGAGACCGAAGCGCGGACCGAGCCGCGCGAGGGACGACTCGGAGATCCGGTGGAGGGAATACTCGCCGTCCACACTCATCGCGGAGTCGATGCGCGACTCCCCGTCCCAGTAGGCGGCGAAGCTGAGAAGGTCGTAGAGAGGTGCCAAGCGCACGGACCGCCCGTCGAGAAGCAACGAGTAGTTCTTCGCGTGCGCATCGGTACAGCCTGCGACGACATTGAAGACGAAGGCGCGGAAGAAGGCCCGGCCCGCCGCGACACGATCACCCGGAAGCGGGAGAGAGCGGAGCAGCGCGGACACGTGGGCCACTCCGGTCCCGCCGTCACGGTGCTGGTACTTCTTCTGCGGCGGCACACTCAGCGCCTGACACATGTCCTCCTGGTGCAGTCGGCGCCACAGTCCACCGTCGACACGACGGTCGTACTGTTCACTCACGAGCACGTCCCACGAACCGATGCGGACCACCTGGGAATCGGCCACCTCGTTCCCGAGCACACGGGCCGCACGGAGAGTCACCTGTTCGACCACGTCGATCCGACGGAAAGTGCCGACGACAGGCTTCAGGATGTGCGTCGTCGGAGTGGCGTCCTCGGGCACGCCCCACGTGCCGTCGGGAAGCCGGTGCAGGGCGATCTTCGGTTGCGCACCGGCAAGGCTGAATCGACCGGAGGACCCGCTCTCCGGTGCACCGTCGCGGTACTCCGCGACGACCTCGTCGAGCATCGTGGACACCTCGTCGTCGCTCACCCGTCGCACGGCCGTCCGATCAGCGGCGTCCGACGAGGTGGAACCCGGCGGGAGAAGCTGGACGGCACCGGCAGCATCCGCACCGATGTGCTCGAGAAGTGCGAAGGGATTCCGGTACAAGACCTGGAACCGCGAACCGAGTGCGCGGAGCGCGGTCTCGCTGTCGGGTAGCAGTCCTACCAACCACGGCAGAGCCACTCACTTGCGGTGGCGCGCAGTGGCCAGCGGCATGGCAAGAGACAACGGTGTGGCATCACGCGACTGCCGGTGGGCATCGTCGTAGGTGAAGGTGGTGTTGCCGGCCGCCGTCTGGGCGAACGTCCCGATCGGAATGCTGTCCTGGTAGGCGCGCAGCTCCCTGTCACTCACCAGCGGACCTCCTCCGACGACAGCGATCGCAGGGCGACCTCGAATCCGAGGGCCTGGAACAGATCGAACAGCTTCCCCGCCTCGACCGTCGCCTTTCCTGCCTCGACATCGGCGACGAACGAGCGCGACACCACCGCCTTCTCGGCGAGAACGGACTGGTTCCAGCCGCGATCCTCGCGCAGTTCGCGGACGACGACTGCGGCCTCACGCACCGTGAACACAGCAGGCCCTCCTCACACAGATGTAGTCGTACGGCGACATCGTACTGTGTCGCCGTACGGCGACACGACACTGTCGGTCACACCTCAGGCTGGTCAGGCAGGTGCGGACTCCGTCTCGGCGCAGGTCCGGGACGCCGTTTCCGCCTCACGTTCGGCGGCGACCCGGCGCAGGTGATCACGCGTCCCGGCGGAGACCGAGGACCCGACCCCCAACTGCTCCAGGGTGCGCACGGCGCCGTCCATCTCGGCCGCACGCCTCCGCGCGTGCAGACGCTGACTGCTCACCAGGTCCTCGACGAGTGTCCGCCCCGGCGTCGTCGAGTCGAAGGTCCCGATCACGGAATCGGCCACGACCTCCTCGATCCCGAGGGCACGGGCCGCCGTGAAGCTCTCGACGAGCGAGGCCTCCAGAGCCTTCATCACGACGCTGCGCAGCACCTTCGCGCTCGAGGCGACACCCGCCTCCGCATGCAGGTCACGGGTGTTCGTGAAGCCGAGTGCGACAGCGGGGAACGCCTCCGTGTCACCGGAGAGCAGCAGCGGCACACCCATCCGGAAGACCGGCACGGTGTCCATGATGCTCGCGTCGACGAACCGGGCACCACGCGCCCGGACGGCCGCGGCGATCCCCCGGATCACCTCGGGCGTCGTCGCATTGAGGTCGACGACGACGGCACCCGGTTCCACCGACTCCGCGATCCACCCGCCGACGGCCTCGGCCTGGTCGGCGACGACGGAACTGAACACGATGTCGGCACCGGCGAGCGCCTCGGCGGCGGAGTCGACGAGCTCGATCCCGGCCGCCGCGCACTCGGCGCGGTAGCCGGGGTCGTAGGGCGGACGGTGCCGCCGGCCGGCGGTGTACCCGCGGATCGTCACCTCCTCACCCGTGGCCCGGACGTGCTCCCGGATCCCGGACGCGAAGATCCGGGCGACCTCACCGGCGCCGACGAAGGCGAGTCCGCTCACGCCAGGAACTCTTCGAGAGCCCGGTCCATCGGCTGCTCGCCGTCCCAGATGTCGAACTCGCGGTTCACGGTCCGGGGATCACCGAGGACGAGGGCGATGAAGCCGGCGACGTCCCCCCGGATCGTCTTCACCCCGCGGCTCGTGCCGGAGTCGACGCTGAGGTTCCCGGTCGCCGGGTCGTCGAGCAGCGCACCGGGCTTGACGATCGTCCACGGCAGGTACGAGGCCTTGAGCGCGTCGTCGGCGATCCGCTTGCCGTCCCAGTAGGCGGTGAAGATCGCATCGGTGCCCTCGGCGACGGGGTTCTGCGCGCCGACGAAGCTGATCTGCACGAACCGCACGGCCGTGCCCTTCGACTCCTGGAGCGCGTGGGCGGCCTGGATCGACTTCACGGACCCGGCCATGTCCATCGAGAACTTGCGGAAGGCGTCGGACCCGCCGCCGGCACCGGCCGCGTAGATCACGGCATCGGCGTCACCGAGCGCCTCGGTGATCTCCGCGATCCCGGCCACCTCGACGTCGCACACGACGGTGGTGCCGCCGGCCGCCTCGACGTCGGCGGCGTGGTCGGGGTTGCGCACGAGGTTCCGGACACCGACACCACGATCGGCGAGGATCCGGGTGAGGAGCAGGGCGATCTTCCCGTGGCCGCCGACGACGGCGACGGTCTGCGGGTAGTCGGTGGACACGTTCTCAGGGGCTGCGCTGGTCTCGGTCATGCCCCCAGACTCCCACTCCACCGGCCACAGTCAACGGATGTTCGCTGTGGACGGAGTCCCGGTTCCGGCCCCGAGGCGCCCCGACCACGGCCGCCGGGCCCGCGCTTCACAACTCGCCGGTCACCATCGTCGAGACACCGACCCCCAGCACCCCGCGGCGGTCGGAGAGCTCGTCGTGCACGATCCCGCCGTGGCCCGGTGTCGCGATCGCCTGGGCGTCGAGCAGGATCCAGTCGCCCTCGGGGTCGCGGTCGAGCGCCACGTGCATGTCACAGTTGACATACCGGTACTTCCGCGTGTCGACGGGCAGGCTGATCCCGCCGGCGGAGTCCGCGAGCACCAGGAGCTTCTCCCAGCCACTCGTCTCCCGGCCCTGCACCAGCGGCACCAGGCACCGCCCCCACACGAGCGCGGGCGCCAGCGTGCCCGGACCGCCGGAGACCCAGCGCCACTCGACGGCCGAACCGTACCCCTCCTTCGTGGCGTGCGGGTTGAAGTTGAGCGCCTGTGCGTCCAGGTCCTCGGGGCCGGGGAAGGTCTCACCGCCCCGGAGGGTGGCACCCGCGGCACGCCCCAGCGCCCGAGGCGCCCCGTCCTCCCCGACCCCGTCACCCGGCGCCGCGACCTCCCGGTGCCCGGTGACGACCGGGTAGGTCTCCGGAGCCCGGCGGATCCGCCAGGCGCGCACCTGCACGGCCGGGCGGTCGGGACGGTCCGTCGGCGCGGCGGTCGCCTGGAGGAGGTCCATGGTCCGGCCGCCGCGGATCACCTCGGTCGTGACGGTGAGCGGGGCGACCGGGATGGGCCCGAAGATGTCCATCTTCACGTCGGCCAGACGGAAGTCGGCGGGCATGTCGTGCCGGGAGATGCAGTGGGCCAGGAGGGCCGCCGGGGGTCCGGCGTGCTGGTGTCCGGGGTCCCACATGCCGGTGGTGCACCGGTGGGTCTCGACGAGGGTGGTCGTCGTGTTCGCCGCCTCGTCGCGGGACTCCTCGAGGACCGTGTAGAAGGCCCGGTCGTCGGCTTCCGGTGTCGCGGCACCGGCCTGTGCGTCTGTCATCGAACATGCTCCTTCGCGCAGGTCCCGCTCCGTCACGGGCCCACGGTTCACCTTCGCCGGATCCACCGGTTCTCGCAAGGTCCGCATCCCGTCCGCGAGACACGAGCCGCTGTCGAGGCGCCCCGCCCTACCCCTCCCGGCGCTCGGGGTGCAGGTCCTCGTGGTCGACGTGGGCCGGGCGGTCGAACTGGAAGGTCGAGTGGTCGATCGCCAGCGGGAAGTGCTCGCCCAGACAGGTCTGCAGGTCGTGGAGGATCTCCGGTGCGTGTCCGTCGTGGAAGCACTCCTCGTCGAGGACCACGTGGGCCGTGAGCACCGGCAGGTTCGAATCGATCCGGGTGACGTGGAGGTCGTGGACCTCGCGCACGTGCGGTCGGTCGAGGATGTGGTCCCGGATCTCCTGCACGTCGACCTCCGGCGGGGTCGACTCCAGCAGGATCGACACGGACTCCCGGAGGATCCGCCAGGCCCGCGGCAGGATGATGAGCGCGATGAGCAGACCGGCCACCGGGTCCGCCCGCTCCCAACCGGTCGTCCAGATGACCACGGCGGCGAGGATGACGGCGATCGATCCGAGCGCATCGGCCGCGACCTCCAGGAAGGCCGCCCGCATGTTGAGCCCGGAGTTCCGGCCCGAGGCGAGCACCAGGAGTCCCACGATGTTCGCCGCGAGCCCGAGGACACCGAAGATCAGCAACTCGGGCCCGGGCACCTCGGGCGGGGCGAACAGGCGCCGCGTGCCCTCGACGAGGGAGTAGAGCCCGACGACGGAGAGCAGCGCGGCCTGGGCGCCGGCGGCGAGCACCTCGGCGCGCCGCAGTCCCCAGGTCCGCCGATCGCTCGTGGGCCGCAGCATGAGGGTGACCGCCGTGAGGGCCATGCCCAGACCCAGGACGTCGACGAGCATGTGCCCGGCGTCCGTGAGCAGCGCGAGCGAGCCCGTGAGGACGGACCCGACCACCTCGGCGACGAGGACGACGAGCGCGACCCCGAAGGCGATCGCGAGACGACCACGCGGGGCACCCGCACCGTGCGAGTGCCCCGCGTGGGAGTGGTCGTGGGCCATCCGCGTTCCTCTCGGTCGTCATATGAGTGAGCGCTTATATGCGCGGACACTCATATGTTAACGCGGAACCGTCCCACTGGTCAGGGGGTCAGGACTTGTCGACGGACGTCCCCGCTCCCGAGGCGCCCGCTCCCGTGCCACCGGTCGAGCCACCCGTCGCCGCCTTCACCATCTCGGCGAGGTCGACGCCCGTGGTACCGCGCAGCACCTCGAGCGTCGAGGCGAGGTTGCTCGACATGCTCTTGGCGAGTTTCGACTCCCCGTCGGTCGAGACGATCGACGGGTCCTTGATGTTGCCGTAGGGCTCCACCAACTTCCCGGCCAGGTCCGGCAGGGTGCCGAGCACCTCGGAGAGCACCGCGGCGTCGTCGTACTGCCGGTAGGCGGCGGCCTTCTTCTCCAGGGCCGACGCCTCGGCCTCACCCTTCGCGGCGATCGAGGCGGCCTCCGCCTCACCCTCGATACGCAGCGCCTCGGCCGCACGCTCACGGCGGTAGAGGTCCGCCGAGGCGCGTGCCTGCTCGCGCTTGTCGATCTCGTAGGCCTCGGCGGCGGGATCAGCTGATCGAGGTGCCGAAGAGCAGACCGAGGATGTAGGTGATCCCGGCGGCGCCGAAGCCGATGGCCAGCTGGCGCAGGGCCCGGGGCGCCGGGGCCTTGCCGGAGAGCAGACCGGTGACGCCACCCGTGAAGAGGAGCGCGATGCCGACGAGCACGCAGGCGACGACGACCGCGGTGACACCCTCCAGCCCGATGACGTAGGGCAGGATCGGCACGATCGCGCCGGAGGCGAAGAAGCAGAAGGAACTGCCGGCGGCCCCCAGGGCCGTGCCGAGCTCCGCGTGCTCGCCGTCCTTGGCCACGGGCGCCTCGCCGGCGGATCCCTCGACCGCGGTAGTACCGGCGGACCCGGCACCCCGGGAGACGAAGGCGTGCCGCGCCCGCTTGCGCACCGCGCCGTCGGGCGAGTGCACGGCCCTGAGGTAGGAGACCGCGGTGGACTCCGCCTCGTCCTTGGGCATCCCGCGGGCACGGAACACGAGGGCGAGCTCGTTCGCGTCGATGTCGAGGTCGGCGAGCACCTTGCGGGTCTCCGGATCGGGATGCGAGGCCTCGACGAGTTCTCGCTGGCTGCGCACCGAGATGAACTCCCCGGCCGCCATCGACATGGCACCGGCGAGGAGACCGGAGATGCCCGTGAGCAGGATGAGACCCGGCGCCATCCCGGCCGCGCCGACACCGAGCACGAGCGCGAGGTTCGAGACCAGGCCGTCGTTCGCGCCGAACACCGCGGCGCGGAAGTTGCCGGAGAGCTTGGCACGCTTGCGAGCGGCGAGCGCCCGGACGACCTCGGCGTGGATCTTCTCGTCGGCGGCCATCGCGGCCGAGGCGTACTCGTCCGCGTCGTAGGGCGAGCGGGTCTCCGACTGCTGGGCGAGCGCGAGAACGAACACCGTGCCGAAGATCCGTCCGAGGAACGCCAGGATGAGGGTCGCCGCTTCCGGGTACCGGCGCTGCTCGGCGTACTCGCCGAGGAGTTCGCGCCAGTAGGTCTGGTGACGCGCCTCGGCATCGGCCAGGCCGAGCAGGATCTCCTTCTCCTCCGGCTTCTTCGTACGTGCCGCGAGCGAGCGGTAGACCTTCTCCTCGAGCACCTCGTTCGCCAGGTAGCGCTGCCAGCGCAGGACGAGCTTGGCCGAGGGCTCTTGGGGAGCCGGGCGGCGTTCCGGGGTCACGTGCTGTGTACTCACGCGTTCCACGGTAGGCCGCGGACGGCCTCGAGATCAATACTTGCGCAATTGCTTAAGTGAGAGATTCACCTCCGGCCGGGTCCAGGAATCCTCACCCCACTTCGAGCCGGAAGCTCAGGACGTCGCCCGGCGCCATGGGCGTCGACACCCGGGCCGGCTCCAGGCACACGAACCGCGTGAAGGCGTCCGGAGTGGTGTCTCCCAGGCCCGTCGCGGGGTTCCACATGACGACATCGGACCCGTCGGCGACGACCCGCAGGGTGCGGGACCCGTCGACGACATCGAGGTCCCTCTCGAAGGGCGTCCCGAGCTCGCGGACGGTGTCGATCCCCTCCGCGGGGTACACCCGCGGGCCGATGGCCTGGTCGAACATCGGGTCGTCCGCACCGTTCGGGATCCCGTAGACGGTCACGTGACGGTGGTCGCCGACGAGGAAGTAGGTGTGGAGCGCCGCGGTCACCTCTTCCGGGGCGTCCGTCCCGGCCCAGGCGTCCGCCTTGTGCTCCAGCTGCACGGTGAGACCGGTGTCGACCCGCACCGTGACCAGTGCCGCCGCCCCCTCACGGGTGTAGGCGAAGCGGACGGCCGCCTCGGTGTCGGTGGCCCGGAAGGCGTCGAGGATCCACGAATCGATCCGCGCCCATCCGTGCTGCGGCTGCGCGCGCGGGCCGAACCACGGCCAGCACACGGGTACCCCGCCACGGATCGCGGTGGAGCCGTCGAGCGCGGCCCGCGAGGACAGGAAGAGGGCGTCGTCCCCGCCGGTCGGCCTCCAACTGAGGACCTGCGCCCCGAAGGGGGTGACGAAGGAGGAGCCACCGGGCCCGTCGAGGCGCAACACGTCGAGGTCCCCAAGCGACCCGGCGAGCACCCGGGTCCCGGCCGCGGCGTCCTCCGCGAGCACCTCGGGCGCGGGGGTGTGGTGGTCGAAGAGCGCCTGCAGATCGGCGGTCGTGTAGTGCGGGGTCCGGGGCGTCGGCGGGCCGGCCGCGACGTCGGTGGGAAGGTCCGTGGGCACTGCGTCGTCCGTCATGCCCCGAGTATCCGTCAGAACGACCGATGTGCGGCGCCCCGGCGCGGTATTTCCCGCTGCACCCGGGGCAGAATCCCGCGAGCCGGACATGTGTTCCGCGAGTCGGACAACCGAAGGCCCGACCGGGACAATGGCGGGTATGACCCCCAAACGCTTCTTCGCCGTCTTCGCCATCGGAGAGGCCGTCACCTGGGCCCTCCTCATCGCCGGGATGGTCCTCAAGTACGGCACCCGCACGACCGACGCCCTCGTGAGCATCGGCGGCGCCCTCCACGGCTTCATGTTCCTCGCCTTCGTCGTCGCGACTCTCGTCGTGGGCCTCAGCCAGGGTTGGAAGTGGTGGGTCACGCTACTGGGCGTCCTGTCGGCGATCCCACCCTTCTTCACCATCCCCTTCGACTGGTGGGTCACGAAGTCCGGTCGACTCGACGGCGGTTGGCAGCTCGCCCCGGGCGGCCCCGACTCCCGGGAGCCCCGCACCGCCCTCGAACGCGCCGTGCGCTGGTGCTTCGGTCACGCCCTCCTGGCCGGCCTCGTCCTCGCCGGCCTCGTGGTCGTCGTCTTCGTCGCCCTCATGATCAGCGGCCCGCCGGTGTGACGAAGGCCCTGTGAGCGAGACCCTGCTTTCCGGGGGATGCCAAAGGTACGCACGGCACACCATTGGCGTACCCTGGAGGGCATGGAGAACTCGCTCGTCCTCATCGATCCGGCCACCGGCACCCATCGGATCGCCGATCCCACGGGCACGCACCTGCGTGTCGACGACCTGGCCCCGCACCGCGGCGACGGCATCTTCGAGACCGTGCTCGTCACGCTCCACGAGGACGGCACCCATCTGCTCCACGCACAGGACCCCCACTTCACACGCTTCATCGAGTCCGCGCGGATCCTCGAGCTGCCCACCCCGGACGCGGACTTGTTCCACACCGCGATCGACGCGCTGCTCGCCGACTTCCGGGCCAAGAACCCCGGCATCACGTCGCTGTCGGTGCGTTACTCCCTGTCCCGCGGGCTCGACACCCCGACCGCCTGGGCGATGACGATCCCGCTCGACCCCGCCTACACGGATCTGCAGCGCACCGGCATCCGCATGGTGACCGCCGACAAGGGCTACGACGCCTACCTCGGCGCGCACGCCCCGTGGCTGCTGCTCGGCGCCAAGACCCTGTCCTACGCGACCAACCAGGCCGTCGGCCGCTACGCCAAGCAGCAGGGCGCCGACGACGCACTGTTCGTCTCCCACGACGGGATCGTCCTCGAGGGCCCCACCTCGAACATCATCATCCGCCGCGGTGACGAGCTCGTGACCCCGGATCCCAAGGCAGGTCTGCTGCACGGCACCACGCAGCGCACCGTCTTCGAACGTGCGGGCGAGGCCGGCCTCATGACCACCTACGGCGACATCACCGTCGAGGACGTCTTGACGGCCGACGGTGTGTGGATGCTCTCCAGCGTGCGCATGGCCGTGCCGGTCACCGCCCTCGACGGCGCGGACCTCACGGTCGACGCCGAGCTCACCGAGCGCTTCACCGACTGGATCCTGCACCCCGCCTGATCGCGCCCGTGCCCCGCGGATCCCACCCTGCCTGATCGCGCCCGTGCCCCGCGGATCCCACCCTGCCTGATCGCACCCGGGTCTAGGCTGGGGCCATGAAGGCCCTCATCACGACCTTCGGGACCCGCGGGGACATCCAGCCCTACGCCGCGCTGGCGGGTGAGCTCGCCCGTGCCGGTCACCAGGTCGTCCTCGCGACCCCGGACCAGCTGGCCGACCTCACGCCGGACGTCACCGACGCCCCGGGTTCGATCACCCTGCACTCCTCGGGCACCCGGATGCTCGGGCTGCTCCAGGACGTCATGCCCGATCCCCGCGGTTCTCTCGCTCCCCCTGCCCTTCTACACCCCGACCGCCGCGTACCCGGCACCCTTCTTCGGCGACGCCTCCTTCGGGGCATGGGGAATCCGGGCCAGCTACCGCGTCGCACGGATGGGCAACGTCATGTACGCCGGGATGCTCAGCGAGTTCCGCGAGAGGATCGGCCTGACCGGGAAGGTCGGACGGTTCCAGGACCCCCTCGTCGCCCCGGACGGATCCCCGGTCCAGGTCCTCTACCCCTACAGTCGCCACGTCCTCCCGGTCCCCGCGGACTACCCGGACTCCGCGCACGTCACCGGCTACTGGTTCCTCGACGAGCCGGATACGGGAGCACTCTCTCCCGAGATCGAGGCCTTCCTGGAGGCCGGACCTCCTCCGGTCCACGTCGGCTTCGGGTCCATGGGGTTCGGCAAGGGTGCCGACGCACGCCGGACGGCCGTCCTCGACGCCTTCGCCGAGACCGGACTGCGCGGCATCGTCGCCACCGGATGGGGCGGGATCACCCCGGGACCGGCGGCGCGGGGTCGACGGCCGCCGGCCTGCGCGCCGGACGACCCACCCAGATCGTGCCGTTCCTGGGCGACCAGCCCTTCTGGAGCGACCGGGGCCACGAACTCGGCGCCGGACCGCCGCCCCTGGCCCGCGGCCGGTTGGGTCGGGAGCTCGCGGGGCGCCTCGGACGCCTGGTCGGTACCCCGTCCTACGACGGGCGCGCCGCCGAGGTGGGCGAGCGGATCCGCGCCGAGGACGGCCCGGGCACCACGCGCCGGATCCTCGAACGGATCGCGGACGCGTGACCGACTGTGCCCCGTGTAGCACCGACCCCGACGCCCCACCGACTAGAGTTCGTGCCAAGACGTCCCCCATTCCACGAGGAGAGCACATGAACTCCGGCAAGATCGCCTGGCAGGTCATCGGCGTCGGTGGCGCCGCCCTGGCCGCCATCGCCACGAAGAAGGCCCTCACCTTCGCCTGGGAGAAGGGCACCCACCGCCCGGTCCCCTCGGCCAAGCACGATGACGACTCCTCGCTCGGCGAGGCGCTCGCCTGGACCGTCGTGTCGACCGTCGGCGCCGCCGTCGTCCAACTGGTGATCCAGCGGTACGCCGTCCGCTCCGTCCGCGACAAGTGGGGCGACGCCGCACTGCCCAAGAAGCTGCGCGGCACCAACGGCTTGGCAGATCTGGACTGAGTCCGACGCCGCCCGAGCCCCGGCACCCCACCGACAGACCTACCCGGAAGTCACCTCGGCGGCGGCATTTCGCACAGTCGCGATTGAGCTAAATACCACGGAACCGTGCGTGGAGGCCCGTAACCCGGGCTTCCCGCACGGTTCTTTTAACAATCGTTCAGACGCCGGATAGACTCCGATCGAATGGCACACGTGTACCCGGCGCCCCTGTGGCGTCGTCGGTCGAGGGTGTGCACGACCAGCATGACGCCCCGCTCCCCCGGGGCCCGACAGGAGGCCTTCCACGCATGAATGCCCTGCAGATCGTCGCGATCGTCATCGGTGTCGCCGCGACCATCGGCGGCTGGAGCATGTTCGTCTGGCGGATCACGCGGTTCGTCCAGTTCTTCAAGCTCGGCGCCGCGACCCTGGCCGGTGAGCGCACCGGGAATCCCGGTGCCCGTACGGTCACGCTCATCCGCGAGTTCCTGGGCCACACCCGCATGGCCCGCCTGCCGATCGTCGCGATCGCGCACTGGTTCACCATGATCTCCTTCGGTGTCCTCGTGCTCACGCTCGCGCAGGCCACCATGCAGCTGTTCGACCCGCACGCGGTGCTGCCGCTCATCGGCCACTTCTTCCCGTACGAGTGGGTCACGGAGTTCTTCGCCGTCACCGGTCTGATCGGCATCGTCGTGCTCATGGTCATCCGTCAGCGGAACCTGCCCAAGTCCCCGGAGGACCGCGGCTCCCGCTTCGCCGGATCGAACTTCTGGCAGGCCTACTACGTCGAATTCACCATCCTCGGCGTGGCCCTGTGCATCACGCTCCTGCGTGCCCTGGAGTACGTGCTCCAGTCGGAGGCCGGATACGCGAACCTGATCCTCCACTTCCCGCTCACCTTCTGGCTCGGCGAGCTCTTCATGGGCATGTCGACGGGTGTGGTCGAGGGCCTCATCGTCGCGATCGCCCTCGTCAAGATCCTCATCTCCTACGCCTGGATGGTGACGGTCGCCCTCAACGCCACGATGGGTGTCGCCTGGCACCGCTTCCTCGCGTTCTTCAACATCTGGTTCAAGCGTCACCCCGAGGGCGAGACCTCGCTCGGCGCCCTCCAGCCGCTGTCCGCCAAGGGCAGGGCCATCGACTTCTCGGACGAGGAGATGATGGAGGACGACGAGGTCATGTCGAGCCTGGGCGTCGGCAAGGTCGAGGACTTCTCCTGGAAGGGTCTGCTCGACTTCACCACGTGCACCGAGTGCGGTCGCTGCCAGTCGCAGTGCCCGGCCTGGAACACCGAGAAGCCGCTGAGCCCGAAGATGATGATGATCAACCTCCGGAACCACGCGCACGCCAAGGCGCCGTGGCTGGAGGCCGCCGAGAAGGCACAGGCCGCCGCGACCCCGCCGGCCCCGCTGCCGGAGGACGCGGACAAGAAGGCCACCAAGGCCTGGCAGAAGGAGATGGACGCCTACAACGCCGTCTCAGACCCGCACGAGAACCTCGACCTGCTCGGTACCCTCTCGGAGTCGCAGCAGGCCGAGGCGCTGCGCCCCCTCGTCGGTGCCCAGGACATCGAGGAGCTCGCCGAGCTCGGTGTCATCGACCCCGACGCCCTGTGGTCCTGCACCACCTGCGGTGCCTGCGTCGAGCAGTGCCCCGTCGACATCGAGCACGTCGACCACTTCGTCGACATGCGCCGCTACCAGGTGCTCATCGAGTCGGCCTTCCCGACCGAGCTCGGTGGCCTGTTCAAGAACCTCGAGCGCAAGCAGAACCCCTGGGGCATGTCCGCCAAGAAGCGCATGGCCTGGGCCGAGGGTCTCGACTTCGAGATCAAGCAGGTCGGCGCGGACGTCGAGGACCTGGGCGAGATCGACTACCTCTTCTGGGTCGGTTGCGCCGGTGCCTTCGAGGACCGTGCCATGAAGACCACGCAGGCCGTCGCCGAGCTCCTGCACACCGCGGGCGTCGACTTCGCCGTCCTCGGCAACGGCGAGTCCTGCACCGGTGACCCCGCCCGTCGTGCCGGCAACGAGGTGCTCTACCAGACCCTCGCGCAGGCCAACGTGGAGACGCTCAACGAGGCCAAGGCCCGCAAGATCGTCGTCACCTGTGCACACTGCTTCAACACGATCGCGAACGAGTACCCGCAGCTGGGTGGCAAGTTCGAGGTCGTCCACCACACGCAGCTGCTCAACCAGCTCGTCCGCGAGAAGCGCCTGACCCCGGTCGCCCCCGCGGAGCCGGCCAAGCAGCAGACGCCCGTCACCTACCACGACCCCTGCTACCTGGGCCGCCACAACGGGATCTACACCCCGCCGCGTGAGCTCATCGGTTCGCTGCCGAACGTGGAGTACAAGGAGATGGAGCGGTCGCAGGAGCGGTCCTTCTGCTGCGGCGCCGGTGGTGCCCGCATGTGGATGGAGGAGACCATCGGCTCCCGCATCAACGTCAACCGCACCAAGGAGGCCGTGGCCACCGGTGCGGAGCAGATCGCGGTCGGCTGCCCGTTCTGCCGCGTGATGCTCTCCGACGGCCTCACCGCGGAGCAGTCCGAGGGCAACGCGAACGAGGGCATCGAGGTCCTCGACGTCGCCCAGATGCTGCTCGCCGGTGTGCGTCGCGGCCAAGGTGGCGGCGGCACGACGCCGGAGCCCGAGCCCGCAGGAGTCTGAGTCCGGTCCTCGGGGCACCGTCCCCGACGGGCTGACGCCGACCACCGACACGAAGCCCCCGGTCCGATCGGACCGGGGGCTTCGTCGTGCCCGTGACGCGGCGGGGCCGGAGTTCCGCGGTGCACACTGGACGTATGAGTACCAACCTGACCGCATCGGAGTTCCGGATGAACGTGAACGGGATCATCGAACGCGTCGCTGCCACGGGAGAACCCGTGCAGATCGAGACCCGGCAGGGCGAGGTTCTCCAGTTGAGTCGCGTCTGTCGCGGCAGTCGATTCGCAAACGTCGTACCCATGCCGTCACTGATGGTCGTCGACCCGGAAGATCTGGTGAGCACCGACTGGTCGGTCGAGTCGGGCGGGAGCGCGGAGCCTTTCCCGACCTGACTCTCTGGGGTTGAAACACTCTCTGGGACTGAAACGACATCACGGCCGTATGTCGTCATCCCGGTGGAAGACCACCGTGACGGCGACATACGGCCGTGATGTCAGGAGCCGGCCCGAAGATCAGGCGCGGCCGGGATCAGGCGAGGGCGCCCGCCCTCAGGTCGTCGACGAAGTCGGCGTTGTCGGCCACCCACTCCTCGACGGCTGCGTCGTTGTCCTCACCGTTGTAGTTCTCCTCGGAGAACATGACGTTCTCCAGGCTGGCGAGGTGCTCGTCGTCGATCACCAGGTTGTTGAGCAGCTGCGAGACGTAGGGGTTCTCCTCGGTGAAGCCGGTGCGGGAGAAGTTCCAGATGCCCTCGGCGCCGCCCATGGCACCTTCCGGGTCCTCGAGGTCACGGACAGGGAAGGCGTCGTAGGCCCAGTGCGGACGCCACAGGGTCACGGCGATGTTCTCACCGGCGTCCGTGGCCTTCTTGAGCTCGGCGAGCATGGCCGGGGTCGAGGAGACCTGGAAGTCGTAGTCCTCCAGACCGTAGGTCGGGATGGCTGCTTCCTCGGTGGTCGAGGTGAGCCCGGCTCCGGCCTCGATGCCGACGAGGCGGTTGCCGTACTCGTCGCCCATCTCGGCGAGGTCACCGATGGTCTGGGCCGGCGAGTCCTCATTCACGGCGATCGTCAGCTTGGCGTTGTCGTACCAGCAGCCCTGCGCCTCCATCGAGTCGTCGTACTGCTCGATGTAGTCGGAGTGGGTGAGCGGCAGCCACGAATCGACGAGGAAGTCGATGTCGCCCTGGGCGACACCGGTGTAGCCGGGGCCCGCGTCGAAGGCCTGGATGTCCACCTCGAAACCGTCCTCCTCGAGGACGTACTTCATGAGGTGGGAAGCGGCGAAGGACTCGTCCCATCCGTTGAAGGCGCCGATGGTGATGTCCTGGTCGGAATCGGCGGAGGCGTCCAGGTCGGCGGTGTCGGCCGCGGACTCGCCCGGGGTGCAGCTCGCGTAGGGCGATTCCTCCTCCGACTCCGCGCCTGCTTCCGCGCTCGTCTCCTCGGTGCCGGCACCGGTGTCCGTGTCGGTCTCACCGCCGCCCTCGTTGGACACGCCGCAACCGGCGAGGACGAGTGCGGCGACGGCAGCGGTGCCGCCGAGTGCGGAGAGCTTGAACTTCTTCATGATCACTCCTGAGTCGATGTTCGGGTTCGTGAGGGATGGGTTCGGGGTGGTCAGGACGGTGGGTGGAGCCGCGGGAAACGGGTCAAGCGCGCTGGGCCCGGGCCAGGGGACCGCGCTTGCCGAGGGCCGCCGTGATCCGGTCGAGGAAGACGGCGATGATGACGATGCCCGCGCCGGCCTCGGCACCGAGCGCGAGGTCGATCCTGCTGATCGCCGCGACGACGTCGCCACCCAGGCCACCGGCTCCGGCCATCCCGGCGAGGACGACCATCGAGAGCGCGAGCATGATGACCTGGTTGATCCCGGCCATGATCGTCGGCATCGCGAGCGGGAGCTGGATGCGGAACAGGATGTGCGAGTCCGTGGCTCCGAAGGCGCGACCGGCCTCGACCACCTCGTCGTCGACCTGTCGGATCGCCAGCTCCGTGAAGCGGACGCCCGGGGGCAGGGAGAAGATGAGGGTCGCGATGACGCCGGGCACGATCCCGATGCCGAAGATCACGATGATCGGGACGAGGTAGGCGAGTGCCGGCATCGACTGCATGAAGTCGAGCACCGGTTTCACGAAGGCCGAGAAGGCGTCGGACTTCGCCGCGAGGATGCCCAGCGGGATTGCCAGGGCCACGGCGATGATCACCGCGACGAGGACGAGCGAGAGCGTCGACATCGCGTTCGCCCACTGGTCGAAGGCGCGGATGAGGTAGAAGCCGATGACGGTGAACAGCGCGAGCCCCCAGCCACGCCGCAGCCCGACCGCGGCCCAGGCGAGGCCCGCGAGGACGACGATCATCAGGAGGTACACCGGCGAGCCGAGAGTCCACACGAAGAAGGAGTACATGGCGTCGAGCACGAGGCCGATGAGATCGAGCAGCGGCCGAAAGAAGCCGGTGAACCAGTCGGTGAAATCCTCGACCCAGGCGCCGAGAGGGATCCGCGGATTGAGCGGGTTGAATCCCATCGTCAGGCCTCCTTCCCCGTCGTCGATCCGGCCGGCGGGCCGTCGGCGGCGGTCTTCCGTGTCGTCTGCGACATCGATCCGAGCAGGTCCGTCTGCGTGACGACACCGCAGACGCGGCCGTCGTCATCGGTCACGGCCAGGTCGCCCCCGGTGTTCACCGCGGGGGTGAAGAGGTCCGCGACCAGGGTGTCCTCGGAGACGACGGGCAGTTGCCCGGTCGTCGCGGCCACCTCGGCGGGGAGCTCCGAGACCGGGCGCATGACGGAACGGGCGGTGAGGACCCGGGAGCGGTCGACGTCCTTGACGAAGTCGGCCACGTACTCGTCGGCCGGGGCCGTGAGGATCTGTTTGGGGGTGTCGGTCTGCACGATCCGCCCGTCACGCATGACGGCGATCCGGTCGCCCAGGCGCATGGCCTCGTTGAGGTCGTGGGTGATGAAGACGATCGTCTTGCCCAGCGTCTTCTGCAGTTCGAGCAGTTGGTCCTGCATCTCGCCACGGATCAGCGGGTCCAGAGCGGAGAACGCCTCGTCCATGAGGAGGATGTCGGTCTCCGCGGCCAGTGCCCGGGCCAGACCCACGCGCTGCTGCATGCCGCCGGAGAGCTGGCCCGGGTACTTGTCGCCCCAGCCGCCCAGGCCCACGCGTTCGAGCCAGGTCTCCGCACGCTCCAGGCGCTCGGCCGTCGACACGTCCTGGATCTGCAGGCCGTAGGCCGCGTTCTCCCGGACGGTGCGGTGCGGGAGCAGCGCGAAGTGCTGGAAGACCATCGCGATGTGCTCGCGTCGGATGGTCCGCAACTGCGCGGCGTTCATCCGAGCGATGTCCTTCCCGGCGATCTCGATGGAGCCGGCGGACGGGGCCCAGAGCCCGTTGATCATGCGGATGAGCGTCGACTTGCCGGAGCCCGAGAGCCCCATGACGACGAAGATCTCTCCCTTGTCGACCTCGAAGCTCGCGTCGATGACGGCGGCGGTCCCCAGTCGGGTGAGGGCGGAACGGTCCTCGCCCGCCTCCAGACGGCGGACGACCTCCTGTTCCTTCCGGCCGAAGACCTTGTAGACGTTCGCGGCTCTGACGACTGTCACGGAAGCCTTTGCCTTTCCTCGGGTGATGCACAGCGGATTCGCCCTCGAGGCTACAAGCGTGTGGCGTTCCCATGGCAGGAAAACCGGCTGGTGGGAGGCCTGAGGAGCCCGGGCGGACATTCCGACTACCGGCTCTCACCTGGGAGGACGCACATCACGCAATGGATGCACGATCGTAATGATCGGTGATCGATCACCGGTGACACGTCTCGTGACCGGCGTCTCGGGCCAGTCTTCCGGATCCGGGCCCGGGCGGACAAGGCCCCCTGCATCCCGGTGTGATGTTCCCGGTTCCCCCTGCCGCCGGGCGTGCCCGCGCTCTACTCTGGTTGCATGAAGTCCTTGCCTTTCGTGCCCTCCGGCGCATTCCCGGCCGTCATCGTGCCCCTCACGGACGCCGCCGTGCCGGCGCTCGTCGACCACGCCGTCCAGGCGGTCACCGCTCCGGGCGTCCACGCCCTCGAATGGCGCGTCGACACCCTGCAGTACTTCCTCGATGCGGACCACACGCTCGACACCCACGAGATCGAGCCGGTCCGCGCCGCCATCACCGAGGCGGTCGACTCCTTCCGCGACCGCGTGCCCGGCGGGTTCCCCGTCCTCGTGACCATCCGGACCGTCGGCGAGGGTGGTCATGCCGACCTCACGGACGCCGCGTACGCCCACCTCATCGACCACATCGTCAACCGCGGTCCGGTCGCCGTCGACATCGAGTGGCAGCGGGCCGATTCGAAGGCCCTCATCGGTCGGGCCAAGGACGCCGGTGTCGTGCCGCTGGCCTCCTTCCACGACTTCGAGAAGACACCGCCGGCCGAGTACCTGTACTCGATGCTCCAGAAGATGGAGCGCGACGGCGCGGAGACGGCCAAGATCGCCGTCATGCCGAACACGCGGACCGACGTCCTCGAGGTGCTCAGTGTCGCCGACCGGGCGCAGGCGAAGATGACGGTCCCGGTCATCACGATCTCCATGGGCGACCTGGGCAAGGCGACCCGTCTGGTCGGCTCCGAGTTCGGCTCGGCCGCCACCTGGGCTGCCGTCGGAGAACTCTCGGCCCCCGGTCAGCTCACCGCCGACGAGGTGCGCGGCACCTTGGAGGCCCTCGGCCGCGCCTGATCGCCGCGCCGGTGCCAAACATCACGGCCGTATGTCGCCGTCACGGTGGTCTTCCACCGGGATGACGACATATGGCCGTGATGTCGCTTCAGCGGGTTTTCCCACACTCTCCACTGTTCACAGGAAACAGTCATCTCCGACCGCTGGGCATGACTTCTACCGCCTGTAGAATTCCACGTGTGGCAGGTGAGAGCGCCACGGACGTCAGTCGTCGACCATCCGGGTCCCCGGTTCACCTTTCGCGGATTTTCCTCCGGGGACCCGGGTGGCACGACACCGCGACAGCGCACCAGAACGTACGAGAGCCCCGGCGGGCTGCATCCCCGCCGGGGCTCTTCCGTGTGTCCGTGCGAACCTTCACATACGCAGCCAGACGTCGCGGGTGGGACGGACCATGACACCTTCGGCCTCCGCCTCGTCGCCCCACTGGACCGGCGGGCCCATCTCGGTGACCGTCGCGTCGCCGAGGACGATGACGTCGAAGTTGAGGGCCAGTCCGGCCATCGCGGTCTGGTACACCGCACCCCTGCCGCCGGGGGCGCCACCCTGCGGGATCGCGTCGACGCCACCGAGGACGATCCGGTCGACCCCGAGGTCGTGGAGTCCCGGCGCCAGGTCGTCGATCCCGTCGAAGGCGTCGGCCTCCGCCGAGGCGATCCCCAGCTCGTCCTCGCCCACCTCGTAGACGCTCGTGGTCGTGTCTTCGGGCCCGGCATCCGGCACCGGGGCGGACAGGAAGATCAGCACACCCCCGGTCATCCGGGCCCGGCTCACGATGTCACCGAGGACCTCGGTGACCTGGGCGGCGGCCGGGCGGTCCGCCTCGGTGTTCACGACGAGAAGTGCATCCATGCCCACCAGGATCCCACGCCGGGGCACCGAACACCCGTCACGGGGCACCGGGCACCCACACGGTCACCTCACTGCGCGAACTCCCACTCCGGGGCCACCGGTCGCCGGTCGGCGATGGAGAGATGGTCGATCGCGGCGACGACGGCCTGCTGGTACCGGCCGTCCTCCGTCGGGGCGAAGGCGCGGACGCTCACCATCCACAACTGCCCGTCGTAGTCGGTGGCGAAGTCGACGCCGAACACGGTCGTCGGATTGGGGCCGGCGTCGAACTCGCTGTCGGCCAGCTCCGTCTGGAACACCCACTGGTGTCCGACCCCGAGCGTGCCCGACCGCTGGACCACGATCTCCGACCCGGACTGCTGATAGGTGGTCGACTGCGAGGCGGAGACCGCCTCGGAGGCCGTGTCCTCCCAGGGCTTGTCGCACTGGATCTCGATCGTGTAGTCACGGCTCACGTTCGCGTCCATGTACCGCGCGAAGGACCCGGTCACCTGCCCGGACACCGACCAGGTCTCCGGTCGGGCGAAGTGGACGGGGACCGGGCAGCCGTTCTCCGGGAAGGCGACCGTCTCCAGTTCGTACCCGTCCGGCACGTCCGGCAGTTGCGCCTCGATCTCCTCCTCGGGTGCCGGGCCCGGGGTCGACTGCACGCCGATCCCCACCGGTCCGCCCGGACCGTCCTTGATCCGCACGTTCGCGACGGCGCACCCGGCGAGCACCGCACAGGCACCCAGCGCCGCGGCCCCGGCGAGCAGACGACGCGGCGAACTCACGGGCGGCCCTCTCCGGGTGCGGGCTCCGAGCCGGGACCGTTCCCCGGCCGGGGAGGCGCCTCGGGCACCGGCGGGACGGGTCCCGAACCGACGGGCGGGCCCCCGGTGGCACCCTCGGCGGGCGCCTCGTCCGCGGGTTCCGCCCCCGGGGCCGGACCGGAACCCTGGGGGCCCGAGCCGGGCCCGCCCCCGAAGGCCTCACCGGTCGCGGTGTCGACGATCGCCCCGTCGATGGTCTGCAGGCGGCGCCTGGAGGTCCGCCGCGGGGTACCGAGGATCTTGCTCGGGTCGCCGTCGGCGTGACCGAGCGGCGGGACGAACCCACCACCGGGCACATAGGCGCCTCCCTCGACCGGTCGCGGGCCGGACCCCACGGGTCCCTGCCCACCCGGCCGCACACCACGGGTGTCCTGCACCGGTTGCACCGGACGCGACTGGGCGATGTCCCCGACGGCCCGGCCGGCGGCCATCCCGGCCGCGGCGACGGCGGGTCCGCCCGGTCCCGGCAGTGCACCGGCGGGACCGCGGCCACCGGGCAGGGCACCTCGGTGGGTGTCGGCGAGGACCGGGAGGATGATCCGCACGGAGGTGCCCACACCCTCCTGGGAGTACAGCTCCACGGAGCCGCCGTGGCGGGTGATGATCGAGCGGACGAGCGAGAGGCCCATGCCGGAGCCGGCCACCTGCCGCACCCGCTTGCCGCGGGAGAGCTCGTCCCAGACCCCGTCCTTCTCGTCGGCGGGGATGCCCTGTCCGGTGTCCGCCACCTCGACGACGACCCAACGGTGGTCGTTGATGACCTGCTCGTTGGCGCGCAGCTCGACGACGTCGGTGTCCGAGGAGTACTTGATGGCATTGCCCAGCAGGTTGAGGATCGCCGAGAGCAGCAGGTCCTCCTCGCCGGCGACGTCGGGCAGTCGCCAGGGTGCGCGGGCGACGGTCGCGACGATCATCCGGTCCTCGGCGCCGGGCGCGGTGCGCGCGTCCTCGACGGCCTGGTGGATGAGCCGGTCCATGTCGACGCGGGAGAACTCGATGTCGCGGCTCTCGACGTCGGCCAGACGGCGCAGGTCGGCGAGCAGACGGGCCACCCGGCGGGACGAGATGTCGATCTGCCGGACGACCGGGGCGATCTCCTCCGGGTCCGGGCTCTCGTCCCGGATGAGTTCGCGCACGGTCGCCGCGGAGGTCCGCAGGGCCGTGAGCGGGTTCTTCAGCTCGTGGTCGAGGCGGATGAGCATGCGGTTGCGCTTGCCCAGCGAAGCGCGTTCCGCCTCCTGCCGGGCGAGTTCCCGGGTGGTCGCCTCCCGTTCGGCCAGCCACCGGCGGGCCAGGAACCACACGCCCACACCGATCCCGGCGAGGACGACGAGGAGGACGAGCAGGAACCAGACCCGGAGTTCGAGGACGAGGAAGGCGTTCATGTCACTTCCGCACGATCTCGTTCGCGCCCCGGACCTCCCCGACGAACCGGTACCCGCGGCCCTGGACGGTGGCGATCCACCGCGGGTCCGCGGCGTCCTCACCGAGCACCCGGCGCAGCTCCGCGATCCGGGAGTCGACGGCGCGCGTGCCGACCGTCTCGTCGAAGCCCCACAGGACCTCGAGCAGCCGGGGACGCTCGATGAGCTCGTCCGTGTGGACCATGAGGTACTCCAGGAGCGTGAAGCCCTTGGGGGTGATGACGAGTTCGCGGTTGCCCAGCCACGCCCGCCGGCCGATCCGGTCGACCTGGAGCCCGAACACCGACTGCAGGACGGGTGCGTTGGCCAGTGGCGGCCCGTCGGTCCGGGTCCGGCGCAGCACCGCCCGCACCCGGGCCACGAGCTCGTGCGGGTCGAAGGGCTTGTTGAGGTAGTCGTCGGCGCCCTCTTCGAGCGCCATGGCCCGCTCGACGGCCTCGCCGACCTGGGTGAGCAGCACGACCGGTACCCAGTTCTCCTCCTGCCGCAGGGCCCGGAGCACCTGCCGGCCGTCCATACCGGGCATGAGCACGTCGAGCACGCAGGCGTCGGGACGGTGACGCAGGATCTCGTCGAGCGCCAGTTTGCCGTCACCGGCACTGATGACCCGGAACCCGGCCCGGGTGAGGAAGGGGACGACCGCCCCGAGGACGTCCGGCTCGTCGTCGGCGACGAGGACCAGGGGGCGTTCGTCCGCGTGCGGGAAGTTCGTCATGGTTTCCGGATTCCTGTTCGTCGGCGGCGGTGTCTCAGTGCGACCGGTCGGCGTCCCGCTCCCCGTCACTCGCACCGTCCTCGCCGACGGCGGCATCGGCGCGGGCCTGGGCGCGGTCGACCGCCTCGGCCAGTTCGTCCCTGTACAGCATAGAGCGACGCAGGTGTTTGGTCCGGTAAGCCGCCCTGCCGATCATGTGGGCACCGACCGGGGTGGTCCCGAGCTGGAAGACGAGCACGAGCAGCATCGTCGTCACCGGCCCCCAGTGCGGGATCTGCAACGCGGCCCCGAGGAGGGCGAGCGCCAGGCCCAGCACCTGCGGTTTCGAGGCCGCGTGCAGTCGCGAGAGCAGATCCGGGAACCGGAACAGGCCGATCGCCCCGGCCAGGGACAGCAGTCCACCGGCGGCGACGCACAGGACCGTGAGGACATCGAGGATCATCGCGGTCCCTCCTCGCCGTCCGTGCCCGCGCTCCCCGCTCCCGAGGTGCCCTGTCCGTCGGTGCCACCCTGCACTCCCGGCGCGGGCGGGCCCCCGCCCTCGACGAGGCGGTCGAGGAGTGCACGGGCCCGGGGGTCGGCGGGCGCCTCGGGCACCTGTTCGGTCGAGGGGGTGTTCGCCACGGTGACGGTGTCCCGTGCCCGGGTGCGCACGTCGAGGGTCGGCACCGCGGCCGGCAGGGCGCTTGTGCCGATGACCCCGCGCCCGCGGGACTCCCCGCGGGAGACGTACCGCGACACGCTCACCGAGCCGAAGAAGCCGAGGGCCGCGAGGGCGAGGAGCACCGCGAGGACCTCCGTCATCCCCGTGAAGGCGACGAACCCGGCGAGGCCGCACACGAGCGTGGCGAGCAGGACGTCGGAGCCGATCATCCGGTCGAGGATCGAGGGACCGCGGACGATCCGCCAC
The DNA here is from genome assembly GCF_040212315.1 of Brevibacterium litoralis. Taxonomy (NCBI): domain Bacteria; kingdom Bacillati; phylum Actinomycetota; class Actinomycetes; order Micrococcales; family Brevibacteriaceae; genus Brevibacterium; species Brevibacterium litoralis. The sequence continues at coordinate 127,510 of NZ_JBDIUY010000004.1, read as the reverse complement.
ACGGCGAGCACCGCCGCCGCCCCGTACACGGGCACGAGGAGGGGGACCGCGATCCGGGCGATCGCCGGGTCCACGAGACCACCGTCCAGGAGCGTCGTGAGCGTCGTCATGTGTCCCTCCTCCGCTCGCGGTGGGCGCGTTCCCGCAGGGCACGGGCACGGAGTTCCGCGGTCGACCGGCCGGGCAGCACCGGCGGCAGTCCCTGCTCGGCGCGGTGGTCGTTGAGCGCACTGATGTCGTGCGGGGATCCGAAGGCGCGGACGAGGAACAGCTCGATCCGGCCGATCTGGGCCCGCGCCGCCTCGATCTCGTGGTCCTCCGCGGCATCGAGGCTGTGGATGTACAGGGTCGAGCGCACACGGTCGGCCTCGAGGACGACGGAGCCGGGGATCAGGCCGTTGACCTGACTCACGACCGTGATCATGAGGTCGGACCGGGTGTGGAGGTCGACGGCGAGCACGCTCCCGGCCCCCACCCGGTGCGGTCCCAGGGCGCTCCAGGCGACGTGCAGCGACCCGAGGACCACCTGCCAGGCGAACCACCCGAGGAACACGAGGGCCCACCCCACGTGGAACCGGCCGGACAGTTCCACCGGGGGCAGGTAGAAGACCCGGGAAACCACCCAGGCGAGCACCGCGCCGGTGAGCACGGACACGACGCTCACCGTGTCCCACAGGAGCACCCACAGGAGGGCGAGGACGACGATGAGCACCACCTGTTGCAGGACGGTCCGCCGGCGTGCGCGGGACCTGGCACGGGAACGGGCGCGGTCGGTCATCCCTTGCTCGCCCCCTCGTGGTCGACGACGTTCGCGATGTACGTGTTGGGGCCGCGCATGTTCTCCGCGGCCCGGGCCGAGTACTCCCACAGGGGCCCGGCGAGGACGGTGAGGGCGACGGACAGTGCGACGACGGCGGTCGTCGAGGAGGTCATGAGCCACGGGGTGGACGGGGTCTCCTGCTCACCGCGGGACTGGGCGACGAGGTCACGGTTGGGCTCCTCGGCGTCGGCGGCCTCCCGCCAGAACCCCAAGTTCCACGCCTTGCCGATCGCGTAGAGGGTGAGCAGGGAGGTCAGGGCCCCACCGCCGATGAGGACATACACCAGCCAGTCGCCGGTCTCCACACCGGACCGGAAGAGCGCGACCTTGCCGATGAACCCGGAGAAGGGCGGGATCCCGGCGAGGTTGAGGGCCGGGAGGAGGAACAACAGCGACAGACCCGGAGCGAGGACGAGCAGGGACCCCATACGCCGGACCGAGGTGGTGCCGGTGCGTTGTTCGAGCAGGCCGGCGGCGAGGAACAGCGCGGTCTGCACGACGATGTGGTGGACGGTGTAGATGATCGCAGCGGTGAGACCGGCCTCGGTGCCCAGGGACACCCCGAACAGCATGTAACCGATGTGGGAGATGAGCGTGAAGGAGAGCATGCGCTTGATCTCGGACTGCGCGACGGCTCCCAGGATCCCGACGATCATGGTGGCGAGCGCGACGATCATGAGCGGGGTACGCAGGGAGGACTCGAAGAACAGGACGGTCTCCGTGCGGATGATCGCGTAGATGCCCACCTTCGTGAGCAGGCCCGCGAACACCGCGGTGACGGGGGCCGGGGCCGTCGGATAGGAGTCCGGCAGCCAGAAGGACAGCGGGAAGACCGCGGCCTTGATGCCGAAACCCAGGAGGATCGCGACGTGGAGGATCATCTGCACGTCCGCCGGCAGGGCGTCCAGGCGCTGCGAGAGCTGCGCCATGTTCACGGTGCCCGTCGCCCCGTACACGAGCCCGATGGCCGCGAGGAACACGATCGAGGAGACGAGCGAGACGACGATGTACGTGGCGCCGGCCCGGATCCGCGCCTCGGTGGCCCCGAGAGTGAGCAACACGTAACTGGCGCCCAGCAGCATCTCGAACCCGACGTAGAGGTTGAACAGGTCACCGGCGAGGAAGGCGTTGAAGACACCCGCGCACAGGATGAGGTAGGCGGGGTTGAACACGCTCACCGGGGAGTCCCGGTTGGTGTCCGTCATCTCCTGGCCGACCGCGTAGACGAACACCGCGAGCGTGACGACCGAGGCCACGACGAGCATGAGGGCGCTCAGCCGGTCGACGACGAGGGCGATCCCGAAGGGCAGCTCCCACCCGCCGACGGCCATGACCTGGGTGCCCGCCGCGTCGACGCCGAACAACAAGACCACGTTGACGACGGCGACGGCGGCGAGCGTCACGACGGACACCGTGGTCTGCGCCCGCACCCGGCCGGCGAGGAACAGGGCGATCCCGGCTCCCAACAGGGGCAGGACGGTGGGCAGGGGGACGAGGTCGGCGAGCGTCATGGGCGGTCCTCCGCTCGTTCCTCCGGCGTCCCGTCCTCGTCGAGGTCGAGCGCACCGGGCACGGGGACCTGCGCCTCGTCACCGAACTCCGTGTCGGCGTGGTCGGTACCGGTGTCCGCCTCGGAGTCGACGTCGCGGCCCCGGGCGAACGCGATCCGTGCGTCCTCGAGGTCGTCGGCGATCGTCTCGTTGCGGACCAGGCGCCAGGACCGGTAGATGAGCGCGAGGAGGAAGGCGGTCATCGCGAAGGTGATGACGATGGCGGTGAGCACGAGCGCGTGCGGCAGCGGATCGCTCATGCCCTCCGTCGTCAGGTCCTGCCCGTCGGTGAAGGGTGCAGCGCCGGGCGGGCCGGCGGTGAGCAGGATGAGCAGGTTGACGCCGTTGCCCATGAGCAGGAAGCCCAGGAGCACGCGGGTGAGGGAACGGTCGAGCATGAGGTAGATGCCGCAGGCCAGCAGCACACCCATGGTGAGGAGGAGGACGAAGGAGGTGGTCACAGGCGACCCCCTCGGCCCCGGTTGCCCACGCGGACGTCGTCGACCTTGCCGAGCACCAGGTGGACCTGGTCCGGATCGGGACGATGGTCGCCGGAGGACAGGGACTTCTCGATCTCCTTCTCGTCGACCTCCTGCTGCCGGTCGACCTCCGCACCGAGCGAGCGCAGGACGTCGAGCATGAGCCCGACGACGATGAGGAAGACGCCGATGTCGAAGATCGTCGAGGTACCGAAGGACAGGTACCCGAGGACCGGGAGCTCGGTCGAGAGGTAGACGGACTCGAGGACCGCCCCGCCCCACAGGAACCCGGCGAGTGCCGTGCCCGAGGTGAGGATCGTACCGAGACCCAGCAGCTTCCCGGCGTCGAGGGAGACGGCCTCGGCGAGCTCGAAGCGTCCACCGGCCAGGTACCGGGCGATGAGCGCGATCCCCGCCACGAGACCGGCCGCGAACCCGCCACCGGGCAGGTCGTGCCCGGCGAAGAGCAGGTACACCGCGAACACGAGCACGGCGTGGAAGACGAGGCGAACGGTGACCTCCAGGATGATCGAACGGTTACGGGGCGCGAGCGTGCGCCCGGCGATCAACCAGGCGTTGCGCCGCTGCGAAGGGGTCTCCCTCTGGCCGAGGGCGGCGAGCGGATCGGCGAGCAGGGAACCCGAGGCCGCCGGGTCCGCCAGGTCCTCCACCCGGTGCCGCGTGAGGCGGTCGAGACCCGAGGGACGCTCCCCCTTGAGCCGCTGGAGCACGCCCTCGCGGCTGCGGACGAACACGAGGCTCGCGATCCCGGTGGCCGCCGCGACGACGACCGCGGTCTCCCCGAAGGTGTCCCAGGCACGGATGTCGACGAGGGTGACGTTCACGATGTTCTCCCCGTGGCCGTACACGTAGGCGAGTTCGGGGAACCGGACGGAGACCGGGGTCGCGGTCCGTGCCCCCATCGCCACCCAGGCGACCACCATCATGACGGCGCCGAAGGCCGCGCCGATGACGATCCGCACGCTCGGCGACAGCCGACCCTCGCTCCGTCCGATCTGGGCCGGGAGGCGCCGGAGCACGAGGACGAACACGACGATCGTGATCGTCTCGACGAGGATCTGGGTGAGCGCGAGGTCCGGGGCGCCCTGGAAGGCGAAGAGCGCGACCATCCCGTAGCCCGTGACCCCGGTGACGACGACGGCGGCGAACCGCTTGTCGGCCCGGGTGGCCGCGATCGCGGCGGCGATCATGCACACGGCGACGAGCACCTGCACCGGGGACTGCGCGAAGTCGATCCCGGTGGGCCACGTGTCGTTGAGGACGAGCGGCACCCCGATCGCGAGCACGGCGACGACGTGGATGGTGCCCTGGTAGAAGGGCAGGGAACCGCGCTGGGTCTGCGCCGTCACCTCGGCCGCCAGGCGTTCGAGCCCGTCGATCATCCGCCGGTAGAGCTGGTGGAAGTCGATGCCGTCGGGCATGGCCGCCTGGAAGACGGACACCCCCTCCCGGAACCGGAAGGCGAGCAGACCGAGGGCCAGGGTCGCAGCCGAGAACAGGAGTGCGGGTTCGAGACCGTGCCACAGCGCCAGGTGGTAGGCGGGGTCGAGCGCCCCGAAGCCCGGGTGCGCCCCGTCGAGGGCTCCGGTGTGTGCGGCGACGAGCGGGTCGACCCACCACGCGGCCCCGATCCCGAGGACGAGCGTGCCCACGGAGAGGAGCACGGCCGGGGAGACGAACAGGGCGGACTCACGCCCACGGGCCATCGGCTCGACCCCGCGCTTGGGCGCGAAGGCACCCCAGACGAACCGGCACGTGTAGGCCACCGTGAGTACCGACCCGAGGGCTATGCCGAGGAGCGCGAACCACGCCTCCTTCGTCCCGGCGTCCAGCAGAGCCGTCCAGACGGCCTCCTTCGCGACGAAGCCCAGGGTCGGTGGCAGACCCGCCATCGAGGCGGCGGCGACGAGGGCGGCCACCGTGAGAGTGGGCGAGGCCCGCCAGTACCCGGAGAGTTTGCGCAGGTCACGGGTCCCGGCGTGGTGGTCGATGACACCGACGGTGAGGAACAGGACGGACTTGAACAGTGCGTGGGAGAGCAGCAGAGCGAGGGCGGCGGTCGTGACGTCGCGGGTACCGAAGGCGGCGAGCACCGTGAGGAACCCGAGCTGGGAGACCGTGCCGTAGGCGAGCACGAGCTTGAGATCGAACTGGCGCAGCGCCATCCATCCGCCGGTCACCATCGTCGCGAGTCCCAGGGTCAGGAGGACCGGCAGCCAGGACGGCATGGTGTGGAAACCGGGCGCCAGGCGGAGGACGAGGTAGATCCCGGCCTTCACCATCGCCGCGGCGTGGAGATAGGCGCTCACCGGCGTCGGCGCGGCCATCGCCCCGGGCAGCCAGAAGTGGAAGGGCAGGAGGGCCGACTTCGAGACCGCGCCGACGAGGATCAGGAGGATCGCGACGATCACGGCGGCCCGCGCGTGACCGCCCTGCAGCGACTCCCAGCCCGACTCGAGGATCAACGAGATCCGCCCCGTCCCGTACACCCGGGTGAGGAGGATCATCCCGACTAACATCGCCAGCCCTCCGGCCGTCGTGACGATGAGGGACTGGAGCGCGGCCCGCCGGGCGGCCCGCCGGGGATGGGCGTGCCCGATGAGGAGGTAGGAGAACACCGTGGTGCCCTCCCAGAAGACGAAGAGGAGCAACAGTTCGTCCGCGACGACGAGACCGTACATGCACCCGGCGAAGGCCATGAGGACCCCGGCGAACCGGCCGAGCCCCGGTTCGTCCGTCTCGAAATACCGCGCGCAGTAGACGAACACACAGGCACCGACCCCGGTGACGAGCAGCGTCACGATCCACGCGAGCGCGTCCATCCGGAACACGACGGCCATGTCGAGGGCCGGCAACCAGTGGAACACCCGGAGCAGGGGGTCCCCGGCCAGCACGCCCGGCGCCACGAGGGCCGAGAACACGAGTCCGGCGAGGGGGACGAGGGCGAGGACGAGGAAGGCCGAGCGGCCGAGCAGACGGACCAGTGGCACGGCCAGCAGCGCAGCAATGAGGAACACCGTCACCATCACTGCCATGGAACCGCCTTAAGTCGCCCTGGGTATGAGTGACCATTATTCCACGGTGGCCCCGATCCCGGTCCTGTTTCGCCCGGAGAACCGCAGGTCACAGGCCGGACGGATGACCCACCCGGGCGGAGGTCGCTCACACCTCCGGCAGCTGCCCGGGGGAGACGAGGAACCCGTCCTCGTCGAGCACCATCCCACCGCTGGCCGCGAGCACGGCGGCCGCGACCTTCTCCAGGCGGACCGCCGCGGCCAGCCGCAACCGGCGGAACTCGGCATCGGGATCGGACCGGTACCGGGCGTCCTCAGCGTCGGACCAGTGCACGTGGTAGACGACACGGGAGGGCGCCTCGGCGGCATCGGTACCCGGGGCCGGCGGCAGCAGCCGACGCACGATGGGCGGCAGTGCCGTCTCCTCCATGACGCGGACCTCCAGGGCCCCGGCGCGGGGCCCGAGGGCGGTGAGCGGCAGGTCGATCGCGTACCCGTCGAGTTCGGCGCCGGCGTCGAGCGCGTCGAGGGCCGCCTGCGGGAAGGTGACGGCCGCGGAGACCCGGTGCAGCCGGTCGTACAGGACGTCCGGCGCGATCCACAGCGGCGAGTACACGTAGAGGTCGATCCGGGCCCCGGGATCCGGCACGAGGATCCGCAGGGGGATCTCGTCCGCCGCCGAGGCGCCCTGTCCCTCGGCACCTGCCGTGCCGCTCTCCACGGGATCAGGGGCGGCGTGGCGGCCGCGCCTGCGGGGAGACGGTGGGGCGCCGTCGGGGTACAGCGGTTCGTCCGCGAACCGCACACCGGTGTGGAGACGGCGGGCGAGCGCGATGAGCAGGGCGATCTGCCGCCCCTCGTCCCGATTGGGCATCCCGCCGGGATAGAAGAGGTGGAGGAGATCGGGGTCGACGAGCCAGGGCGGAGGTGGGCCCGGCTCCCGGTCGTGCGGGGCCGACAGGGAGTAGACGCCGGAGATGTCGTCGCCGAGGCCCAGCTCCCGGACCGTCGTCCGGTCGAGGTCGAAGGGGCCTTCCAGGGTCGAGTGACGGGAGAGCCGCCACTGGCGGACCTCGGGGACCCAGAGGCCGTCACCGACGTGCTCGGCCTCGTGGAGCACCTGGGGGTCGGGCAGGTCCGGCAGACGGTTGGTCACGAGCGCGATGACGTCGCTCGCCTCGACCTCCGCATTCAGCAGGAGCAGGTGGCGTTCCCGCAGCACCGCGGCGCTGCGGGGATCACGGGAGTCGTGCCGACCGGGCACTCAGGCCTCGTCCTCACGTGTGGAGAGCTCCCACGCCCCGGCCGGATCGTCCGGCATGCCCTTGCGGAAGTTCAGGTGGGACCGCGAGGGGGTGGGGCCGCGCTGGCCCTGGTAACGGTTCACGGTGCGCGGGTCGGAGCCGTAGGGGGCGGCGGCCTCCGAGCTGAGCTCGAAGAAGCACAGCTGGCCGATCTTCATGCCCGGCCACAGCTTGATGGGCAGGGTCGCGACGTTCGACAGCTCCAGGGTGATGTGACCGGTGAAACCGGGATCGACGAAACCGGCGGTCGAGTGGGTGAGGAGCCCGAGCCGGCCGAGCGAGCTCTTGCCCTCCAGGCGGGCGGCGATGTCCGCCGGCAGGGTGACCTCCTCCAGCGTCGCCCCGAGCACGAACTCGCCGGGGTGGAGCACGAAGGCCTCGTCCGGGTCGACCTCGACCAGGTGCGTGAGCTCGGACTGCTCCGTGGCAGGATCGATGAAGGAGTACTTGTGGTTGTCGAAGAGGCGGAAGAAGCGGTCGAGCCGCACGTCCACGCTCGAGGGCTGCACGAGGCCGGGATCGCAGGGGCAGAGCACGATGGGCCCTGCGCCGGGCACGGACCCCTCGGCGGTGGGGATCAGGCGGGCGCGGATGTCGACGTCGGAAAGCAGGCTCACGGAGGTCGATCCTACCGCCGGAGCCGCATGGGAACCCGAATTACACGCGTGTCGTTTACAGCAAGTCACGAGGGATTTCAGCCCGACACGCCGAGAAACGACAAAATTCCTTGGGATTCCGCTGTGTTCATGGCTTAGAGTGGGGCCCGACATACGCCCGCGCCGATGGTGCCTTCCCCTAAAGCCTTAGGAGAGCCGGGACTCTCGGCCTGGTGCGTGCTGACCACACACCGAAAGGCCCGACTGTGAAGACTTCCAAGAGTCTTGTTCTTGCCCCCGCAGTGGCCGCGCTCGTGACCGGTGGCATCGCCATGCCCGCCGTCGCGAACACCTCTGCACCCGCCGACGACCCCGCGAATTCCACGGACGAGTCCACCGAGGGTTCCGATTCCGGGACCACCGACGGCTCCGAGGCCGATGCGCAGGGTGGGGAATCCACCGAGAAGAGCGCCCCCTCCGAGGCGAAGGTCTTCGTCTCCGAGATCAGCCAGGCGGAGATCGCCGACCCCGAGGCCGGCATCCGCTTCCAGGGCACCGGCCTGACCCCCGGCGCCACCGCGACCGTCACCGTGATCGGCACCGACGGCACCCCGTACGAGGCGCCCGAACCCCTCTCCGTCAACGCGGAGGGCGAGGTCAACGGGATGTACTTCTTCACCGTGTCCGGTGGGGCGAAGGTGCCGCTGGGCACCTACGAACTCTTCCTCACCGACGACGAGACCGGTGAGGACTCCTCGATCGTCACCTTCGAGGTCGTCACCGAGACGGACGAGGTGGCACCGCCCTTCGAGCCGCAGAAGAACACCGCGCCGGAGGAGACGGCGGAGCCGACCGAGGAGCCGGAACCGACGGAGACGGCAGAGCCCACGGAGACGGCGGAGCCGACCGAGGAGCCGGAACCGACGGAGACGGCAGAGCCGACGCCGGAACCGACGGAGACGCAGAAGCCGGAACCGACGGAGACGCAGAAGCCGGAACCGACGGAGACGGCAGAGCCGACGCCGGAACCGACCGAGGAGCCGGAACCGACGGAGACGCAGAAGCCGGAGCCGGAACCGACGGAGACGCAGAAGCCGGAGCCGGAACCGACGGAGACGCAGAAGCCGGAGCCGAAGCCCACCGAGGAGAAGACCGAGGAGCCGGCACCGGAGAAGACGAAGGCACCCGAGCCGGAACCCACGCAGGAGCCGGAACCCACTCCGAAGAAGACCATCGTCCCGACCCCGGAGCCCACCGAGCCCTCCCCGGAACCGACGAACACCACCTCGGCCCCGGAGGAGAAGCCGGAGCCCACCGAGACCGCGGAGCCCGAGCCCGTCGAGCCCGTCGCCCTCGAGGTCGACGACGAGGACGGCACGCTGCGCCCCGGCCAGGAGGTCACGCTCTCCGCCGCCGACCTCACGCCCGGTTCCACCGGTGACGTGTTCCTGTCGGTCGACGAGTCCGCCGAAGCCGACGAAGCAGAGCCGGCGGAAGACTCCGAGCAGACGGAGGACGCCGAGAAGGACGCCGCCTCCGAGGACACCGACGAGGCCGAGACGACCGAGGCGACCGAGAACGGCGGCCCCGCGGCCGCGACCCCGGACGGCGCCGAGCAGGACGAGACCGACGCGGTCGAGCCGCTCTCCCTCGGCGAGTACACGGTGAAGAAGGACGGCACCGTCGCCCTCACCGTGACGATCCCGCAGGACGTGGAGCCCGGCGAGTTCGCGCTCACCTTCGTCGACGGCGAGTCCGGCGACGTCGTCGCCGAGCAGACCGTCGAGGTCGAGGCGAAGCCGGAATCGAAGCCCGAGCCGAAGCCGGAGAAGACGGAAGAACCGAAGCCGGAACCCACTCCCACCGAGGAGAAGACCGAGGAACCGGCACCGGAGGAGACCGAGAAGGCCGAGCCGAAGCCGGAACCCACTCCCGAGGAAACCACGGAGCCGGAGCCCGAACCGGAGCCGACCCCGGAGCCCGAGCCCACCGAGGAGGAGACCGAGGAGCCGGCGGAGCCCGCGCCCATCGGCATGGACGACGAGGACGGCGAGGTCGAGCCCGGCCAGCCCGTCACCCTCCGGGCGACCGACCTGGAGCCCGGCTCCAGCGGTGACGTGTTCCTCAACTCCGACCCGGTCGACGTCGGTGACTACACGGTCGCCCAGGACGGATCCACCTCCGTCACGGTGACGATCCCCGCCGACGCACCGGCTGGTGACCACACCTTCACGTTCGTCGACGGTGAGTCCGGCGCGGTCGTCGCCAGCCAGTCGGTCACGGTCGCCGCGGCCGCCGAGGAGGCGCCCGCGGAGGAGACCGAGACCGCCGCCGTCGACTTCGCGGTCGACGTGTCGCCGGTCGAGATCTCCTCGGAGGACTTCGCCGATCAGGACAAGGGCGTCATCATCTCCGTCGTTGGTGCCCAGCCCGGCGAGGACGTCACCCTCACCGTCGAGCACACGGACGGCCAGGTCGAGCAGTACACCTCGACCCAGACCGCCGACGAGCAGGGCCGTACCGCCTTCTCCGTCTACGCACAGACCGCACCGGTCCTCGGCCAGTACGAGGTATCGGTGTCGACGGCGGAGTCCGAGGAGTCCGGTTCCGGTTCCTTCACGGTCACGACCAACAGCTCGGCGACCGAGACCGGCACGGTGGAGTCCGTGGACGAGCAGGGCGCCTCGGACGCGCTGCCGCGCACCGGTTCCGAGGTCACCGGCCTCGCACTCGGTGCGGGCCTGCTGGCCATCGGTGCGGCCGCCGTGGTCGTCACCCGCCGGCGGACCCGCCTCGAGGAGGATCCCACCACCTACTGATCCTCCACCCCGATCTCGACGGGAGGCCGTCGGACGCCGAGGGCAAGCGGCGTCCGACGGCCTCCCGTCGTGTGTTCGGGGAGTGTGTGCGGGGCGGTCGTGTGTGCGGTCCGGCGGGGAATAGAATCGTCTGCTGTGAACGCGCCAGCCACCTCCCCCGGGATCGACGCCCCGTCCTTCCGCCTCACCGGCACCCCGCTGTCCACCCGGCCCGTCGGGCCCGGGGACCGCCTCGTCATCATGGGTGGCAGCAGCGAGGTCACCGCGGCGATCACCCACTGCGCCCAGGACGCTTGCGCCCTCGTCATGCCGGACCTCTCCGTCCACGGTCGACGTCGCGTCGCCGCCCACCTGCGTTCCGAACTCGGCCTCGGCAAGGCGGACCTGGCCGCCGGGACCCGTACCGCCACACTCGCGCGGCGCTCGGGGCTCGCCCTCGACCATCTTGCCCGTACCCGCCTGCGGGACCTGACCGCCGACCAGACCCTCGCCCTGCGCCTCACGCTGGCCCTCGGGCGGCTGACCCGCCCGGGAGACCACTCCCACACGCTGCAGCCCACCACCCTCGTCCTCGACGACCCCTTCTCCGGCCTGTCCGCCGGCGCCCGCACCTCGGCACGCCGGACCGTGCTCGCCACGCTCGACGAGTACGGACTCGGCCTCGTGCTCGCGACCACCCACGTGCAGGACGCCGCGCTCTTCGGTGGTGACCTCGTCGTCCTCGAGATGGACCAGGTGGCCCAGCGCGGGCCCCTGGCCGAGCACCTGGCCGAACCGCGCAGCAACCTGGCCGCCGGATTCACCGGTGTCAACGTGTTCTCGGGTCTCGCCCGGGGCGGCTGGCTGTCGATCGGCCACTCCCAGGTGCGGGCCCGCACGGAGCTGGACGGGAAGGTCTACGTGACGATCCCGACGGCCGCCGCCACCCTGTCCCGCGACGAGTTCGACCCCGTGTTCAGCGAGGGTGCGACGGTGTTCGAGGCCGTCGTCGTCGCTGTCCGCGAGAAGGGCGATCTCCTCCAACTGACGCTCTCCCCGGCCGACACCGAGGTGGGCCTGGCCCTCTCCGTCGACTGGCTCGACTTCCGGCCGGCCACCATGGCCACCGACCCCGTCCTCCACCCCGCCCTCGGCGTCGAGGCTCCCACCCAGCTCATGGGGGTCACCGTCGGGACCCGCCTGTGGGTCGAGGTCGACACCACGCGGATGCACGCCTACTCCGTCGAGGACCCGACGGACTGAGTCCTGCCACATTCGTCCGACACGTCGGCCTGACACGTGACGGCCCGGACGCCCCGATCAACGGTTCCCTGGTTGAATGGCCCCATGAGCAGCGACGAACCTCCGTGCGCGGCGCGGCGCTCCCGCCGGTCGGGCCCCGCGTCCCCCCGCACGCTGCTCGTCGCCGCGATGCTCGTCCTCGTGCTCGGCGTCGCGAGCGTGCCGCTGACCAATCTGGTCGCCTACTCACCCGGCGCCACCGTCGCCTCCTACCTGCGGGCCCTCGGGGAGGCCGATGCCGGACGGGCCCTCGGACACCTGCAGACGCCCTCGGTCCGGTCGGCCACCCTCACCGACCAGACCCTGGCCGACGCCCCGGCCCTGCCGCGCGACGTCCGGGTCCTCGACACCGAGGTCGCCGAGGACACCGCCACCGCGACCGTGCGGTACACGCTCGGTGACTCGACCCGGGAGATCACCTTCGACCTCGTGCGGGCACCGTCCACCGCCGGACTGTGGGACGCCTGGCGCATCCACCAGGACACCTGGCCCGTGCTCGACGTGTCCGTCGAGGGGTCCTCGAGCGTCGAGATCAACGGGGTGACCGTCCCGACCGGGCAGGTGCCCGTGTTCGTGCCCGCCGGGTACTCCCTCGGGTCCTCGGACACGTGGTTCCGCGCGGACTCGGTCCAGAAGGACCTCACGGACCCCACGGCGCAGACCGCGGTGTCCCTCACCGCGGAGCCGACGGCCGCCCTCGAGGAGGAGGTCCAACGGGTGTTCGACGCCCACCTCGACTCCTGCGCCGAGCAGACCGTCCTCATGCCCACCGGGTGCCTGGTCGGGTACGAGACGGACAACACCGTGCTCGGTGACGTCACCTGGACCCTCGACGAGTACCCGGACATCTCCCTGGAGACGAGCGGCGACACCCTGCGGACCTCCCCCACCCGTGTGGACTGGACGGTGTCGATGCGCCAGCGTGATGCCGTCACCGCCCACGTGTCCGACATCCAGGAGACCGTCAGCCTCGCGATCACCGCGACGGTCGTCGTCGACGGGGACGAGGTCCGGATCGTCCCCACCCGCGCCGGGCACAACCTCACCGCCTCCCACTGAACCGCCGCCGAGGCGCCCTCCCTCTCAGTCGGCCAGGTCCCCTTCGCCGGTGTCCGGCCAGGGATCCGCGGCGACGGTCCCGCCGTCCTCCGGTCCCGTCGCCGGGCAGTCGGTGAGGATCCGCTCGATCGCCGCGTGCTCCGGAGGGGTCACCCACAGGTCGTAGGCGTGTTTGACCGCCACCTGCCGGGCCACGTACTCGCAGCGGAACGCCCTGTTCGCAGGCAACCAGGTCGCCGCGTCCCCGGCGCCCTTCTGTTGATTGGCCGGGCCGTCGACGGCGAGCAGGTTGAGCGGGTCGTTGGCGAAGGCCACCCGTTCCTCCTCCGCGAGCGCCTGGGCGCCCGTCTGCCAGGCGTTCGACATCGCGATTATATAGGCGCCATGGAAGTGTTAGGTGTTCGCTCGGGTGGGTTGAAGCAACAAGGTGCCGGTGAGCAACGCAGGGCACTACCGGGCGCTCCTGTAGGCCGGGTCAGTGCGCGCGACTCCAGGAAGGCGAGGTCGTCGAAAGCCGCGCCGCCGAACCGATTCCCAGATGAACGGTGGTCCTGGGTGGTCATTCCCAGCGATCATGAGTGAATGAACCCACTGTTGGACTACCTCACCTATACCAGGGCACGCCTGCGCGCGGACCCATTTGAAGCTGGTGCGCATCTTCTCGAAGTTCTCAATGTCGTCGTCGAACTCCACGCTCCGCGTGATGTGCCTGATTTATGCCCCGCCAGTTACGGCGCGCCATGTCCACGACCTGAGGTCCATGAGCATCAGACGGTGAACGAGAGCACCCTCGTCCACTCCGAGGTCGTTGTCGACAGGGTGTGCGTGACATGTCTCGATGCGAACAATCAACCAGTCCCGTTCCCGTGCACTGAGTACCGCCTCGTCGAGGAGGCCCTGCTCAGGCGGTTCCCCGGCCGCTGAACCGTGCGCATTGTTACCATTTCAGCTTCTTCTCTACATCAAGTAGGTACACGAGATCATGCTTCCGCCTCGCGGCCTGAGCTTCGATGGCCTTCCGAGCCCCGGCCGAAGCAACACGTACGGCTCCTGCAGCGATACCCGCCTCCGAAGGCAAATGGTCGGCGACCTCTGGGAAGTTGAGAACCCCTACCAGAAGGGTAGGGATTCCGAACCCCTCGGTGAGCAATCGCTTTCCGGTCTCCCAGGCAAGGTGCGTAGTCGACGTCGACTTCCGCAGTTCCCTGAGAGCGGGGTCCACTTCGTCGAACCATAGTTCCGCGATATCACTCGATAAGGTAGGGTCCAGCGCTGACGACTGGATCTTGGCAGTTAGATTCCGCGCCGCTTTCCGGTATGTCCGCCTACCGTCAGCGAGTTCCTCGCGTGCCTCGAGGACGAGACTCATCGGAGCATCGGGGAAGGTCTCCAGACGCTGCATCAGCCCTGTGCCCACCGACACCTGCCGAGCCCGACGATCGGCGACCCTCGACATTTCCGACACGTCGTATCCCGAATCTCGGAGCTGACAGGTCGTCAGCTCGTCGAGCAACACATGGCGGTCGGGGTCGTTGAACGCCGCCACGATACGGTCGCGGAACCACGCAATCTGCTGATCAGGCGGGTCCTCGAAGCGGGTTCCTTCACTGACCAATTGGACCGCGCCTGCGTCGAGAGCCATGTCGAGTTCTTCCGACTCCACAGAGTCAAAGACCTCGTCCGCCTGACGCTTCATATCGGGGATGGCGTCTTTCCACAGTCGCTCAGCCTCAGCCCGGTCCGGATCAGCGAGTGGACGTTGCCCCATCTCCTTCATCATCTGGCGGAACAAACGAGGCGGAACGCCGTCATGTCCGATGCGCTGCAATGTCACATCTGGAAGACCGATGACGGTCTTCCAGACATCGTCCGGATCGACCTCCCGTAATGGCCTAAAGTCCGTCATCCAGGCCGCGCTGGGCGCAACCAGCTCAATCTTGTCCGCGTACAGGAGCGAGCTTCTCAACAGGCGGATCTCACTTTCCAAGTCCGGTTGTCCGCTGTCCTTGTGCCGAGGAGTCACCCCGACCGTGACAGTGATGCCCCCACCCGTGTCCTGTCGAGCTCTATGCCGATCACGTCGAGACGGCCTGCGTGAAGTCTTTCCCATGACTCGATCATCGCTCGAGCGAGGCCTCCCCGATGTTCTCTGCAAAAGGCAAAGCCTCCAACACGTGCAGGCCCTTCTTCTCGCCCGAATCCCTTGTAGCATTCCTGTTACAGCCCGCGACCCGACACGAACTGCGAAGAGGCACTGTATGACCCCGAGTACCCCCGCCCAGAAACAGCGCGCCGCCACTGCTGCGAGCGTCGTCTGGGCCACCGCCGACAAGTTCCTCCGCAGCGTCGTCGAGGAGACCGAGTACGGCGATTACATCCTCCCCTTCACCGTGCTGCGGCGGCTCGAGTGCCTGCTCGCCGAGACCAAGGACGACGTCGTGCCTCTCGTCGAGGATCTCGTCGCGAAGGACACACCCACCCGGTTCATCGATGCCGAGGTCAAGCGTCGCTTCGGACTGAGTTTCTACAACACCTCGCCCTTGAGTCTGGCGACCATCGCCTCGACGGACGACAACGTGCAGGCCTCGCTGGAGTCCTATGTCGCGGGCTTCTCGCACAACATCGCCGACATCTGGTCCTCCTTCGAATTCCAGCGCTTGACGGCGAAGCTCGCCGAGGCGAACAGGCTCCACGCCGTGATCCGACACTTCGCAGGCTTGGACCTCTCCCCTGCTGCGATGCCGAACACCGCGATGGGTGACCTCTTCGAGAACGTCATGTACCGGGCCTTCGACAAGAAGGGCAAGGCCGCCGGTGGCTTCTACACCCCGCGTGATGCCATCCGTCTCATGGTCGACATCCTCTTCGCCTCCGACGAGGACTCGCTGGCCGGACGCAACACGACCCGTTCGATCTACGACCCCACGGCAGGCTCCGGCGGCATGCTGCTCGTCGCCCAGGACCACCTCGCGGAGCTCAACCCGGACATCGAGGTCAACCTCTTCGGTCAGGAGCTCATGCCCAATGCGTACGCCCTGGGCAAGGGCGACCTCCTCATCCAGGGAGGCCTGCCCGATGCGATCCGCCTGGGCGACACGCTCGTGCGCGACGAGTACGCCGACCGGCAGTTCGACTACGTGCTCTCCAACCCGCCCTTCGGTACGGACTGGAGCGTGCAGCACAAGGACGTCCTCGAGCAGTCGAAGGTCCCGGGCTCGCGCTTCTCGCACGGGCTGCCGGCCAAGGGGGATGGCCAGATGCTCTTCCTCGCCCACTGCGCCTCGAAGCTCGCGCCCGCCGGTAGGTCCGGCCACGGCGGCCGGGCGGCGGTCGTCTCGAACGCCTCGCCCCTGTTCTCCAGCGACAAGGGTCCGAACGCGATCCGTCAGTGGCTCTTCGACGAGGACCTCATCGACGCGATCGTCGCGCTGCCGACCCAGATGTTCTACGGCACCGGCATCGCGACCTACGTGTGGGTGCTCGACACGAACAAGGAGCCCGAGCGTCAGGGCAAGATCCAGCTCATCGACGCCTCGGGGCAGTGGTCACCGATGCGCAAGGGCATGGGTGACAAGCGCCGGGAGATGACCGAGGACAAGCGCTCGATTGTCCATGCGGCCTACAAGGCCTTCGAGGACGCGGATCCGGCGATCTCGCGCGTGATGAAGCCCGCGGACTTCATGTTCCGCGACGTGCCGGTCTACAAGCAGGCGAGGCTGGGGACCGTCGTCACCGACGAGGCGCTCGCACAGATCGCCGAGCACGGTGCGTATACGGCTGAGCACGAGAAGGTCGTAAAGAGCTTCGACGGGTTCGTGTGGAACAGCATCCCAGACGCCTTCAAGCAGCGGTGCAAGAACGCCGGACTCAAGGCACCCTTGGGGTTGATCGACGCAGTAACAGAGGCGCTGGGTGTCGAGGATCCGGACGCTCCCCTGGCGGTGGACCGGAAGGGGAATCCGGTGCTCCTCGACGGATGGAAGATCACCGAGCGGGTCCCGGAGAGCGAAGACCTCACCACGCACATGAAGCAAGAGGTGCTGCCCTTCGCCGAGGGCGCGACCTGGGATGTCTCGAAGGCGAAGGCCGGCAACGAGATTCCCTTCACACGGATCTTCTACACGCCCGAGGAGCCTCGCCCGCTCGAGGAGATCGACGTGGACGTTGCGCGGCTCATGAGTGACCTGACGAGTATGTTCGAGGGGGTGCGTGAGGCATGAGGATGGATCTTGCAGCGCACCTTGGCCCAACTGAGTGGAATTTAGCACCGCTATGGTCTGTCGCGCCTCGCGTCGTCAATAAGAACATCGGCATGGTCGAGACCAACCTGCTGTCGCTTTCCTACGGTCGTGTCATTCGCAAAGCGATAAACGTCATCGGCGGCCTGCGTCCGGAGTCATACGAGACCTACAACATCGTCGAAGAGGGCGACGTCGTGCTCCGTATGACCGACTTGCAGAACGATAAGAAGTCGATCCGGGTCGGACAGGCATTGGAGCGGGGACTCATCACTTCCGCGTACATCACCGTGCGGCCCGATACGACAAAGGCCGATCCGCGCTTCATCGCGGCCGTCCTGCGGGCCTACGACATCCAAAAGGCGTACTACGAGATGGGGGCCGGGGTGCGGCAAAACCTTGGCTACGCCGAGCTGATCGACCTCCCCATCCCGATGCCATCACTCGAAATCCAGAAGCGCATCGCCGACTACCTCGACCGCGAGACGGGCGAGATCGACGCGATGGTGGCGAAGCTGGACGAGCTGACGAAGACGCTGGAGATTCGCCGGACCACCGTAATCGCGTCTATTGCTGGCATCAATCGGGCGAAAGAAACACGCCCGCTGCAGTGGCTGGCAACCCTAACTACCGGGTCTACACCCAGCGGCGGAAGCGGAGAAGAGAACTTCGCTACTGAGGGCGCAGTCGGCTGGGTCACTCCTGAAGATCTTCATTCGACACTTGCTCTGACGAGGTTCCCGACCGCTGCCGCATTAGATCAACTGACGGTAGTTCCGTCCCATAGCACGCTGGTCTGCGGAATCGGGAGCGTCGGAAAGCTCGGATTTGCAGAAACTCCCGTTACCACGAATCAGCAGGTCACGGCGGCCATTCCGCGTGACGGAGTACACGGTCGGTATCTTTACTACGCTCTTGCAGCCGAGAAAGAACAACTTCTCGCGAATACAGTCACGACTACGCTTCCGATCATCAACAATGCACGGCTCGGATCACTGACCATCAAGTTGTGCTCGCCTGGAGAACAGCGGCGCATCGCCGACCACCTCGACGACGTCATCTCCAAAATCGACCAAATGCTCGCGAAGACTGCAGAGCTCAAAGCCCTCCTCCTCGAGCGTCGTTCGGCGCTCATCACCGAGGTCGTCACCGGCCGGAAGGACCCCGCATGACCACCGAACCGTTGCTGGAACGCTCCTTCGAGACGACCATCTGCGAGGCCCTGGCCGAGCGCGGCTGGCTCTACGAGGACGACGGGAGGCCCGGCGCTGCGGGCTGGGACGTCGCCCGTGCCATGATCCCCGGCGATGTCCTCCACTGGCTGGCGACGCAGTACCCGGACGAGTACGAGAAGGCCGTGCCGGCCGATCTCGCAAACGGTGCACGGGAGCACGCCGAGGCGAAGCTCCTGGACCACCTCATCCGGGAGTGGAAGAAGCCGACCCGCATGGACCCGGTGACGGGCCACCCGTCCGGCGGTTTGTTGGGTCTGTTGCGCAAGGGTCTCCCCTACTCCCAGGTCGGACGGCCCGCGGCGCGGTTCGGTCCCCTCGTCGCGTTCCCACCGGCGAACCCGAACCTCACGAGTGTCATCGAGCAGTCGGACGCTGTGCGGCTGCGGGTGCTGCGTCAGGTCAGGTTCGACACCCAGAAGCTCGACACCATCGACCTCGTGCTCTGCGCCAACGGCCTGCCGGTCGCGACCCTCGAACTCAAGACCGACAACACGCAGACGGTGAACCATGCGATCGCGCAGTACAAGGCGGACCGCATCCCCGGTCCCGGCAGGGCGCTCCTCGAACCGGGACGCGCCCTCGTCCACTTCGCGGTGTCCAACGAGCTCGTCTACATGACGACGAAGTTGGAGGGCGAGAACACCCACTTCCTGCCCTTCAACCGTGGCGACGACGGCCACCAGGGCAACCCGGTGTCACACACAGGCTCAGCCACGGACTACCTGTGGCGGGAGATCCTCGCCCGGCCGATGTTCCTGCGTATCCTCAAGGACTTCGCGCTCTACGAGCCGAACAAGCAGGGAAAGAAGAGCGCAGGCCGGCTCATCTTCCCGCGCTTCCACCAGTTGCGCGCCGTCGAGCGCATCGTCGCCGACATCGAGGCCCGGGGGCCCGGCGGCCGGTACCTCGTCCAGCACTCGGCAGGCTCCGGCAAGACGAAGACGATCGCGTGGCTCAGCCACCGTCTCATCCGGCACATGGATGATTCTGCGACCTCGACCTTCGATTCGGTGGTCGTCGTCACCGACCGCACAGTGCTCGACGAGAACGTCCGCGAGGACATGAACCTCGTCCAGTCCTCGGCCGGACTCGTCGTGAACATCGGCACGGCCACGGGTGCGAAGTCCGCACAGGTGAAGGACGCTCTCCTCGAGGGCGGGCACATCATCACGTGCACCCTCCAGACCTTCCCGCACGTCATGGGGCTCATCGAGGACACGAGCGAGCTGCGCGGCCGGAACTGGGCGATCGTCGCCGACGAGGCCCACTCCTCGCAGACGGGTTCCTCGGCGCGCGCGCTCAAGAGGTTGCTCGCCGATGTCGACCTCGACGAGACCGAGGAGATCAGCGCCGACGATCTGCTCGCGGCGACCGACTCTGCGATCGCCCGGAGTGCGAACATCACCTTCATCGCACTCACGGCCACCCCGAAGGCGAAGACGCTCCGTCTGTTCGGCACCCATGACGCGGCCACCGACCGCTGGGAGGCCTTCGACACCTACTCGATGGCCCAGGCGATCGAGGAGGGCTTCATCCTCGACGTGCTCACGAACTACTCGACCTACGACATGTTCGTCCGGGTCAAGCACACGCTCGACGACGAAGCCGCGGACACCGAGGTCGAGACCCGGCGGGCAGTGACCGACATCGTGCGCTTCACCCGGCTCCATCCCACTGCGATCGCACAGAAGGTCCAGGTCGTCGTCGAGCACTTCCGGCGCAATGTCGCAGGCCTCCTGCAGGGCCAGGCCCGGGCCATGGTGGTCACCGCAGGCCGCAAGGACGCCGTGCTGTGGTCGGAGAAGATGAACGCCTACATCGCCGACCGTGGCTACACGGGTCTGGAGACCCTCGTGGCCTTCTCGGGTTCGGTGAAGAACGAGGCCGGCGAGGAGGTCACGGAGATCTCCATGAACGAGCGCAGTGATGTCGCCCGGGCCTTCCGCGAGGAGGACGAGGCGAAGGTCCTCATCGTCGCGAACAAGTTCCAGACGGGATTCGACGAACCGCGCCTCATGGCGATGTATGTCGACAAGGTCCTCACGGGGGTCGCCACGGTGCAGACGCTCTCCCGGCTCAACCGGATCTTCCCGGGCAAGAGTGCCCCGATGGTCGTCGACTTCGTGAATGAACCAGCGACGATCCAGCGCGACTTCGCCCAGTACTACGAGGGTGCCCACGTTGCCGGTGAGGTCGACCCGAACGCCCTGTTCGATCTGGCCGACCGGTTGGACGCCGTGGGGCTGTACACGCACACGCAGCTGCGCCAGGTCGCCGAGGCGTATCTTGCCGATCAGGACAGTGAGGCCGTCGAGCAGGCAGTGAGCCCGATCGTGCGGGCCTGGAAGCAGCAGGTGAACCAGGCGAAGCTCAAGACCGACAAGGACCGCTACGAGACGCTCAAGGCCTTCCGGTCCGATGTGATCAGTTACCGCAACGCCTGGCAGTTCCTCTCCCAGATCGTCGACTTCCAGGACGAGGAACTGGGTCTGCGCGCGATCGTCATGTCGCTGCTGGCCCGGCGGCTGAAGCTCGATGCGGAAGGCTACGACGACAGCTACATGGAGGGCGTCCAACTCGGTGGCGTGAAGCTCGTGCCGGCGAAGGTCGAAGAGGATTACGGCCTGGTACCCACGGACGACGAGCGCTCGATCGAACTGCCGAACTTCGCAAGTTCGACCCAGGGCACGAGTGCCAAACCGCGGGGTCCGCTGCAGGAGGCCATCGAGAAGGTCAACGACATGTTCCGGGCCAAGGGTGTCGAGACGAACCCGACGAGCGTCGAGGGCTTCATCACGGCGTTCTGGGGTTACCTCGACGCCGACGAGGAAGCGGCTGCCATGGCGAAGAACAACACCGTCGAGCAGCTCAAGGGCTCGACGAAGTTCACCGATGCCGTGGACTATGCGCTGTTCCGGGCCTTCGAGGACTCGGACGAGATGCGCAAGGCCGTGAGCGACCCGGAGACGCTCCGGCAGTTCGCCCTCATCGCAGCCGAAGCGATGCACGCCCAGCACCACAGTGTGAAGGGCGACGAGGGCTGATGAGTCCCGAGAGCGAGTCGATGGTGCACATCGCCCGGGGTCTCCGCCGTGTCCGCGAGGCACAGTGCTTGTCACAGGAGGCGCTGGCCGAGCAGGCGGGTGTCTCCCGGGTGACGATCTCGCGAATCGAAAACGGCCGTGACGTGAGCACGACGACGCTTGCGAAGGTCGCCGCGAGTCTGGGACTGAGCCTGCGGGTCGAGGAGGATCTCGCAGGTCCCCGGGATTGATGGGAGTCTCTTCGGGGATTACCGCCCATAGACGTCTTCGCGGGGTACGAGGTGTACGACGGCAACGAGCAACCTGCCGTTGTCGATTGTGTAGATGATGCGGTAGTTGCTGGCTCGGGTGCGAAGGCCCTCGCGCTCACATCATGGTGTCGCTCCGGGTGGGTGTGAGTTCACTACAACCTGGATCGTGCCCAGGCAGTGCAGGAGCTAAGGCCGCCGTACATTGCTGCAGGCAGACGACGCGCACGCGGCCCTGGTGGTCAGCGCTACTCGGCTGGCGGCACTGCGGTGAGCCGGGGCTGGGTGGGCTTGAGGTCCTGGAGGCGCATGGTCGCGAGGGTTACCTGGGCGGCGAGGGTGTCAACCAGTGTCTTCAGTTCAGCGTTCTCGGTGCGGAGGTTTGAGGCCTCGTCGGAGCCGTTGTCCCGTGCCTTCTTGTCGAGGGCCTTGACGAGCCTGATGAGGTCGTTGATGTCTTCGTGCTTGTGTGTGAGGGCGGTCCGGGCGAGCCCGGCTTCCTCGGCGATGGCCTTGGCGCTGATGCGGCCGGAGCCGCTGCGTGCTTCGCCGCACAGGGTCCGGATGAGAGCGGCGATGAGGTTATCGCGTTCGGCGGCATCATCGCCCCGTTTGGTCATGACAGTTCCTCGTTCCGTGTAGCGGAGTGCTGGTTCGCTTGGGCGGCCTGATGGCGGTCGAGGTCGCGTTGAAGGTCGGCGGCGACGAGCCGGTTGCGTTCAGCAAGGGGCGCGGGAAGATGTTCGGCTTCATCGAGGAGGGCGAGCCGATTGCGTTCCTTGGCGGCTGCGTGTGTGTCGAGAAGCGCGATGTTCGGACAACCACGCTGGCAGTTCGTGAGGTCCGGGGTTTGCCGCGCGTCGTCTTGCTGCCGGTCGGGATGGCAGAGCGCGAGGGCTGGATTATAGGCGCAGACGTTGTGGGCGTTCGGGTTGTCGTGGATGAGGTGTAGTCCGGCGCTCTTGAATCGGTTGAGTTCAGCGTCGGTCCGGACGTGGCCCTGGAAGCGTTCGACGAAGTGGGTGAACGCTTCGCGGACGCGCGGTGCGGCGGTGCCGCTCACGGCGGAGCCGTCCTGAACTTCGTTCGCGAGGTCGTCGAGTCGGTCCCAGTTGCCGAGGAGCGCGTCGAGTTCCAACTCGTCAGGGAAGCCGCTCTCAGCTCGTCCCGCGTATCCGAGGGAGATGACGGTCTTGAGGTGTCCGTACTGTACTCCGAGGGCGACCTCCCCGCCGGGCTGGTTGGCGATGTGCCACGCGAGGGTGCGACGGAACTGTGTCGGAGCGATGGGGATCGCGGAGTCGGCGTCGATGATGTC
The DNA here is from genome assembly GCF_040212315.1 of Brevibacterium litoralis. Lineage (NCBI taxonomy): Bacteria > Bacillati > Actinomycetota > Actinomycetes > Micrococcales > Brevibacteriaceae > Brevibacterium > Brevibacterium litoralis. Next base: position 104,484 of record NZ_JBDIUY010000004.1, on the reverse strand, counting down.
GAGTCCGTTGTGCCGTGTAACCGTCTTTGCGGTGCTTGCGAGTCGGATGGCCCGCCGTCCGTCATGGGCGGCGTGGCGGTTCCACTTGGCGATGAGGCGGTAGAAGGACGCCCTCATCACCGTAACGGTCACGATGTCGCCTCGCCGCTGGCGTTCCTGCCCGTTGATGCCCATGTTCGTGAGGATGAGGGCGAACAAGTACCGGGCCTGCGGGTTCAATCGTTCGAGCGCTTCGACGGCCTTGGCGGCAGGCGCGATCGTCACCCATGGCTGAATGCGCTCACGGCCTGTTCCGATGGCGTTGCCGTCGGCGCCTCGGACGTTCTTGAAGGTTCGCGCCTTGATGCGGTAGCGCGTCGCTGTGCTTGCGAACCCGTCTGACTCCTCGCCGACCGTGAGGCACCCGCGTTCGAGGTGGAGGACCTCTTGTGGGCGCATCCCGGTGAGGTACGAGAGCACGATGAAGCAAGCCGCTCGTACGTCGCCCTTGTCGAACCGTGGTGCCCAGTTGGTCGCGGTCTTCCAGGCTTCGCCTTGCTCGCGGGTGATGCCATCCGCTGGGATGCTGAGGCCCTGCGCGATGGCCCATTGACGGGCTTCCGCTTTCCAGTAGTTCCCTCGGCTGCCGAGCGTCACGGTCCCGTCCAGGTAGCCGTCGATGAGGGCTAGAGAGGCGTGCATCAGGTCGGCGATGAGGTCCGGGGGGAGTGGCTCGGTGCGGTTGTCCGAGGTCGGCTGCGCTCGTCCGAGCCACCGGACGAGGTCGGTGCCGAACCACGGCGGCGAGCAGAAAGAGTAGGGCTCGGGAAGGCCGCAGTTGTGCGCCCACAGTCGACTGACCGCGATGAGCGTGGTGAGCTTGTAGGCGCGGACCCAGCGTTTGCTGGCGACCTCTTCCGCGTAGGCGTTCCAGGAGTCCGTGGTCATCTGCGGGAAGGTCAGCCTTCGATCGGACATCCACTCCGTCAGATAGCGGACGGATCTCATCATGACCCCCACAGAGCCCGGTGACGGCAGGGTCGCCTTCATACTCGCTGTGCGCCGCTGGGGTGGTGTGTTGAGAAGGTTGTACAAGTAGACCTTGACCGACTGCCTGAGGCCGCTGGGGAAGGTGTCGAACCGGACGTTCGCCGAGTTGCCATGGTCGGAGTGCACGAGGTGGTGAAGGGGCCAGACGTCGTCAGTGACCAACGTTGGCGGCAGGTCCGCACAGTCTGGTCGGCGTTCCCGGTTGGCGAACGCATTGTCCGTGGGAGCGGGCACTACGGGTGTGCCGAGCGCGAGGTCCCACTGGTCCGAGAAGGCGGCTTCGCTCATATGTCCCACTCCCGCGCCATCAGGCGCTTCACAATCTGGCGGTCGTTGTCTGTCACGGCGTTCGAGGCAGCGTCGATGTCGGCGGCCGAGAAGAATCGTGTCGGCTCAGTCAGAGATGAGACGCGGGCGTAGTGCACCGCGAAGCGGCCCGCCCAAACCGCCGGGTCGGTCATGGTCCGCAGCAGGTCGAGGTGGTCGCGGAGGGCCAGAATCCTGGGGAGGTGTCGCTTGAGCACGACGGCGTTGCGGCACGCGAAGCAAGTAAGGAACGAGGCTCGGCACGGTTCGTTCGTGTCCGGGAAGTGGTCGAAGTCCTGGCAGGCGGCCGCCACTGTGTCGCGTCGCCCGTCGTTGACCTCATCGAGTACACCCAGTCCACTGGCCTTCGGCGCGTCAGCCGGACTCGCGACATCCGATGCGACCACTCGGGCGACCACGTCGTCGAACGCCGCTTGGATGCCCGCAGCGATCACCGGTTGAGCCTCCACTCGAACGCGCGGGTCCCGCAGAACATAGTCGGCGTTCATGTCGAGAGAGTGGCCCTGAGGGTGCTCCCTGGTCACGAAATAGTGTCGCAGCGATCGTGGCGTCGCGAACGCCAGTTCAGGGTGTTTATCCCGCCAGTTCGCGAGGTAGGTCATGACAGTGCTGCTGGCGCTGTCAGCGAGCGCGTGGAGGGGGCAGCCTGTCGCGGTCTGGGCTCCCCCTTGAAGAGCGCCCGTCAGGCACACCAGCAGGTGCTCGTTGGGATGCCCGACGGCGGCGAGTGTCTGGCGCGCCCCTTCGGTCAACTCCTGGACCATCATGACTAAACGCGCCTTGGACCTTGCGCCACGGTCGAAGTACGACTCGGTCCAGTCGGTGACCTGGCCGAGCCGCCCCTTGGAGAGTCGCACCCGCAGGTGGACCGGCTCGGAGCCGTCCCTCGCGTCGAGGCGGGTGATGTCGGAGACCAGCAGGTTGAGAGCCGTGCTCAGGTTCCACCCGCAGGTGACAACCAAGGCGAAGGCGCACGCGGCGATCTCAGTTGTCGTCGGGTAAAGCGCCCTGAACGCTGGCATGGTCGATGCCGTCGTCGCGACCGACCGGCCTGGATACATCCGATCGAGGGCAGCCCGAGAGACCCGCCGCCTGTGTGGCTCCGACGGGAACCGGTCAGCGATGTCACCGGTGCGGGCAATCTCGTCCAGGACAGCCGCGTACTCCCGGTCGGTCGGGTCGCCGACCGTTCCCGAGCGGTACTGTGCGACGAGTTGCCAACCCGCCCGTACGCGGTCGAGCGCATCCCGGATGGTGTCGAAGCAAACCTGCCGGAGCATCTCAATCTGGGCGTCGCTGAGCTGTTCGCCGACCTCTTCCGGGTCGGTGCGGACCACCCTGGTTGCTTCAACCGCCCGTACGAACTCTGTCGGCAGGCCATCCATGCCAGAGAAGAACGTGCCGAGTTGCCCTGCCCGTGCTTCACGCGTGGACTGTGAGAGACGCAGGAGTTCCTCACGCCACATCCTCGGCGTCAGGTCCTCGATACCGACAACACCTGCGTCACGAAACAGCGAACGCAGGGCCGTCAGCGCGGTCACAACCGTGCGCGGGCTGCCCCAGGTGCCGTCGACATCCGCAAGGGCCGCCATGCGCGCCGCCAGCGCCCGTTGTAGCGCCGGCCCCGCGTCCACCGTGCCGAAGTCAAGCGTCTGCGTCGATGACCGACGACCTGTCGTTGTGACTATGAGAGTTGTGCCGCCAACCACCTCAACGCGCATCGTCGACCCCTGCGGCATCAATGACCCGGTCGTCACCCGTCGAAGCAGCAGACAGGGCGTCGTCCAAAGCCGCTGGGGCGTCGTGCGCCGCCCCCAGGAACCAGTCCCACTCCAGCGCCATCACCGGTGCGAGGTAGTACTTACGAGTCGTTTCCAGACTGCTGTGCCCGAGAAGGTTCTGCACCCGTAGCCAGATGTTCTGCTCACGCACCATCCGGTTGAACGACTGCCGCGCGAAGCCGTCGCCCAACTCCATGTGCGCCCCGAGCGCGAACACGTAGAGCGCGAACGAGTGGCGCAGCATGTGAGGATGGACCTTGATGCGGGTCTCGTCCTCGATGAGCAACCCGCCCTGGCTGAAACCGTTTCCGCGAGCAGTGCGCTTTGAGGCCTCTTCGAAGATCCCGTTCCAGGCCCGGTCCGCCAACGCTCGCCCGCCGTGTCCCAGCCACAACGCGAGCGGATTCCTCATCCCGTCGGCGTCGAGCGCGTACATCCGCTTCCGCTGTTGCCACGTCGCCTTGTCGAGGGAGAGCCATGTACTGTCACCACACGCAGGTCGGTCGACGAAAACCCGTGTGACCACCCCGCCAGCCCGCTGCACTCGGCGAACGATGAGCGGATCGGGCTCGCGCTCAAAGATGCCGCTCGCCTTGCCGAAAGCCACCTCAACTTCCCGAGCACCTGACACGTAGGCCTCAATCGTCTGGAGCACCCGCCGGTCAAGGTAGAATACCCGACCGCGTTCGAGTGACCCCTTTGCCAACGAAGCGGGCACCCTGCCGCGAACCAAACGCGGGCTGAACTCAGCTGTCGGTACCTCGATTGTGAGCAGCCCGGCGGCCTCCGCCCGGCGCATCCCGGTATGGTAGGCCAAGTCTGCGAAGGCAACATTTCGTTCGCGCATCACCAGCGAGTCCTCACGCGGTGAGCCAAGTCCCATTAAGCCTTCGCTCCGCCAGCGCTCGTATGCCCGCCGCGTCAGCCAGTTGGCATCCGCGATCAGCCGTCCCGAGGTCGCGTTCACCGAACCCCGTGGCACTGGGTTGCCCGAAGCCAGCCCCATACCGACGGCCACGTCGTACAAGCCCCGCAGGGACGTCAGGTTCCGAGCCATCGTGGTCGGGTCAACTCCAAGTTGAATTCCGCCACTACGCCGAATCGGCGCTTCATAAAGACGCCAGTTGATATATGCATTAATGCTGGCACGGTCGACCGATAACCAATCAGAGCCCGGCCCCAAGAAGCGGAAGAATCCCGAAACGTCGGAGGCGTAACTCGCAGCCGTACGGGCTGAATGAAGTCCTCGCGCCCACTCGACAACCGCCCGATGAATCTCGCCATCGGCGGTCACCGGGATGAACAGCGGAATGCTGCGGTGACGAAGCCCGCGAACCAACTCCAGGGCCTCGTCCACCCAGGCTGGCCGGTCCACCAGTTCCGACAGAACCCTCGGCTTGACTTCCAGCACCCGAGCCAGGTTCCGGGGTGTCGATACTGTCTGGTCCGTCACACCTACAGTCTAGTACAAGCCCAACAGTTCTCGATTACGACATAACATCCACGACGTGGTCGATCTGCACGTTCGTCCCGGAGCCGTACACGAAGTCGAAGGTCTCCCCGGTGTAGGGGTCGGCGAGCACCCCGTCCTCCACCACACAACCGTCCTCCCGCAGGACGATCTCGGTGAGATCCCGGCGGAGCACGTCGTTCCGCGTGTCACAGCCGTTGTGATCGACGTCCTCCCGCCACGAGAACAGGTCCCGGTCGTACCCCGTCTTCGGTGCCCGCCCCTTGACCTCCAGCTCGGCGAGCTGGAGCAGGGCGGAGTCGGATGCGACAGCGGAGCCCGTCTCGTCCGCGCGGTCCGGGAAGGACGGAGTGCCCGCGGTGCCCACCACTGGGGCGGGCGCCTCGGCGGCGGGAGTGGCAGCGGGTGGGGTCTCGCGCGCTCCGGTGGTGTCCAACGGCACGCATCCGGCGAGCGTGGCCAGAGCGAGCAGGCCGGCCGGGACGCACCGGCGGGCGTGGTGGGCGCTCACACCCCGCGGAGGTCGAGGTGGAGGGCGTTCTCGCCGCCGTCCACGAGTTCCACCGGGATGCCCCAGTCCTGCTGGTAGAGGTGGCAGGCGGCGTGGAGCGGGATCTCGCCGCCGGGTTCGCCGTCGCAGCTGGCGGCGCGGGCGGTGATGTGGAGGACGCCCGAGGTGATCGCCGGGTCGAACTCGATCGTGCGGGTCATGCCCTCGGCGCCTCCGGACCCGGCGGTGATGAGCTCCGGCGGGGTCGAGGAGACCTGCAGGTGGGTGGGGTCGCCCCAGCGGTCGTCGAGCTTCTGGCCGACGGGCACCGCGAAGGACACGTCGATCTGCAGCGGACCACGACCGAGCTCGGTGGCCGGACGCGCCGTCTGCTTGGCGCCCTCGTCGACGCGCTGGGCCTCCTCCGGGATCGACACCGCGGTGAGGCGGTGGGCGGCGGACTCCGCGACGAGCAGGTAGGGAGCGTCCGCGCCCTCCGTGGTCACGAGGATGTCGGAGGGCTCCGCGAGCCCGCGGGCGAGGGTGCTCACCTCGTCGGTCGTCGGGTCCCAGCGGCGGATCGCGCCGTTGTAGGTGTCGGCCACCGCGACGGAACCGTCGGGCAGTTCGACGGCGGCGAGCGGGTGCTGGAACCGGGCCTCGTCGGCCGCGCCGTCCCGGAACCCGAAGTCGAAGAGGCCGGTGCCCACCTTCGTCTCGACCGCTCCGGTCGCCGGGTCCAGGCGCCGCAGCGCGGAGGTCTCGGAGTCCGCGACCCACACGCCGCCGTCGGAGGCCGGGGAGAGACCGGAGGTCTGGGCGAACCACGCCGTGGTCGCGTCACCGTCGGTGAGGCCCTCGTTCATCGTGCCGGAGTAGTGGGTGATCGTGCCCGCGCGGGGGTCGAAGGACCAGATGGTGTGGTTGCCGGCCATCGCGACGAGCACGGTGCCGGTACCTGCGTCGAAGGTGACGTCCCAGGGGCTGGAGAGCTTCACGTCCCGGGCCGGACCGGAGTACCGGTCGAGCTCCTCGTGCGTGCCCACGACGTTGTCGATCGCACCGATCATGAACTGTTCGCCGGTACCGGCCAGGGTCGTCACCTCGCCGGACTCCAGTGCGATCCCGCGCAGGGCGTGGTTGACGGTGTCGGCGACGACGAGGTCGTAGCCGACCTCGCGCGCCAGGTCGTCGGGCAACTGGACGGCGCCGCCGGGCTCGGAGAACCGGGCCCGGGCGGCCGGGCCATCGGTCAGACCGCGCTCACCGGAACCGAACCGGCGGAGCACCTCGGCGCCGGTCGGGTCGTACTCGACGAGGGAGTGGTGGCCGGAGTCGGAGACGAGCAGGTTGCCGGAGCCGGCCAGCCGGGTGAGCTTGCCGGGGTAGAAGAGCTCCGTCTCGGGCGCGGCCGGCGGCACGTAGGGGCCGTCCCCCTTGTGCAGGGTGCCCTTGGCCTCGTGCTCGGCGACGACCTCCTCGATGAGGGAGGACAGGCCCGCGGAGTGACCCTCACCGGACATCGAGGCGACGAGGTAGCCCTCCGGGTCGATGAGCGCGAGCGTGGGCCAGGCGCGGGCCGTGTAGGCCTGCCACGTGACGAGATCGGGATCGTCGAGGACGATGTGCTCGACCTGGTAGCGCTCGACGGCCTGGTCGACGGCCTCGACGGTGCGCTCGAACTCGAACTTCGGCGAGTGCACGCCGATGATGACGAGTTCGTCCTTGTACTTCTCCTCGATCGGCCGCAGCTCGTCGAGGACGTGCAGGCAGTTGATGCAGCAGAAGGTCCAGAAGTCGAGGAGCACGACCTTGCCGCGCAGGTCCTCCAGGCCGAGGTCCGTCCCCCCGGTGTTGATCCAGCGACGGCCGGTGAGTTCCGGGGCGCGGAGACGGGGGCTGCGGGAGGCGGCCGGCGCCGGTGTGGGAGCCTGCGGGGATGCCGAGGGGGTCGTGTCGGTGCTCATGCCCTGCATTCTCCCACCCCCGGTCACCCGCCCGCAGCGTGCCGGGTCACAGTCGTGTCATGCAGTGTCACATTCGACCGCGGGGATCAGGCGCGGGCGCCGAAGATGGAGCTGCCGAGGCGGATTATGGTCGCCCCTTCCTCGATGGCGAGCTCGTAGTCGTTCGACATCCCCATCGACAGTGCGGTCTGGTCCGCCGTGATGATCCCGGAGTCGAGCAGCCGGTCCTTCACGGCGACGAGGTCCCGGTAGGACGGGCGGATCTCCTCCGGCGACGAACCGGGCAGGCCGATCGTCATGAATCCGCGCAGACGCAGACGGTCGAGGTCCAGCACGGCGGCGACGAGCTCTTCGGCGGCCTCGGGCACGATCCCGCTCTTGGAGTCCTCGCGGCTCGTGTTCACCTGGACGAACACGTCGATGGTCCGGTCGGCCACACCCTCCGACGCCTCGGTCTCCAGCCGGGTGTGGATCTTCCGGGCGAGCGCCGCGTCGTCGATCGACTGGATGCACGTGCACGACGGCACGCGCAGGGTGTGGTTGACCTTGTTCTTCTGCAGCGGCCCGATGAGGTGGGACTCGTGTGCCACGGCGGCGAGCGCCTCGGCCTTGCCGGTGAGCTCCTGGACCCGGTTCTCCCCGATGAGGGTCGAACCGTGCCGCAGCGCGACGAGGATCCGCTCGGCCGGCTGCGTCTTCGTGGCGAGCAGGATCCGCACGTCCTCTGGCTTCCGGCCCACGCGTTCGGCCGCCGCGGCGGCACGTTCGTGGGCCTCGTCGAGGCGGTCGTGGATCCCCTGCTCCTCCTGGGGGCTCAGGATGGTCGAGTCGCTCATGACTCCCAGGGTACCCACCGCGGCGGCACGGTCACCGGCGGGATCAGCCCTGAGCAGCGGCGGGGTGCCGGGGTTCGGGCGGCGTCAGGCCCAGTCGGACGGGACGCCGGGCGCCTCGGGGTCGATGTTCCGCACGATGAGGGTGCAGTCGCGGTCACCGTATCCGTCGTCGATGAGCTTCTGCTGCTGGGCGAAGGCGAGCTTGGCGCCGGGCAGGTCGAGGCCCACCGTGTCGGCCGCCGCGAGGGCCAGACCGACGTCCTTGTGCATGAGCACCGAGGCGAAGGTCGAGGCGAACTCCTTGTTGGCCGCCGCCGACTCGACGATCCCCGGGTGGGCGTACCAGGTGCGGGTGGGCCAGGAGTCACCGCTGGAGACCGTGGCGATGTCGTGGAAGGTCTTGGCGTCGAGGCCGAGCTTCCGGGCGAGGACGGCGCCCTCGACCATGCCCTGCATGCTCACCGCGAGCATCATGTTGTTCACGGCCTTGGCCGCCTGGCCCGCGCCGTCGCCCCCGGCGTGGAAGATGTTCCCGGCCATCGGCTCGATGACGGGCCGGGCCTTCTCGAGCGCCTCGGCCGTGCCGCCGACCATGAAGGTGAGAGTGCCGGCCGCGGCCCCGGAGATGCCACCGGACACCGGTGCGTCGAGGAACTCGAAGCCCTTGTCCGTCGCCGCCGTGTGGAGGTGCTCGGCGGTCGCGACGTCGATCGTCGAGGAGTCGACGAGCACGGTGCCGGGTGCGGCGTGGGCGAGGACGCCGTCCGCGCCCTCGTACACGGCACGCGCGTGCTCGCCCTTGGGCAGCATGGTGAAGACGATGTCGGCACCGGCGACCGCCTCGGCGGCGGATCCCGTGGCGGTGACCCCACCTTCCACGGCGGCGGCCAGCGCCGCCTCGCTCAGGTCGAATCCGCGAACCGTGTGTCCCGCGTCCACCAGGTTCTTGGTCATGGGCTTGCCCATGTTGCCCAGCCCGATCCATGCCACCGTCGTCATGCGTGCCTCCTCGCACGTCCAGCAGCGGGGCGTGCCCGCTGTACGTCCTCGTACGCGCTCACCCTAGCGCGGAATCCGTCGGCGGACACCGGGCCCGGGGAACTCGACAAGGGCTCTTGTGTCCGGCGCCCGATCGGGCCAGGATGACGAGGTGTCACCCCTGCCGACGACGTCAGGAGAATCCCCGACATGTCATCCCCCACCCCTTCCCCGGCAGAGACAACCCGCTCGATGCGGTGATCGCCGCCTTCGCCACCTATGCGATCGGCTTCCTCGCCCGTCCGCTCGGCGGGATCGTGTTCGGGCACTTCGGCGACAAACACGGACGCAAGCAGTTGCTGCAGATGTCGATCGTCCTCGTCGGTGCCTCGACGTTCCTCATGGGATGTCTGCCGACCTTCGGCCAGATCGGGTACGCCGCTCCGGTCATCCTCGTGCTCCTGCGTTTCGTCCAGGGCTTCGCCGTCGGTGGGGAGCGGGGCGGCGCGGTGCTGCTGGTCGCCGAGCACTCCCCCGAGGAGTCCCGCGGCTTCTGGGCGTCCTGGCCGCAGTCCGCGGTGCCGCTGGGGAACCTCCTGGCGACCGGTGTGCTCCACGGCCTCACCGCGGTCCTCTCGTCCGAGGCGTTCCTGTCCTGGGGCTGGCGGATCGGTTTCTGGCTGTCGGCGGTCATCGTCGTCACCTTCACGATCACGTACCTGTCCCTCGAGGTGGGGATCGAACAGGCCGAGATCCTCGGGCTGTTGCTCGGCGCACACGTCATCCACGCGATCCTCGTGCCCCTGGTCGGCCGTCTCACCGACATCGCCGGGCGCAAACCGCCCTACCTCGTGGGCATCCTGCTCACCGGCACCTGGGGCTTCCTCGCCTACCCCTTGTTCGACACGGGGCAGGCACTGTCGATCTTCATCGCGATCACCCTGGGACTCGCCTTCCACGCCCTCATGTACGCCGACCGGCCGGCCTTCATGGCGGAGATGTTCCCCACCCGCATGCGGTACTCGGGCGTCTCCCTGGGCTACCAGGTGACCGCGATCGTCGCCGGTTCCTTCGCCCCGATCATCGCGACGTTCCTCCTGCGCTCCTTCGACTCCGGCATGCCCGTGGCGATCTACCTGGCCGTCGCCGCCGCGATCAGCCTCGTCGCCTGGGCCTCCTCGACGTCGACCGAGAGGACGCCGCCCGCCGCTGATCCATTCCATGCCCCGTGTCGATCGCCCCGGAGAGGGACTCACCCGACCGTCATGCCGATGTGGGCGGGAGGGGTGGTTCTCAGCCCACGCCGCGCCCGGCACACGTCATGCCAACTGCCGGATGGAACCACCCCTCACCGGGCGTCGTCGCGCGCCTTGAGGCGCGCGAACATCGCGTTGTGCGCCCGCAGGTCCGCGTCGTCGTCCCGGGCGGCCTTGCGGTCGGTGCGTTTCGCCTCGCGTTCGGAGGACCGGGCCCATTCGATCGCCACGAGGATCGCGAGCGTCACCGCGGGGAACTCGCCGATGCCCCAGGCGATCTCGCCACCGGTCTGTTGGTCCTCGAGAGCGCTGAAGCCCCAGTCGTGGCCCATGTTGCCGAACCAGTCGCCCTCGATGAGGAACGTGTTCGACATGATCGAGATCCCGAAGAAGGCGTGGAACGCCATCGTGATGAGCAGCATGAGGAGGCGGACCGGGTACGGGAACCGGGTGGCACCCGGGTCCACGCCGATGAGCCCCTGGGCGAACATGTACCCGGCGCCGAGGAAGTGCAGAATCATGAGCTCGTGACCCAGGTGCGTGGCGAGTGCCGGCCCCATGATCCCGGAGTAGTAGAAGACGACCAGGGATCCGGCGAAGTTCACGCTCGCCACGATCGGGTGGGCGAAGAACCGCAGGTACCGGGAGTGGACGAGCAACAGGACCCATTCGCGGGGGCCCCGCGAGCCGTCCCGACGCGGTCGAAATCCCCGCATGAGCAGGGTGATGGGGGCACCGAGCACCATGGGGATCGGGACCACCATGACGATGAGCATGTGCTGGATCATGTGCGCGGAGAACAGCACCTTGCCGTACACCGCCGGCCCTCCGGAGGTGACCCACATGAGACCGGCCATGCCGATCACCCAGCAGACCGTGCGCCAGATCGGCCAGTGGTCGCCCCGGCGCCGCAGCCGGACCACGGCGAGGACGTACGCGAGGGCGAAACCGACGGTCACGACGACCCAGACCGGATCCCAGTACCACTGCGTGAACCACGTGCCCCAGGTGGGCTGCGGCGGCAGGGGCGAGTAGGTGAGGATCTCGGCCGGGGTGGGTGCGGCCGGCGGGTCGTCCGGGACCGGCGGGCGGCTGCGGGACAGGGCGATACCTAGCCCCATGACGGCACCGAAGATCAGGGTCTCGACCCCGAGCAGACGCCAGAACAGACGCCGGGCCGCGCGCGCGGAGGAGTCGACGACCGTGCCCAACCGCTCGATCACGTGCCGCCGGTGCCACCAGCCGATGCCACCGAGCACCACGGTCGCGGCGATCTTCACGAGGATGAGCAGCCCGTACGGAGTCACCCAGTCGGCGGGCCGGCCCATGCGCAGGTCGGCGTTGACGAATCCGGAGTAGGCGACCACGACGAACGCGAAGAGGGCCATGGCCGAGAACCGCCGGACGATCTCCTGGAGGTCCGCCCGGCCCGTCAGGCGCCCCGAGACGAGGGCGACCGTGAGCAGTCCGCCGACCCACAGGACGATGCCCACGAGGTGCAGCCCGATCGAGTTCACCGCGGTCGTGTGGTTGTCGGCCCCCGTCGAATGGCCCATGAGGGCCAGTGGGACGAGGGCGACGAAGCTGAGCACCATCGCCCAGGCGACCCCGGTGTAGGACCGGACGACCACGACGAGCGCCGAGACGAGCGCGGTCACGAGGGTGATGAAGAGGTAGTACCGACCGAAGTCGAGTTCGGTGATGAAGTACCCGAGCTGAGAACCGAAGTCCCCGCCGTACGCCTGCGCACCGGCGGTGTCGATGTAGGAGAGCACGAGCACGGCCAGCGCGGAGAGGGTCCACACGACCGAGGACACCTGGGCCACCCCCAGCAGCGCCGTCCAGCCCGGATCGAGCGTGTCCTCCGCGGAGTCCTCCGGCCCGGTCCTCCGCCGCCGAGGCGCCCGGGGCAGGACGAAGCACGCGAGCACGAGTGCCCCGCCGGTGAGGGCGGCCGCGGTGTCGAAGACGAACTCCGCGAAGGGCAGACCGAACCGGCCGAGTGCTCCGGAGTCACCGACGAGCTGCGGGAGTGCCGCACCGGTGACGAAGAGCGCGCCGAGGCCGACGAGGACCCCGAGGAGCGGATAACCGAGGAGAGCCGTCCACACGAGGGCGCGGGACGGAGTGGTGTGCCCGGCCGTCACAGGCGTCGGTCCGCGAGTACGGGGAAGGACGCCCGGCGTTCATGGATCGCGTCGATGTCGATGTCGGCGACGAGGACCGTCTCGTCGACGCCGGCCCGGGCGAGTTCGATGCCCGCGGCGTCGAGGACGACGGAGTGCCCGCCCATCTGTGTCCGGGCATGGAAGCCCGCGGTGTTGACCGCGACGACGGCGAACTCGTTCTCGACGGCACGGGCGCGCGCCATGAGGTCCCATTCGCGTACACGGGCGGCCGGCCAGGCGGCCGGGGCCACGAGGACCTCGGTCCCGGCGTCGACGAGGCGTCGGAAGAGTTCCGGGAACCGCAGGTCGTAACACGTGGCCAGACCCAGGGTGACGGTCCGACCACCGACCTCGATGTCGGCGGTGACGACCTCGGTCCCGGCCTCCAGGAGCTTGGGCTCACCGTTGCCGAACCCGAACCGGTGGATCTTCCGGTAGGTGGTGACCACCTCGCCCGCGGGGGACACGAGGACGGAGGTGTTCCACAGACCCCGCTCACCGTCGGGCAGGACGGGCATGGCCTTCATGTCGAAGTCGTGGGCACGGATGCGATCCATCGCCTCCGGGCTCGCCTCGATGATCGAACCGGCGTGCACGTACGCACCAAGATCACGGGCGGCCTGCGCGACGGCGGCCACCGTGGGACCTGACTCGACGGTCTCCGCGCGGTGTCCCCACTCGCGGTAGCCGAAACCACTGGCCGTCCAGAGCTCCGGCAGCACGACGAGGTCGACGTCGTGCTGGGCCCGCACCAGATCACAGGCGCGGGTGATCCGCTCCTCGACCGGCTCGTCGTCCGTGTACGCCAATTGAATCGCTGAAACGCGCATGGGAGAAGCCTACCGTCGGGCGTTCGCGCGGGTTCTCAGGACCCTCGAGCACAACGGACCGAGGTCCCGCTCCCTCGGAAGGGAACGGGACCTCGGGGAGTCCGTGGAAGGACGACTCAGGCGGGCTTGCCTGCGGCAGCCTTGAGCTTGGAGCCGGCCGAGACCTTGACCGAGTAGCCGGCCGGGATCTCGATCTCGGCACCGGTCTGCGGGTTGCGACCCTTGCGAGCGGCACGCTCGGTGCGCTCGACGGAGAGCCAACCCGGGATCGTCAGCTTCTCGCCGGCTTCGACCACGTTCGAGAACGAGGCGAAGACACCGTCGAGAACGTCGGAAACCTGCTTCTGGGTCAGACCAGTGCTCTCTGCGACCTCGGAAACGAGCTCACTGCGGTTCTTGGCCATGCTTGTCCTCCTTCAGGACTTACGGTACAAGGGGTCTTGCGCTGGTACGAACGTACCAGAGATTACCAGGACGACTTGGTGATACCCGGGAGCTGACCCTTGTGCGCCATCTCACGCATGCGGACACGCGAGAGACCGAACTTGCGCAGGTAACCGCGGGGACGGCCGTCCACCTGGTCGCGGTTGCGGAGACGGACCGGCGACGCGTCGCGGGGCAGCTTCTGGAGGGCCAGACGTGCCTCCTCGCGCTGGTCGTCGGTGGACTCCGGGTTCACCAGTTGCTTCTTGAGCTCCAGGCGGCGCTCGGCGTAGCGCTCCACGACCTCGCGGCGCTGCTTGTCACGTGCGATCTTCGACTTCTTGGCCATGTGCGCTCAGCGCTCCTCTCGGAATTCCACGTGCTTGCGGACCTTCGGGTCGTACTTCTTGAGCACGATGCGGTCGGGGTTGTTACGACGGTTCTTGCGGGTCACGTAGGTGTAACCCGTGCCTGCCGTCGACTTGAGCTTGATGATCGGGCGAACGTCCTGTGCCTTTGCCATCAGAGCTTCACTCCCTTCGCGACCAGGTCCTGCACGACGGAATCGATTCCGCGCTTGTCGATGAGCTTGATGCCCTTGGTGGACACGTTGAGCGTCACCTTACGACCGAGCGAGGGCACGTAGTAGGTCTTCTTCTGGATGTTCGGGTCGAACCGACGCTTCGTCTTGCGGTTCGAGTGGGACACATTGTGTCCGAAACCGGGAACTGCCCCGGTCACCTGGCACACAGCTGCCATGGTTCTCCTCCAAGTCCTTGCTTCTGCCGGTGGCGGACGGGTGTCGGCGCCACCGTCGACATCAACCACATGTTCATCACCGGTGGAATTTCCCGGGCGACCCGAGGGTCACCGTGCCGGTGGGCGGATCACGCGGATCCGTCTCCCGACACCGAATTCGTGGCGGTGATAGGTGTATGTCACCCCGGTGAAGGGTTTGTGTTCTTGCTGATGCCACACCAGCGCTGAAGCACGGGCCTGTGAGATGGGGCCTGGCGTCGAGCAGCGCTCGTCGAGCACAGCGGCCGACCCGGGAGCGTACCTGTCCTCCAACGTCCGCTGACGCGAGAGGCACGCGCAGTGCCGACACAACGAGGTTCAATCGTAGTCGGCACCGCGCGTGCCCCGCAAATTCAACGATCCAAAGGGGTCGTAGGTCACACCGGTGGGCTCAGACGGGCATGCTCAGACCAGCAGTGTGAGCGGCTCCTCGAGCGCCCGCCCGACGTCGGCCAGGAACTTCGAGATGACCTCACCGTCGACGACGCGGTGGTCCGCGCTCACCGACAGCTGGCTGATCTCCCGGACGACGATCTCGTCGTCGACCACCCAGGGCTTCTTCCGCACCTGACCGAAGGCCAGGATGGCGCTCTCCCCGGGATTGATGATCGGTGTGCCGGAGTCGACGCCGAACACCCCGACGTTCGTGATCGTGAACGTCCCGTTCGCCATCGCCTGCGGGCTCGTCCGGCCGGCCCGCGCCGTCGCGGTGAGCTCACCGATCTCCCGCGCCAGGTCCGCGAGGCCCAGGGCGTGCGCGTCCTTGACGTTCGGCACGACGAGACCCCGCGGCGTGGCTGCCGCGATCCCGAGGTTCACGTAGTTCTTCACGACCACGTGGTCCCCGTCGAGCGTCGCGGTGATCCGCGGGTTCCGCCCGGCCGCCCACAGGGCCGCCCGCGCGACGAGCAACAGCGGGGAGACCCGCACGTCCTCGCCGAGCATCTTCGTGGCCTTGATCTGCCGGAGGAAGTCCATCGTCCGCGTCATGTCGACCTCGAGGAACTCGGTGACGTGCGGTGCCGTGAACGCCGAGTCGACCATGGACTTCGCCATGACCTTCCCGACGGCACCCAGCGGCACCCGCTCCTCCCGTGGACCGGCACTGTGTAGTCCAGAAGCACTGTGCAGGCCGGGAGCACCGTGCAGTTCGAAAGCGCTGTGCAGTCCGGAATCACTGAGCGAGTCGGATCCGGTCGAGGCTTCGGCCGCGCCGCCCTCGGACGCCCGCATCACGTCCTCGCGGGTCACCTCACCCCGGCAACCCGTGGCGGGCACCGTCGTCAGGTCCACGCCCTTGTCCTTCGCGAGCTTGCGCACCGGAGGCTTGGCCAGCGGCCGCGAGGTCCTCCCCGCGGCAGTGCTCTCGCCGGCGGTGCTCTCCACGGTCGTGTTCCCCGCGGTCGAGGTGCCCTGTTCCGGGGCGGCGCTCGGGCCCGCAGGCTTCCTCCGCGGCCGCCGCTTCGAGGACGCCGAAGACGCCCCGTAACCCACGAGGGAGGGGCCGGACTCGCCGGAACCCGCCTCCTCGGCGGGCGCCTCGGCGGCGGTGTCCGTGGCGGTGTCCGCGGTGGAGCCGGCACCGGCGAACCGAACGATGGGGGAACCCACGTCGACGGTCTGCCCCTCCTCGACGAGGAGGGCGGCGACGACGCCGGCGGTGGGGCTGGGCAGTTCGACCAGCGACTTGGCGGTCTCCACCTCGACGAGGATCTGGTTGACCTCGACGGTGTCGCCGGGCGCCACGCGCCAGCTGACGATGTCGGCCTCGGTGAGCCCCTCACCCGGATCGGGGAGCAGGAACTCCGACGCGCTGGAATCGATCGTTGCGGTCATGTGTGACTCCTCCCCTCTCAGTAGGCCAGGGCCCGGTCGACACCGTCGAGGATGCGGTCCAGATCCGGCAGGTAGTGGTGTTCGAGCTTGGCACCGGGGTACGGCGTGTGGAAGGCGCCGACACGGACGACGGGGGCCTCCAGGTGGAAGAAGCACTCCTCCTGGATGCGGGCCGCCAACTCGCCGCCGAGGCCCAGGAAGACGGGCGCCTCGTGCGCGATGACGAGGCGACCGGTCCGCTTGACGGACTCGGCGACCGTCGCGACGTCGAGCGGGTCGATGCTGCGCAGGTCGACGAGTTCCACGCTCGTACCCTCCTCGGCGGCGGCCGCGACGACGTCCACGCAGGTGGGGACGAGCGGGCCGTAGGTGACGAGGGTGAGGTCGGTGCCGGGGCTGATGACCTGTGCCGTGTCCGGGGTCGCGCCCGCCTCCACGGTGTCGACGTCCCCGCGCAGCCAGTAGCGGCGCTTGGGTTCGAGGAAGATCACCGGATCGGGGCAGGTGATGGCCTCCTGGATCATCCAGTAGGCGTCGTGCGCGGTCGCCGGGGCCATGATGCGGAAGCCCGCGTGGTGGGCGAAGACCGCCTCGGGGCTCTCCCCGTGGTGCTCGGGCGAGCCGATGCCACCGCCGTAGGGCAGGCGGATCACGACGGGCAGGGACTGCTGCCCGAGGCTGCGCTGCTGCACCTTCGCCAGCTGCGTGACGATCTGGTCGTAGGCGGGGAACACGAAGGCGTCGAACTGGATCTCGACGACCGGCTTGAAGCCGCGCATCGCCAGACCCACCGCGGTGCCGACGATCCCGGACTCCGCGAGCGGGGTGTCGATGACCCGCTTCTCGCCGAAGTCCTTCTGCAGCCCCTCGGTCACGCGGAACACGCCGCCGAGCTTGCCGATGTCCTCACCCATGAGGAGGACCTTGCGGTCGGCCTGCATGGCCCGCCGCAGACCGGCGTTGATCGCCCGTCCCAGCGGCATCTTCTCCACCCGAGGCGCCTGCGGGTCCGCGGCCGAGGTGGCCGCTGCGGCCGTTTCGGTGGCGGCCGGATCGGTGGCGGCCGTGTCGGATGTGGCGGTGGTCGTCGTCATCGTGCGGCCCCCGTCCCCTGTGCGTCCCGGCTCTCCGGGGCGTCGGCGAAACCGGCCAGGTACTCCTGGTACTGCGCCTTCTCCTGTGCGACGAGCGGGTGCTCGGTGGCATAGGCGTGGTCGAAGAGCTGGTCGAGGGCCGGCTCCTCCATGGCGAGGACGGCGTCGCGGACACGGACGGCGAGCGCCTCGGCCTCGCGGTCGACCTCGTCGAAGAACTCCTCCGGGGTGTCCGTGTGGTTGGTGAGGAAGGCCCGGACCCGGGAGATCGGATCCTTGGCGGCCCAGGCCTCGGTCACCGCGTCGTCGCGGTACTTGGTCGGGTCGTCGGCCGTCGTGTGCGCACCCATCCGGTACGTGTACGCCTCGATGAGCAGCGGTCCGTGACCGGCACGCACGCTGTCGAGGCTCGCACGGGCCACCGCGTACATGGCGAGGACGTCGTTGCCGTCCACCCGCACGCCGGGCACGCCGAAGCCCTCACCGCGGCGGAACAGCGGGACCGGGGTCTGGACGGTCGTCGGCTCCGAGATCGCCCATTGGTTGTTCTGGCAGAAGAAGAGGACCGGGGCCCCGAAGGCACCGGCGAAGGTGAGCGCCTCGGAGACGTCACCCTGGCTCGACGCGCCGTCGCCGAAGCAGGCGACCGTCGCGGTGTCGCGGGTCTCGTCACCGGTGCCGACCGCGCCGTCGAGGTCCACGCCCATGGCGTAGCCGGTCGCGTGCAGGGTCTGCGAGCCGATGACGATCGCGTAGTTGTTGAACCGGTGCTCCTGCGGATCCCAGCCGCCGTGGCTCTGTCCCCGGAACATGGCCATCACCGACTCCGGCGGCAGGCCACGGATATACCCGACGGCGTGCTCGCGGTAGGTGGGGAACACGAAGTCCTGCGGGCGCAGGGCGCGACCGAGGCCGATCTGCGCCCCTTCCTGGCCGCGCATCGGGGCCCACAGGCCCAGTTCGCCGCGGCGCTGCAGGGCCTCGCCCTCGTGGTCGATCCGGCGCATGAGGACCATGTCGCGGTAGAAGTCGCGCATGTCCCCTTCGTCGAGTTCCGCGGCGAAACCGTCGTACTCGCCCGAGTGGACGCGCTCACCTTCCGGGGAAAGCATCTGGATCATGCGGGGCTCCTCGCTGAAACGGGGGATGTCACCACCGTCGTCGGTGGCGTCGAGGTGCGGCCCGGTGTGTTCGATGTGCGATGTCATGTCTGACTCCGTTCGCCTGTGCGGATCCTCGGGTTCGCCTGCGGATCCGCCCGTGCTGATGGAGGTCGCCGCGGGTGTGCGGTCGCCTCGCGTCCGGTGGAACCGTCCCTCCGGCCCCCGAGCACCCACGGAGGGGCACCGTTGCCCCACCGTGGACGCCTGTCCGGAATTCGGAAGTGACGTGTTCCACGATGTGGTCGAAACGGTAACGGAAACCGACTGTTGGCACCACGGTAGGCAGCCGACTCCGACAGGTGGCCCGGCGCCACCCCACGGCCTGAAACACCTTGTGAGGGCCGCACAAATGCTCGGAAGACTGACTGTCGGACGTCCAGCCATCTCCCAGGAGCAGGGGTTGTGAGAATCGTCACCCCGGCGTAACGTACAACCCGATGGTTGTACGAGAAGAGATGAGCGATGCCGAGGTCGACCGGGTCTTCCGAGCCCTGGCTGACGCCACTCGCCGCGACATCGTTCGCCGCACCCTGCGGTCGCCCTCGACGGTGAGTGATCTGGCAGACCGGTACGACATGTCCTTCGCGGCCGTGCAGAAGCACGTCGCGGTACTGGAGAAGGCAGGACTCGTGCACAAGGAACCCCGCGGACGGAACCGTCTGGTCCGGGGCGAGCCGGAGGCCATCCGGCGCGCACAGGACCTGTTGACCACCTTCGAAGACATCTGGCGCGGCCGGATCGACCGGCTCGACGCGCTCCTGGAAGGGGAATGACCCATGCCCGTCACCGACATCATCAAGGACCCCGAGGCCCTCACCCTCACGATCGTCGCGGACTTCGCGGCGAGCAGACAGCGCGTGTGGGACGCCTACGCCGATCCCCGGCAGATCGAGAAGTTCTGGGGTCCACCCACCTATCCGGCCACCTTCACCCGGCACGACATGTTCACCGGCGGCCGCTCCGAGTACTACATGACCGGCCCCGAAGGGGACATGTCCAGCGGGTTCTGGGAGTTCCTCGACGTCCGGGCCCCCGAGTACTTCGAGGTCCGCGACGGATTCGCCGGGGAGGACGGGGCGGAGAACCCGGACATGCCCTCCATGCGCATGGTCTACTCCTTCGAGGAGACCGCCGAAGGCTGCAGGCTCACCGCTGTCACCCACTTCGGCTCGCTCGAACAGCTCGAACAGCTCGTCGAGATGGGCATGATCGAGGGAACCCGCCTGGCGATGGGTCAGATCGACGCCGTGCTCGCCGATCTCCTCAGCTTCGCCGCGGACATCCCCACGTACACGCAGCACATCGGGGACACGAAGGCCCGCATCAGCCGCGTCATCGCCGGTTCCGTCGAGGACGTGTGGCGCGCCCACCACGAGGCGGACCTGCTCAAACAGTGGCTGCTCGGACCGGACGGCTGGTCCATGCCCTCCTGCACCCCGCCCGGCGAGCCCGGCTCGACCTTCCGCTACGACTGGGCCCCGGACGACGGCGGCGAGGGCTTCTCGATCGGCGGCGAGGTGCTCGAGTCCCACGCGCCGTACCGGATCGTCCACACCGAGCGGATGGAGGGACCTGAGTCCACGGAAGGGACAGCGGGCACCGAGGGAACACAGGGCGAGACCTACAACGAGGTGACCTTCACCCCCGTCCCCGAGGGCACGCTCCTGGTCTACGTCATCACCTATCCCGACGCGGCGACCCGCAAGGCCGCGCTCGACACCGGGATGACCGACGGCATGGAGGCCGGCTACGTGCGGCTGGAGACGGTCCTGGCCGGGTGAACTCCGCGCCGCCGATGCGCCCTGCAGGAGAAGTGGT
The DNA here is from genome assembly GCF_040212315.1 of Brevibacterium litoralis. NCBI lineage: Bacteria > Bacillati > Actinomycetota > Actinomycetes > Micrococcales > Brevibacteriaceae > Brevibacterium > Brevibacterium litoralis. Next base: position 84,219 of record NZ_JBDIUY010000004.1, on the reverse strand, counting down.
CCGGTTCCCGGTCAGGTCGTTCGGACCATACAGGTCGTTCAGACCAGGCCGAGGAACCGGACCATCTCGCGTTCGGCGCCGAGTTCCGCGACCGAGGCGTCGATCCGCTCGCGGGAGAACGTGTCGATCTCCAGGTCCGGCACGATCGTCCAGTCGCCCGCGGAGGTCGTGACCGGGAAGGAACAGACCAGTCCCTCCGGGACGCCGTAGGAGCCGTCGGACGCGACCCCCATCGACACCCAGTCGCCGTCCGGCGTGCCGTACAACCAGTCGCGGGCCGCGTCGATCGTCGCCGAGGCGGCCGAGGCCGCCGAGGACTTCCCCCGTGCCGCGATGATCGCGGTACCCCGGGCGGCGACCGTCGGGACGAAGGTGTCCTCGATCCATGCCCGGTCGCCGATCGCCTCGACGGCGGGGGTGCCGTCCACCTCGGCGTGGAACAGGTCCGGGTACTGGGTGGCCGAGTGGTTGCCCCACACCGACATCCGGCGCACCGCGGAGACCGGCCGCCCGGTCCGCTGCGCCACCTGTGCGATCGCCCGGTTGTGGTCGAGGCGGGTGAGCGCGGAGAACCGTTCGGCCGGGATGTCCGGGGCGTGGGCGGAGGCGATGAGGGCGTTCGTGTTCGCCGGGTTGCCGGTCACACCGACCCGCACGTCGGGCCCGGCCACCGCGTTGAGGGCGGCACCCTGGGCCGCGAAGACCGCGCCGTTGGCCTCGAGGAGATCACCACGCTCCATCCCCGGGCCGCGCGGCTTGGCGCCGACGAGGAGCGCGAGGTCCACGCGATCGAACACCACCCGCGGATCATCGCCGATCTCGACCCCGGCGAGGGTGGGGAAGGCGCAGTCGTCGAGCTCCATCACCACACCCTCGAGCGCGTCGAGCGCCTGGGGGATCTCCAGGAGCCGCAGTTCGACCGGCCGGTCACCGGCGAGCGCCCCGGAGGCCAGCCGGAACAGCAGGCTGTAGCCGATCTGCCCGGCGGCACCGGTGACGGCGACCTTCAGTGGCGCCGTCACGAGTTCGGCCCGACCGAGACGTAGAGGTCGGTGCGCATGGTCGCCGGGTCCGCGTCGGGGCCCGGTTCGGTCACGTACACCTCCCAGAACGGCATGCGCGGCGTGTGGCCGGTACCCGGGATCGCCGACATGAACGATTCCCAGGCGCCTCCCAGGCCCTCGTAGGGCCCCACGTAGGTCGTCGTCGCGACGAGACCGCCGGGCAGGGAGGAGGGTTCGACCTGCACCCCGCCCGCGGATTTCCGGGCCACAGGCAGCGCGTGGTCGAGTGCGAACCCGACCTCCAGGTCCATCGTCTCCGTCGGCATCCGGGTCATGAGCCCGTAGGCCGGACCGATGGGGGTGAGCTGGTGGTGTTCGAGCACCTCGGCGATCGCGGGATAGGCCTTGTCGTAGAAGCCCGCGATGTCCGCGAAGGGGACGTTCGTCCCGGACACGACGGCCGCGGGCGTCGCCGCCACCGTGATGATCCGCGGGTCGGCACCGGTCTCTTCTGTGCCGTTCGCTGCGGCGCCGGGCTCGGAGGTGGTCTGGTCGGACTGGGACATGGCGGGCTCCCGGGGTCTGGGTGGGCTGGATCACCTGTATCCAGAACGATCCTCCCCGCCACGGACCGTGTCAACGGCCGACGGATGCGCACCGACGTATCACCGATCCGCCACGTGTCGGATTACCGCGCCCGCGACACCTTTCGTAGTCTGGACCACATGACAGGTTCCGCGGGCGATGAGCGGCGTTCCGTCGCGCTGTTCGGCGCGACCGGATTCGTCGGCCGGCACGTCGCCCGCGCCCTCGAACGGCGCGGCGCCGAGGTCCGGCCGGTGCCGTCCCCGCAGGTGACGACGACCGCGCGGGACACCGCTTCCCTCGCCGCCGAGGCACCCTCCCACTCGGGCCTCACCGCGCGGTTGGTCGAGGAGGTCGCAGGCGCCTCGGTCGTGGTGAACGCGGCGGGGCTCGCCACGCCCACCGGTGGTGCCGACGACGGCCTGTACGGCGCAAACGCCCTCCTGCCCAGCCTGTTGTCCCGGGTGAGCGACGAGGTCGGCGCCCGGTTCGTGCACGTGAGCACGGCGGCCGTGCAGGGCCGCGCGCGGGTGCTCGACGAGTCGACGACCGTCCACCCCTTCAGCCCGTACTCCGCGTCGAAGGCACTCGGCGAACGAATGGTGCTCGCCCACCCCGGCCACGTCGTGTTCCGCCCGACCTCCGTCCAGGGCGCGGAACGACGCGTGACCGCCTCGCTCCGCCGGATCGCCCGGAGCAGACTCGCCTCGGTGGCGTCCCCCGGGACGGACCCCACCCCGCAGGTGCACGTCGACAACGTCGCCGACGCCATCGCCTTCACCGCCCTGTCCGAGGACCCGCCCCCGGCGATCGTCCTGCAGCCGGCGGACGGACTCACGACCGCATCCCTCCTCGAGATCCTCGGTGGGCACCGGCCGATCCGCGTCCCCCGCGTGTTCGCCCGGGGTGTCGTCGCCGGATTGTTCGGTGCCGGACGGATCGCCCCCCGCTTCACCGGGATCGCCCGCCGTGTCGAGATGCTGTGGTTCGGCCAGGACCAGGCCCCCGGCTGGCTGGACGGCCGGTGGGAACCGGTCGTCGGTCGCGCGGAGTGGGAAGCACTGGGGTGAATGAGCACTGGGGTGAATGAGCACTGGGTCGAATGAGCGCTGGGTCGATCGGACGGCCCCGGATCAGTGGTCGAGTGTCGCCACGACGAGGTCACCGGGTTCTCCACCGGCCTCCGCCCGGCACTCGCCGTCCCGGAACACCGCGGAGTGCCCGCCGGCGTCCGGGTAGGTCGTGCCGCACGGACCGGCCGCATTCGCGAACACCGTGAGCGCCCCGGTGAGCGCCGAGATGTGCCGACCACGCCGCTGCTGTTCGGGGATCTCGGCGGGCAGATGGACGACCCCGGCCAGATAGACGTCGAGGTCGTCGTCCGCGAGGGTCGCCAGGTCACGTGTTCGGCCGGTGATCTCTCCTCCACGGGTGCACTCTCCTCCACCGGCGCAATCCCCTCCACCGGCGCACCGGCCGACCGGACCACGGCGGCGTGTGCCCGCACGTTCGCACCCACGTCGAGCGGGGTGCAGACCGGCTGTGCGGCGACGATCCGGGTCCTCATACCCTCACCCTACGACCGTGGACACCGCAGAGGATTCCCTCCGGAGCTGCACCGTATTAGGATCTCATACATGTCCGCTCCGGATTGGCGCCACCGCGGCGAGTACATTCGGTCACGACGGAGGCGAAAGGGTTCCGAATCGGAAACCGACATCGAGCCGTTGTGGGCGAACGAGGCTAACAGGACCCCACCGCCGTCATCGTGTCTCCCGATCCGGCGTCCCGGTCAGGTGACACCGACGGGGTTATCGGTTGGTCGGACTCCGCGGGCTTTCTGATCACCGTCATCGTTCTCCGCAGCGAAGACGGACACCTGTGGGGCGTGAATGCCTGGAAGTCGAACCAGCGCGATGCCATGATCTACGAGAGGACGGAAGAACGATGAGCACCATCGAAGAACGACTCCGGAATGCTTCCGAAGAGGCCGAGGAACGACGTCACGAGCTCCTTCCGGACCCATTGCCGAATGACGTGTCCGCCACTCGACGCACCGGCGACGCCGCGCCGAAGCTCCTCACCGTTCGCCTGAGCGCGGACCAGCACGCCCGCCTGGCTGCGGCCGCAGCCGAACGCGACCTCCCCGTCTCCACCCTCGCACGGACCCTGCTCATGGAGGCGCTCGACGGTGGAACGAGCAGTGCGGTCGAAGCCGCCCTCGTCCACGCCCTCAAGGAGAATCTGCGTCCGGATCTCCTCCGATCGGCCTGACCGTCCCGGGATGACGGACGGGGCGCCTCGGGAGCGGATCACCCACTACCGTGTCGCGTGTCCGGCCCACATGATCGCCGGGCACGACGACCGTCCCGACGACCGGAGGATCCACCCGTGACTCAGACCGACTCCGCCACCGACCGCACCGCGCCGACCGACGTCCCGATCCTCCCCGTCCTCGCCAAGCGCTGGAGCCCCCGCGCCTACGACGGCACCACCCCGATCGACGAGACGAAGCTCGCGAGTGCGCTCGAGGCGGCCCGGTGGAGCCCCTCGGCCTTCAACCATCAGCCCTGGCGGTTCCTCGTGGCACGGCGGGGCACCGAGTCGCATGCGGCGCTCACGCGCACCCTCATCGACTTCAACGCCCAGTGGGCCCCGGCGGCCGGGGTCATCATCGTGACCGTCGCCGAGATGCACACCGAGGACGGCAAGCCCCGCGACACCGCCCCCTACGATCTCGGGCAGGCGGTCGCGCACCTGTCCGTCCAGGCCCACCACGACGGCCTGTTCGCCCACCAGATGACCGGGTTCGACGCCGCTGCCGTCCACCGTCACTTCGACCTGCCCGACCGGTTCGAGGTCGTCTCCCTCATCGCCCTCGGCGAGCTCGGCGACCCCTCCGCCCTTCCGGAGGCCACCCGCGCCCGCGAGACCGCCCCACGGGAACGTCGCCCCGTCGCGGAGTCCGTCCTCGTCGACGACTGAGCTGCCGAGGACTGGGCCGCCGCGGACCGGGACCGGTCCCGGAACTGCCTGCGGAGACGCCCTGCGGCCTCAGGTCAATCGCAGCGTCGTGATACAGGTCGGGTCGTCGGCCGAGACCGTCGACACGGGCGCCTCGCCGGCCCTCCCGGCGAGGGTGATCGTCACCGACCCCGTGAAACCGCGGGGCACCCACAGCCCCAGGAAGCCGTTGTCGTGGGTCCTCCGCGACTCGTCGACGAGCACGGTGCCGTCGTCACCGGTGAGCGTCACCTCGACCTCCGTGTCTCCCAACTCGCCCAGGCAGGTGGTGAGGCTGTGGAAGTGGCAGTCGTGCGTCTCCTGTTCGTACGGGGCGACGGCGATGTAGACCTCGTCGTCGGGCATCGCCACGGGCACCTGGGCTCCCGCACCGTCCGAGACCACGAGCGCTCCCGGCTGCACCGAGGCGAAGAGGTCCGCCGGTCGGTCGTCGACCGGCATCGCGTCCAACCGTTCGATGATCTCCACCGCGTCCAGCCCGTCCAGTCCGTGTTCCTCCAGAATTCCCGTGGCGGCGTCCGCGGTGACGGCATCACCCGCGGCCCCCGGGCCCGCGCCCGAGGTGCCCTGTCCCGGGACACACCCCGCTGCCAGTGCCGCCGCCAGAACAACACCGGCGACCGGACGGAGGAGTGGACGGCGAGGACCACGGCGAGGACCACGGTGGGGAACACGGTGGGGTACCCGGTGGGCGGACCCGGCGTCGATCGTCATGGGATCCATCGTGCGTCACCCGGTCTCACCAGGCCAAAAGCGCTGGCCGCCGGAAAGTGAGTGGTATCGGGGTCGGCATCGTCGGCTCTCCCCTCCCCGTCCTCCTCTTCCGGGTCTTGACCTTGACGTCGCGTCAACCTCTACCGTCGGAGACGTCACGAGAGGGGGACCGCATGAACGATCACACCGATCACGTCCCGGAGTTGTCGATCCGACAGGTCGCACGCCGAACGGGCACGACCAGTCGCACGTTGCGTCACTACGACCACATCGGTCTCCTGCGTCCGACGCGGATCGGCGCGAACGGCTACCGCATGTACGGGTCGACGGAACTCGTCCGTCTGCAGCAGATCCTGTTGCTGCGGGAGACCGGGCTCGGCCTCGACCGGATCGCACAGATCCTCGACGCACACACCGACCAGTCGGCGGCCCTGCGCTCCCACCTCACGTGGCTCCACACGGAACGCGACCGGATCGACCGGCGGATCGCCGCGGTCTTACGCACGGTTGCACGCATCGAGAGAGGGGAGGACCCCGTGAGCACCGACATGTTCGACGGGTTCGACAATTCGCGGTACGAGGACGAGGTCACCGAACGGTGGGGTGCCGAGGCCTACCGGAGGAGCAACGACTGGTGGACCGGTAGATCACCCGAGGAACGGGCGCGCCTGGGTGCCGAGAGCGAACGCCTCATCGCCGACTGGATCGCCGCCGGCAGCGCGGGAATCGATCCGAGCTCCGCCGAAGCACAGCACCTGGCCCAGCGCCAGGCCGACTGGCTCCGACAGTTCCCCGGTACGCCCGCCCACGACGGGACCGAGGCCGAGCACGCCGAGTACGTCCGCGCCCTGGGCGACATGTACGTCGCCGACACCCGTTTCACGGAGACCTACGGCGGCCCGGAGTCCGTCACCTTCGTCCGCGATGCCCTGCGGGTCTGGGCGGATCGCGCGGCAGGTGAGAGAGACGAGCAGGTGAGAGAGACGGGTGGGTGAGACGAGCGGGTGTGTGATGCTGACACCATGACCCACGAGTTCACCGCGCGGCTGCCGGTCACGGAACCCTTCGACGGTGCCGGCGTGCTCGCATGGATGGAACCACGCGCACTCCCCGGCGTCGAGGAGGTCGACGCGGACTCCTTCTCCCGGACCGTCCGGCTCCCGCACGGACCGGCGTGGTTCCGGGTCCGGATCGACAGCGGACGTGGCCCTGAACTCACCGCCCACCTGACCGACCCCGCCGACGAGGCGCTCCTCCTCTCCCTCGTCCGCCGCCTGTTCGACCTCGACACCGACCCCCGGGAGATCGACGGCGCGCTGGCTGCGGAACCCGTTCTCGCACCGCTCGTGGCCGAGGTCCCGGGAATCCGCGTCCCCGGTGCGGCCGATCCGCACGAGATGCTCGTCCGCGCGATGGTCGGTCAGCAGATCTCCGTCGCCGCGGCGCGCACGCACCTGACCCGCCTGGCCGAGGCGCTCGGCGAGCGGGTGGAGATCGCCGGGACCACCCGGCTCCTGTTCCCCACCGCCGAGGCGCTCGCCGCCGACGGGCACACCGTGCTCCGGGGCCCGACCCGCCGGGTCGCGGCGATCATCGGCGCGGCCGAGGCGCTCGCGGAAGGAAGCCTCGTGCTCGGTCCCGAGGACGACCCATTCGCCCAACGGCGTGCGCTCATGGAACTACCGGGAATCGGCGCGTGGACGGCCGACTACGTGCGGATGCGCGTCGCCCACGACCCTGATGTCCTGCTCCCCGGCGACCTCGTGCTCCGGCAGGGTGCTGAGCACGCCGGTGCCCCGGCCGCGCCGAAGGATCTGGCGACCTGGGCCGAACGCCTGGCTCCGTGGAGGTCCTACGCGAGTGCCCACTTCTGGAGGCATGCTCTGCGCGCCCGGAGAATGCGCTGACGCGTTCGGCCCGGTCAGGGTCCGCTCAGGGTCCGGTCACGGCGTCATGTCGTCGTGGAGGACGACACGACTGAGTTCGATCACCCCGCCGTCGAGTTCCCAGTAGTGCAGTCGTCGTGCCGCCGAGGTGTTCTGTTCCACTGCCGCCCGCCAGCTCCGGGCCCCGTCCGACGAACGGACAACGGGAGCGTCTTCACCTCCCGGTCCTGACCGCAATCGGTGGAGCTCGATCCCCGCGATGTCCTTGGCCCTCCCCGTGAGGACATGGACGACCGTCCGCATCACCTTGTCGAACTGCCCGTCGTCGAGAATCTCGAGAGACCCGACGAAGTCCGTCCCGACCCGATAGTCCTCCGGGAGCGGAAAGCGACTCTTCTCAGCGGCCTGGACGGTCTCGACCCAGGCGAGAAGGATCTCGTGGCGGATCCACCGCCCGGAATCCGGCCAACGATCACGGCGCTCGGAACGTGGAACCCGGGCGACCGTGGCCCGTGCGGCGCTCTTCCGTGCGCGGGCGGCTCCCTGCAACTCCGTCACCCTGGCCTGCAGACGACCGCGGGAGTCCTCACTGTCCCTCAGGTCGACCCGTAGTTTCTCCACTTCCACCTGCGCCGACCGCACGACGGCCGAATCCGACCCGGTGTTCTCCCGGGACAGTCGCGTGATCGCCACGGACATCTGCAGCACCTCCCGTCGGAGCGCGGTCAGCTGGTCGATGATCGCGCTGTCGTCGAAGTCCGCGACAACAGAGGCCATGTCGGCAGGGACGGAATCCGGACGAGTTTCGGTCGAGACCGCTGGTTCAGCAGTGTTCGAGCCTTCCTGGTCCTCCGAAAGCTCCGTCCTCGGAACTCGGTGTTCCTCTCTGAGCCAGGGACCGCCGTCGGCGACGATCGGCGGTGCCGGCCGCCGGGGCTCTTCATCTCCGACGTCGTGGAGGGTCACCGAGACCTCACCCTTGTCGTCGCGCCTCACCCGACAGGCGATGACGTCTCCGCGGATCAGCACGGTGGCCACGGGGACCTCTTCGGTGGAATCGTCGTCGGCCCCGGATTCTCCGAAGACATGACGTCTCCGCATGACGATGTCGTCGAGAGTCGGGTGGAGGGAAACCCACGCGCGCTTCTCGGTCACCTTCGTCACGCGGGCCAGATGGACGGCGCCGTCATCGAACCATGAGAGATCGACCTCAGCTTGTTCCGGGGAGAGGTCACGCCCACTGACCCAACCGTGCACTCGATCGCCGACCACGAGGGCATCGCGGAGGGAGAGACCGGGGTCGAGGAGATCGACGTTGACCGCGACCATGTCGCCGCTGTCCAGTTGCGCTGCCGTGCCCTCGGTACCGTCACCGACCAACAGCACCTTGCCCGAGGCCCATGTTCTCGACGGCTCGGTGCCTCCGGGGCCGTCGTCACCCGAATACTGCCGGAGCGCGTCATCGATCAGATCATCCGGGTGTGCCCACGGGAATCGGAGTGGTGACCGTTCGGCTCGGGGGTCGGAACCGAAGTCTGCCGGATAGGACCGAGCCGCACCGTTGAATACCTGTGTTCTGGCCGGGAGCAGTTCCTGGAACCGCTTCGACGGATCTCCTGTCCGTAAAGTGACGACTTCGGCAGTCCCGGACAACTCCCGCGCGATGTACTGCGGATCGAAGGCGAACGAACCATCCTCCTTCGTCGATATGACGACGATCGGCGCATCCCGGGAAGCCAACACCTCACGGGCCAGTGCTTCCGCCTCGTTCTCCGTGATGACATGGCGCATGCCCACCCCTTCCGAGCGATGTTCTCGATCAGTCTCACCCTACTCATGAGTCATCCGAGTTCTCCAGAGCTGTCCACGCCCGGTCCGCGCAGAACGGAAGGCTCGTGCACACACCCGCCCAGTTCTCGCGACACGACCGTCTCGCCCGTGCGTATCCTGGACCGACACGTGGGTGAGCCGCCCCGGAACGAGTGAGGGACCGACACGTGGATGAAGGGAAGGAGCTGCGTATGGACGCTGCCGAACGTCGCGATCTCGTCATCGACACCTTCGCGAGTCTCGCCCTCGAAGGGATGGAGCCGACCCGCCGTGATCTCGACGAAGCGCTGGAGTACATCGAAGGGCGCGTGACCATCGCCGAGCTCATCGAGCGCGCCAAGGAGCAGTACGGTGTCGGCTGACCCGCACGTGTACCCGGGGACCGAAGTCCTCAGAAACCTCCTCGACCTCCGGGATCCCCGCGAGTTGGAACACGCCGAGTACGTCTTCACCTGGCGTCGTCGGGTCGAGATGGAGGACGTCTTCGAATGGGCGGGAGAGCTGAGGACCGTGGCGATGGCCAAAGGCGATTCGACCTTCTTCGGTGGCGACTTCCGCCACGCCGCGGGTCACACGTTCGGATTCCTGAACGAGACCGCGCTCCTGAACGGAGAACCGTCCGACCAGGAGTTCGTCCGCGACGCCGCTGAACTCCTGTCTCGAATCAACTACATGCATCCCTTCCGCGAAGGCAACGGCCGGACTCAGCGCGCATTTCTCGATCTCGTCGCGGCCAGGGCCGGGAGGCGTCTCACCTGGAGGAACATTGGCAAGTTTGACAATGTTCGCGCTTCCGTCCGGGCGCACCGCGCAGGCAATGGGCGGCCGTTCGAATGGCTGATCGAGGAGATCCTCGCCCCACCGATGGACGGGATGGATCCGTTCACACATGACGTCTATCGGATCGGTGGCCCCCTCAGCTGATCAAGAGGGCCGGCGGATCAAGAGGACCGGCGGATCTGCGCCGTTCGGTCAGAACGGCGGGGGTCCGCTGCTGCCCCAGGCATCGGGGTCGTCCGGGTCGAGCTGCGGACACTTCCACGGGTCGACCCACGCAGTCGTGGCGTCGGTCGAGGACGTCATGGTGTCGGTCGTGGCCGCACTCCCGGCCGGTGCCTCATCAGGGGTCGTGGACACACCGGTCCCGTCGACCGACACACTGGTCCCTGAACCGTCTTCGCTTCCGGTTTCGGGGTCCGTATCGAGATTCCGCATCGCCTCGGCGTGGGCGGCATCGATCGGCCGGTCCGGCGGATGCACCGCGAAGGTCTCCTGGTACTCGAACTCCCACACCCGCGCACCATCCACCCGCGTGGACACACCACACCGCCGGTCCGTCTTCGCCTGATGATGCCTCTTACACAAAGGATGCAGATTCCCGAACACCGTCAACCCACCCCGACACGGATCCCCCAGATCGAACGGCTCGACATGATCGATCTCGCACCGATACGCCCGCCGGGTACACCCCGGCGCGGTACACATCTGCCACCTGGCACCCACCGCCACACGCACATCCCGCGACACCCGATAGGTTCTCGCCCGGGCATCCAGCGGAGTCCCGGTCGCCGGATCCGTGAGGATCCGCATCCACGTCGTACACCCGGCCGCGATCCGCCGCGCCATCTGGGCCGGGACCGGTGACCCGTCCGGCAGTAGTCCCGGCAGGTCACCATGCCCGGTCAGAGTCAGCGCCGGGACGGTCACGAGGACCGCGGCCTGCTGGGACAGGAAGTCCCGCGTCGCAGGCATGAGCACCCGCACCCACCGCACACACTCCTCAGCCTCGGTGTCCTCCGGCTCGGTCGCGTCCTCGGCATCGTCCTCACCCGAGTCCTCACCGGTGCTGTCACCGGCAGAGTCGTCGGTGGAGTCGCCGGGGACCCCGGCGCCACCGGACGTGTCGTCACCGATGGTCGCCGTCACCCCGTCGGTGGGATCCATCAGGTCACCGGTGTCCGCAGTGGGAATCGTGCGGACCTCGGTCTGCGGCACGGCCCCCTCGGCCAGATCGAACATGAGCGCACCCAAGGTCCGGTCATCAGCGATCCGCCGACCCTCCGGAACCTCGGCGAACGTCGCCGTGTCCGACTTCAGGATCGCCACCCCCGTCGCCTCCAAGCGTCGCTTCCACGCGAACACCCGCTCCAGATCCGCCGTGAACACCAACGACGCCGACCCATCAGGATTCGGCTGGAACCGCACATTCCGGGACCGGTGGGCCTTCACGGCACGATCCTCCGGCGTCTGCACCGTCGCGATCATCTCCCGCACCGTCTTCCTAAACGTCTCCAGGCTCACCTCGGCCCGCCGCCCGGCCAGATAATCATCGACCTCCCGCAGCACACCTGCCGGCAGCGTCTTGCACATCTGCCCGGCCGCCTCGACCTGCGAGAACGAGAACTCCCCGGCGATCGCCCGCGCGAAGAACCGCGGCAGACCGTGGACGAGCGTGAGACTCGAATAAGCCAGGGACGTGCACACCCGATCCGTCAACCGCAACTGCCCGGCCAGATGGGTGAGATCGACGACATCGACATGCGCCTTCACCCAATCCACCAACGACTGCGACACGTGCAGGTGCGGGAACGCCCGGGCCCCGGCCGCAGGACCTGCCGTAGCGGCGGCTTCCGCTTCCTTCCGGGACCGTTCCGCATCCCGCGCGGTCTCCTGTGCCACATCGAGAGCGTCCTGGATCTGCCCCAGACGGCACAGCACCTGCACACGCTGGGACTCGGCGTCCTCCAAGACGGCCCGTGCCTCACCGATCGTCTGCGGCAGCGGTTCCACCAGACGGGGAGCCGGATCGGTGAACAGATCCAGATACGTTCCACTCACCCCGGTCCACCACCGCTGTGCCTCCCGCCGCACGAACGAACCCCACGAGGCCGGCGGCACCCACTCGACCCCACCGGCCTCGACGTCCTCGCCGGACTCGTCTGACTCGTCACCGGCCGCACTGTCACCCACACCATCGCGGACGTCGACGGAACCCTGGTCGGCCACGTCGTCGGAGTCCTCCCCGGCACGGCCATCACGATCCTCGCCGGGCAGGTCCTCGTCGGGGCCCTCCTCGTCGGCCCAGTCCTCATCGGTGCCGAATCGCTCGAACAGGTCCTCTTCCGTCACACCCGAGTCGTGACCGGGTGCCGGTACCCAGAACGAGTAGGTCCAGGCCCCGAAGGCCGTCGAGGCGTGATCGGCCTCGCGGGTCATCACCGTGGTGAGCGCACATACCGCTTCGGCGTGGGTCGGGACCGTCGTCGCCGCCACCGCGGACAGGTACTCGGCCTCACCGGCCACATACGTCGACGCGACGAAATGGGCAGCGAGCGTGACCTTGAAAGCCTCCCGGGCCACGGCGACCCGCTCCTCGCAGACGGTCTCCTCGGCGAGCACCGCTTCGATGGTCGCCTCTGCGGCCAGCCAGGCCTGGTGCGCGGTCTTCGCAGTCTCCGCGGCCTTCTCGGCGGCGTCGAGCGTCGCAGCTGCCTTCTCCCACCGCTCGAGGACATCCGTGATGGTCTCGACCTGACCGGTCCAGTCGGCCAGGTCCTGCCGGGAGGCATGCCGGGGCCGCCCGACCCGCCGAGTAGTCGGATCCACCGGCGCCTCGCTCTCGCCCGCAGGGGTACTGCCTGCACGGCCGGTGGAATCGGTGGTAGTGCTGTCGTCCGCGCCCGCCGTGCCGGTGGCACCGAGGCAGGAATCGGGGTCTTCCTCACCGAACACGACGACCTCGGCGAGCAGGTAGTCGGCGATGGTCCGCATCCGCTCGAGACCGGCCCGGTCGAAAGCGGCGGCCTGGTCCTTGAGGACGGACAGGCGATGCCGGGCAGCAGCGCGACCGTTGCGGCTCCGGGGCGCGGAGTCGTCGGCACGCACACCGGTCGTGCCGTGTGTCGTGTCGTCGGTCGTCGCGGTCATCGTCACCACCCCTCACCCATCGGAACCGGTCCTCGTCGACCTGCACGATCCTCGACGCCCGGGCCGGAACGGGTTGTGTGAAAAGTCGCGGATCGCCGATGAGAATCGTACTGATGTTCTCGCGTTCGATTCTTTCACAATCGAACGCGACTGCATGTCACGATTCGATAACGACCAGAGATGATGCAGGACAGCACGACGGCCGGCCGGAACGAGCGTTCCGACCGGCCGTGTGGAAGCGGCTCAACCCACGGGAATGACTCAGCGCAGCGGGCTCACTACACGAGAGCGATTCAGCCCCCGAGAACAGCTCAGCCCACGGCACCGCCTGAACCCACGGGACCAGCTCAGTCCGCAGCCGCGTCGGCGATGGCCGTCGCCGCGGCGATCTTCATGCCCTGGGTGATCGCGGTGGCCCCGGCGTCGAGGGCGCCTCGGAAGATGCCGGGGAAGGCCAGGACGTTGTTGATCTGGTTGGGGAAGTCACTGCGACCGGTCGCGACGACCTTGGCGTGCTTCTTCGCGACCTCCGGGTGCACCTCGGGATCCGGGTTCGAGAGAGCGAAGACGATCGCGTCGTCACTCATCGTCGCGATGAGATCCTCCGGGACCGACGAGGAGGAGACACCGACGAAGACGTCGGCGCCGTCGAGCGCCTCGGCGATACCACCGGAGACCTTGCACGGGTTCGTCTTCTCCGCGTACTCCGCCTTGATGTCGGTGAGGTTGTGGCGGCCGGGCACGAGGACGCCCCGGGAGTCGGTGACGACGACGTCGGAGACCCCGGCGCCCAGGAGGATCTCGGCGATCGCGATGCCGGCGGCACCGGCGCCGGCGACGACCACCTTGAGCGTCGACAGATCCCGCTCGACGACCCGGGCCGCATTCGTGAGCGCGGCGAGGACGACGACGGCGGTGCCGTGCTGGTCGTCGTGCATGACCGGCATGTCGAGGGCCTCCTTGACGCCTCGCTCCAGCTCGAAGCAGCGCGGGGCGGAGATGTCCTCAAGGTTCACCGCACCGAAGCTCGACCGCAGGTGGACGAGGGTCTCGGCGATCTCACGGCACACCTGGGCCACACCCGGCGTGTAGGCGACCGACAGGTCGCGCTTGGTCTCGATCGGGGCGGAGAGGGAGATGGAGAGCTTGCCGCCCTCGTGGGCGCCGAAGATCTCGCCCTCGGTGATGGGAGCGGAGGACGAGGCAGTGGAAGAAGCGGTGGACTTGTCGGTCTACGTCATCGTGAACCTTCTGGCAGCCGGACGGGGACAGGGACGGCGGCCGGGAGCAGGCCCGGCCGAACGGTCCGAAGAACGTAACGTGCGTCACGTGCGCCTGGCCGGAAAACGTTCATACCGGTCTCGTCTCACTTCTCCCACGAGGGAGGACGCCGACAGGACGGCCGCCGGAACACCCGGGACGGCCGGGCCGCGTGCGAGGATCACCCCGTGCACTCCCTCTCCCCCGATGCCCTCACGACCTTCTGGGACCTCGCCCGGCGATCGTCCCCCGACCTCCCCGCCCAGCCGCCTCCACCCGACCGGGTGTGGGGCTTCGGCGCGACCCCCGCGCACGCCGACACACTCCTCCGGCTCGTCCTCGAGGGCACGAAGACGGGGACCTCGGGATCCCTGTGGGACTACCGTGCCGCCGGCGAGGAGGTCACCCGGGTCGGGGACCTCGACGTAATCCTCGACGGCGCGGGCCTGCCCCGGGCGGTCATCCGGACGGTCGCCGTCGAGATCGTCCCGTTCGGCGAGGTCTCCGCCGCACATGCCCGGGCGGAGGGTGAGGACGACCGTTCCCTCCGGTCGTGGCGCCGCACCCACCAGGACTTCTTCACCCGGTACGCCCGCCACGACCGCGGGTTCTCCGCGCACATGCCGGTGGTCTGCGAACGCTTCGAACTCGTCTTCCCCCGGCCCGCTCCACGCTGACACCGCTCCACGCCGACACCGGGTCCGGGACGGGAGGGTCCGGGACGTCCGGTCGGAGGGGGGTGTCACCCCTCGCAACCCCTCGCGAGTACCGCTGCCACCCGGAGAATCACCCGTACCTCTGTTCCTCCTCCAGGACCGGCATGCATACGATGCGAGCCACGCATCATCACGGAGTGAGGGGCGGACATGACACAGACGCAGGAACAGACGAACGCCGGGTATCGGCCCAACACCGAGCGGATGAAGGGCAAGGTCACCCTCGTCACCGGTGGCACCCGCGGCATCGGCGCCGCGATCAGCCACGAGCTCGGCCGCCACGGAGCCACCGTCGCCGCGGGGTTCAGCGGCAACGTCGAACGGGCCGAGCAGTTCGCACAGGGACATGCCGAGAAGTTCGACGCACCGGTCTCCGTCCACCAGGGCAACGTCGCCAATCCGGACGACTGCCGGCGCGTCATCGACGAGGTGCTGGAGAAGCACGGGCGCCTGGACGTCCTGGTGAACAACGCGGGCATCACGATCGACAAGACGATCCTCAAACTCGACGACGACGACTGGAAGAAGGTCCTCGACGTCAACCTCGGTGGCGCCTTCTACCTCTCCCAGGCGGCTCTGCGCCACATGGCCGACCGGGGCACCGGCCGGATCATCAACGTCAGTTCGATCATCGGCGAGATCGGCAACATCGGACAGGCCAACTACGCGGCCTCGAAGTCCGGCCTGTTCGGCCTCACGAAGACACTGGCCCGCGAGGCCGCCTTCCTGCTCGGCAAGTCCGGCAAGCTCGAGGACGAGACCGCCATGGGCATCACGGTCAACACGGTGACGCCCGGCTACACGCTCACCGAGATGGTCGAGGCCGTCCCGGAGAAGGTGCTGAACAAGATCAAGGGCAGCATCCAGCTGCAGCGCCTGGGTCGGCCCGACGAGGTCGCCCGGGTCGTCATGTTCCTCGCCTTCGACGAGTCCTCCTACATCACCGGTCAGGTGTGGGGCGTCAACGGCGGACAGGACATGTGAGCGGACAGGACATTCGACCTGCGGGCACGCTCACGGGGCGCCTTTGTAGGGTGGGGTCGCTCCCCGAATCCCCACGGAAGGTCCCCCATGAGCGTGCCCACCCCCACGTCCACCACCGCACCCGAGGTGCCCGCCACGTCCGGTGCCCCCGGTCAGGGCGCCTCGGCGGCGCGGATCCTCGCCGGGATCGACGCCACCCTGGAGTGGATGCACCCAGCCTATGAGTGGTTCCACGCCCACCCCGAGCTCTCCATGCAGGAGACGGAGACCCGGGCGGAGATCCGGCGGCGGCTGGAGGAGATGGACGGGTTCGACCTCGTCGAGGTGGGCGGCGGGATCATCGCGGTCCTGCGCAACGGTCCGGGCCGGTCGGTCCTGTTCCGCGCCGATTTCGACGGCCTGCCCGTCACCGAGGCCACCGGCGTGCCCTACGCCTCGACGCGGACTGCGGTCTCCCCTGAGGACGGGTCGACGGTCGGTGTCATGCACGCCTGCGGCCACGACGTCCACGTGACGGCCCTGCTGGGCGCCTGTGAGCTCATGAGCCGCGGACGCGCGCACTGGTCGGGCACCTTCATGGCGCTGTTCCAGCCCGGTGAGGAGACCCTGCAGGGCGCCCGCGCGATGGTCGAGGACGGGCTGGCGAGCGCGATCCCCCGGCCCGACGTGGCGCTCGGACAGCACGTCATGGGTGCCCGTGCGGGCACCTTCACCGTCGTCTCCGGGCCCACGATGTCCGCCGCGATGGCCTGCACGATCACACTGCACGGCACCGGTGGTCACGGTTCCATGCCGCACCTCACGGTCGACCCCGTGCTGCTCGCCGCGCAGATCGTCGTCCGTCTCCAGGGCATCGTGGCCCGGGAGCTGAAGCCCGGCGAGTTCGGCGTCGTCACCGTCGGCGCCCTCAACGCCGGGAACAAGCACAACATCATCCCGGAGACCGCCACCCTGCTGCTGTCCTGCCGGGCCTACACGGACGAGGTGCGCGACACCCTGCAGGCCGCCGTCGAGCGGATCGTCCGTGCGGAGTGCGCCGCCTCCGGGGCGCCTCGGGAGCCCGACATCGAGTGGGGCATCGGGCCGATCACGGACAACGACCCCGAGGTGGCCGACCGGGTCCGCGACGCGCTCGGCACGCACTTCGGGCAGGCCGCGATCGAGGCGCCCGAGCCCTCGACCGGCTCCGAGGACTTCGCCTACATCCCCGAGGCCTTCGGGACGCCCTACGCCTACTGGTTCCTCGGCGGGTTCGAGGACCCGGACACGGCTCCCGGCAACCACTCGCCGCACTTCGCGCCGGTCCAGGACCCGACCCTGCAGGCGGGCGCCGAGGCAGTCGTCGTCGCCGCTCTGGAATTTCTCGACTGACCGCACTCCCGACCTCAGGACTCAGGACGGGTTCACCGGGAACTCCGCGCCGTGCGGCCGCGGGTGATGCCGACGAAGGCCTGGATGTCCTCGGAGTCCTTGCGCTGCAGCCAGGCGAGCAGGACCGGGGACACCGGCCCGCCCGTCAGCGGCCGGAAGGTCACGTCCTTGCGGTGGTGCAGGCGGGCCAGGGACATCGGCACGATCGTGATGCCCACCCCGGTCGCCACCGTCGCGATCGTCGCCTCGGTGTCGGGGATCCGCGGGAAGGCCGGCTCCAGGGTCCCGGGCACCCGGGGGTCCCCGAGCACGTCGTCACCGGGGATCACGAGGACCTCGCCGGCCAGGTCGTCGGCGTCGAGGGTCTCGGCGACGGTGAGGTCGGAGTCGACCGACATCACGACGACCGCCTGCTCCTCGTAGAGCGCGACGGCGTGCATGTCGGTGCGGTCGAAGGGTTCCCGGACGAGGGCCACGTCGACCTGTTCGTCGGCGAGCGCCCGACGCTGGTCGGCCACGGGGATCTCGATCATCTCGAGCGTCACGTGCGGCATCCGCTCGCGCCAGCGCTCCACCCACTTGCCCGGCATGGCGCCGGGAACGACGCCGAACCGCAGGGTCCGCGGTTCCGGCGGTGCCACGGTCTCCCGCTCCCGAGGCGCCCCGCCCTTCGCCTGTTTCCGTGCGGCGGCCTTCGCGCCCCCGGTTCTCGGCCCGCGCGGTGCACCCGACCGGCCACTCGCACCTCGTGCGCCCCGTCCGCCGCTCCGTCCACCGCCGCGGCCGCCTGCGGATCCCCTGCTCTGTGCCATGCCCTCAGGGTAGTGCGCCACCTCCAGACGGCATCCACCGGACGGCACACCGGAATTCACACAGGACCGTCCACAGGCTTGTCCACAGCAGGGGAAATTTTCTGTGGACGGCTGTGCATGGGAGCCGGTGAGACGCCCGTCGCCCGGAGTTCACCCTGCGTTCGCCTCCGGGTCCGGCGCGGACGGCACGTCCCGTCACCTCCACCCTGTGGAATGTCCGTGCCCCGTCCGCTGGACTCCCCCGTCGACGTTCCCCGACCCCGAGAGGCCCACCCGTGCCCGTACCCACCCCGACCGCCACCGACTCCTCCACCGGTCACCGTCGCCCGGGCCGCCCCCGCTGTGACGAGCTCGACGACCGTCTGGTCGAGGCCGTCCTCGAGCTCCTGCACGACGGCGCGGACGTGACGGTCAACGCGGTGGTCCGGGCCTCCGGGGTCAGCCGGGCGACGCTCTACCGCCGGTGACGTGGGATCGACGACCTCGTCGCGGCGGCCCTCGACCACGGGCGGGTGCACCCGGAGATCCCCCTCGACGGCGACCTGCGGGCGAACATCGAACACGCCCTGTTCGACACCCTCCACCCCTCGCTGGACTCCTACCCCGAGACCCGTCTGCGCGAACGTCTGCGCCTCGTGATGGCCGACCGGGCCCTCCAACGCACCTACTGGAGCGCCCATGTGACCCGCCGCCGCGAATCGCTCGCCGCGGCCCTCCACGCCGGGGTCGAGCGGGGGCTGTTGCGCCGCGACCTCGACGTCGAGGCGACGATCGACCTGCTCAACGGCGTCTTCTACTACCAGTACGTCGTCCGCGGGGTCTCGGCCACCCGGCCCGATGCGCTGGCCCGGTGCCGGGCCGCCTTCGACACCGTGTGGCGGGGGATCGAACGCGGCGACTGACGGTCACTCCCGTCATGGAAGAATGAAGGCCATGACTCGCGTGACGCTCGCAGACCTGGATCCCGCTCTCGCCCTCGGCCCGCTCGACGGCCGGTACCGCAAGGACACCGCACCGCTCGTCGACCACCTCTCGGAGGCCGCGCTCAACCGCGACCGCATCCACGTCGAGGTCGAATGGTTCATCCACCTCGCGGAGAACGGGGTCGTCCCCGGCACCCGGGAACTCCTCGAGGACGAGAAGACCCAGCTGCGGGCCCTCGTCACCGGTTTCGACCTGGAGACGGTGCAGGAACTGGCCACCTTCGAGGCCGTGACCGTCCACGACGTCAAGGCCGTCGAGTACGTCATCAAGGACTCGCTGTCGCAGATCGGCGCCGACGACCTCTCCGAGCTCGTGCACTTCTGCTGCACCTCCGAGGACATCAACAACCTGTCCTACGCCCTGGGAATCAAGAGCGCCGTCGAGCAGGTGTGGCTGCCGCGGGCGAAGACCCTCATCGACACGCTGGCGCAGATGGCCGAGGACCTGGCGGACACCCCCATGCTCTCCCACACCCACGGCCAGCCGGCGACGCCGAGCACCATGGGCAAGGAGCTGGCCGTCGTCGTCCACCGGCTCGCCCGCCAGTACCGCCGGATCGCGGCCACCGAGTTCCTCGGCAAGATCAACGGCGCGACCGGCACCTACGCCGCGCACACCGTCGCGGCGCCGGACGCCGACTGGCCGGCTCTCGCCCGCACCTTCGTCGAGAAGCTGGGCCTCACGTTCAACCCGCTCACCACGCAGATCGAGTCGCACGACTGGCAGGCGGAGCTCTACGCGGACATCGCCCGGTTCAACCGGATCGCGCACAACCTCGCCACCGACATGTGGACCTACATCTCGATGGGCTACTTCAAGCAGATCCCCGTCGAGGGCGCGACCGGCTCGTCGACGATGCCGCACAAGGTCAACCCCATCCGGTTCGAGAACGCCGAGGCCAACCTGGAGCTCTCCTGCTCCTTCCTCGACACCCTGGGCGCCACGCTCGTCACCTCGCGGCTGCAGCGCGACCTCACGGACTCCACCAGTCAGCGCAACATCGGTGTGGCCTTCGGCCACTCCGTCCTCGCGATGAACAACCTGGTCAAGGGACTGGAGAAGCTGGCGATCAACGCCGAGGCACTGGCCGCCGACCTCGACACCAACTGGGAGGTCCTCGCCGAGGCGATCCAGTCCGTCATGCGTGCCGCCTACCTGCAGGGCGTGCCGGGCATGGAGAACCCCTACGAGAAGCTCAAGGACCTCACCCGCGGCCACACCGTCGGTCGGCCCGAGCTCCAGGAGTTCGTCCGCGGCCTCGGACTGCCGGAGGCGGAGACCGAGCGCCTGGCGGCCCTCACCCCGGCCGCCTACATCGGCCACGCCGCGGCACTGGCCCGCGAGGAGGTCGCCGCCTGGCGCGGCTGAGCTCTACGCCGCCCGGACCCCGGCACCCCACCGACTGAGCCGACCATGCATCGCACGATCCGGAGCAGCCTGGCAGGCATCACCACCTTCCTGATGGTGATGTTCTTCGTGCTGGGCGGACTCTTACTCGTCGCGGCGGTGCTCCTGGGCATCCTCGTCGACCCGTGGTTGCTGTTCACCGGCCTCGCCTGCCTTCCTCTCTTCGGGTTCGCATTGCTGTACCGGTGGACCCGGCGTCGCACCCGCCTGGAGATCACGCCCGAAGGTTTCACCTGGTGGGGGTACGCGTTCACCTCCGAACGGCACATCCGGTGGGACCAGGTCGTCCGCGTCGACCCGCCGGCCCCCGGCATGCCCAAGGGGACGGCCGCGCTCGTCCTCCTGCGCGACGGCACCGCCCGGCCGGTGTACGCCGAGTGGGAACCCCCGGTCGTCCGCCTTCTCGGCTACGACTTCCGCCCCGCACACGCCGCCCTCGTCGAGGGCCACAAGGCGTGGCTGGCCGCGCACCGCTGAGCTGTGCTCGACGCAGACGGATCCTGAGTGCCCGGTCGCCGCACCCGAGGCGCCCTGAGCTTCCGATGGGAAGTGCAGGGCGCCTCGACGGCGTCCGGGCGACTTTCCCGGGATCCACTGTTGACCTCGGATACCCCCTAGGGGTATGTTCATGGCATGGAGACACCGCACACCGACCACACGCCGCCCTCCGACGCCACGCCACAGCCGCCCCACGGGTACTCCCACGACAAGGCTGCCTACCGTGCACGGATGAAGCGGATCGAGGGCCAGGTCCGGGGTGTCGCCCGCATGATCGACGAGGACACGTACTGCATCGACGTCCTCACACAGATCTCCGCAGCCTCGGCCGCGCTCCACTCGGTCGCCGTCGCCCTGCTGGACGAACACATGAAGCACTGTGTCGTCACGGCCGCGAACGAATCCCCGGAAGCCGCCGCCGCCAAGATCGACGAGGCCACGAAGGCCATCACACGACTCATCAGGAGCTGATCCCCATGTCCACCACGAACCTCACCGTCTCCGGCATGACCTGCGGCCACTGCGTCGCCGCCGTCACCGAGGAGATCTCCGCACTCCCCGGTGTCACGGACGTCGCCGTCGACCTGCACGCCGGCGGGAACTCGCCCGTCACCGTCACCTCCGAGGCCCCGTTGGACGCCGCCGCGCTGGCCGGCGCCGTCGACGAAGCGGGGTACGCGGTCGTCGAGGGGTGAGCCCCGTGGCACCCACCGACGGTTCCGTCCCCGTCCTCGACGGGGACTCCGTTCCCGCGGGTCTGCGCGAGATCGACCTCGACATCACGGGGATGACCTGCGCGGCCTGCTCGACACGGATCGAGAAGAAACTCTCCCGCATGCCCGGGGTGAGCGCGACCGTGAGTCTGCCGCTCAACTCCGCACGTGTGCAGGTGAGCGATCCGGACACGACCCCCGAGGACCTCGTCGCGACCGTCGAGAGGACCGGCTACGGGGCGAGCGTCCGACCGGCACCCGGGAGCACCACGCCCGGCCCGCAGGTCGTCGACTACGACCCGCGCGGACTGCGGCCCCGCCTCGTCGGATCCGCCGTGCTCGGTGTACCCGCCGTCGTGATCTCGATGGTGATGGCCTGGCACTTCCCGGGCTGGCACTGGGTCGTCGCGGCCCTCGCCCTGCCCGTCGTCACCTGGGGCGCCTGGCCGTTCCACCGGGCCGCCGTCCATGCCCTGCGGGGTGGGTCGACGACGATGGACACCCTCGTGAGCCTGGGCGTGTCCGTCGCGGGCCTCTACTCGCTCGTCACGGTGATCGCCGCCGCGGCCGCGGGGAACGTCCTCCACCTGCCGGCGGGGACCCACGTGTGGTTCGAGGCGGGCGTGGCCGTCACGGTGTTCCTGCTCGTCGGCCGCCTCGTCGAGGAACGCGCGAAGTCCGGGGCCACCCGGGCGCTGCGGGCCCTGCTCGACCTGGGTGCCCCGACCGCACTGCGCCTGCCCTCGGCGGACGGAGCCGCGGTCACCCCGTCCGCCTCGGCCGCCGAAGAGGTGCCCGTCGCCGACCTGCACGTCGGTGACCTGCTCCTCGTCCGCCCCGGCAGCACCGTCCCCGTCGACGGCGTGGTCGTCGACGGGGAGTCGGCCGTCGACCGGTCGATGCTCACCGGTGAACCCGTGCCGGAGGACGTGTCCCCCGGCGCCGAGGTGATCGGCGGCACGCTCAACACGACCGGTGCGCTCACGGTCCGGGCCACCCGGGTCGGGGCGGACACGACACTCGCGATGATGGCCGATCTGGTGAACCGGGCACAGGCCTCGAAACCGCGTGCCCAGCGCCTGGCCGACCGGATCAGCGCGGTCTTCGTGCCCGCGGTGCTCGTGCTCGCGGTCGTCACCCTGCTCGCCTGGGGCCTGTTCACCGGCGACTGGGTGGCGGGCGGCCACGCGGCGCTCACGGTGCTCGTCATCGCCTGCCCGTGCGCGCTCGGGCTCGCCACGCCCACGGCGCTCGCGGTGTCCTCCGGACGGGGGTCCCAGCTGGGGATCCTCGTCTCCGGGGCACAGGCGATGGAGAACTCGCGGAGCGTCGACACCGTCGTCATGGACAAGACGGGAACCCTCACCGAGGGACGTCCCCGGGTGGTCGGCACCGATCTCGACGCCGCCACGCTCGCGCTCGTGGCCGCCGTCGAGTCCCGCAGCGAGCACCCGCTCGCCCGCGCGGTCGTCGACCATGCGGGTACGGTCGAGGGTGGCGGTGTCGAAAGTGGCGCTGTCGAGGATCGCACCGTCACGGCCTTCGCGAACGTCCCCGGCGGCGGGGTCGAGGGAGAGGTCGACGGACACCGGGTGCTCGTCGGTCGCCCCGACCTGCTGCGCGAACGCGGGATCGGGATCCCGGACGGGAGCCTGCAGACCCCGTCCGAGAAAGCACAGGAGGCGCAGGAGGCGTTCACGCTCGTGGCCGCGGCCGTCGACGGGGAACTGCGCGGCATCATCCAGATCGCGGACATCGTGCGGGAGGGCGCCTCGGCAGCGGTGGACGACATCCGCGCGCTGGGACTCCACCCCGTCCTGCTCACCGGGGACAACGCGGCCGTCGCCCGGGCGGTGGCCGCCGAACTCGGCATCGAGGAGGTCCACGCGGACGTCCGACCCGCGGACAAGGAGGCGGTCGTGGCCGACCTCCAGGAGCGCGGTCGGGTCGTCGCGATGGTGGGCGACGGGGTCAACGACTCCGCGGCCCTGGCCCGTGCGGACCTCGGCGTGGCGATGGGTGGTGGGACGGACGCGGCGATCGCCGCCTCGGACATCACACTCGTGCGTGACGACCCGCGCCAGGTCGCACAGGCGGTCCGGCTGTCACGGCGCACGCTCGGCACGATCCGGGGGAACCTCTTCTGGGCGTTCCTCTACAACACGCTCGCGCTGCCGATCGCGGCCTTCGGGTTGCTCGACCCGATGATCGCGGGTGCGGCGATGGCGTTCAGTTCGGTCTTCGTGGTGCTCAACAGCCTCCGGCTGCTGCGGTTCCGCTGAAGACCTCTGGCGAGAAGCCACATGTCGTCGGATCTCCGCCCGGGATCCGACGACATGTGCCTTCTCTGCTTCAGCAGCCGGGGGCGCCGCCGGTTCCTCAACGCGTGGGGAAGGTGAGCGTCGTCTCCGCGCCGCCGGCGGGGCCGTTGGCGAAAGTGATGTCGATGCCCAGCAGGTTCGCCTGACCCTGGGCGATCACGAGGCCCAGGCCCATGCCGCCGCCCCCACTGCTCACGAACCGGGACGGACCGTGGGCCAGGATGTCCGAGGGATACCCCTCCCCCGCATCCGAGACGACGACCCCCTGTGGGCTCGACCGCACGGTCACGGGGTCCGCGCCGTGCTTGATCGAGTTGATGACGAGGTTCGACACGATCCGTTCGAACCGGCGCTGGTCGGTGTCGATGACGGTGTCGCCGGCGTGCAGCTCGGTGACGACCTGCCGACCGGCGAGCGCGCCGGAGGCCTGCAGGGTCGCGTGGAGGCTGCGCAGGCAGTTGTCGACGTTCATCGGCCCCATCGAGGGCTGCGACCGGTTGGCGTCGAGGCGGGAGACCTCCAGGAGGTCCTCGACGAGCACCTGCAGACGGCCCACCCGGTCCCGGACGAGTTCCGCCGGCCGGGAGTCCTCCTCCAGCAGGTTCGCGGCGTTCACCAGACCGGTGAGCGGGGTGCGCATCTCGTGCGCGAGGTCGGAGGTGAACCGCTGCTCGGAGTCGAGGCGTTCCCGCAGGCGCTGCACGGCGGAGTCGACCGCCTCGGCGAGCGCCTGCACCTCGTCGTCGCCGGCCTCGATGACGTCGGAGATCCGGACCGAGGTGTCACCGCCGGCGATCCGCCGCGCGGCCTGGGCGCCGAGGGTGAGACGCCGGGACAGCTGCCCGGAGATCATGATCGCGATCCCGCCGATGACGACGGCCGCACCGACCATCGACCACAGGATCGCGGTGTCGATGCTGCGCAACAGGTCCGTCGAACTCTCCGTCGGGGAGCGGATCGACAGGACGGAGAGGTCCTCGCTCGTGCCCAGGCGCACCGGCGAGGCGGCCCACACGACCTCGACGGTCGTCCCGTCCTCGTTCACGACCTCGCCGCGCTTGGTCACGGTCCGCCCCGAGAGCGCGGACTCCCGGACGTCGGAGGGGAGCTCCTGGTCGTTCACGGTCGCGTTGAGCGAGACTACGCCGGTGGACAGGAGCACCTTCTCCGCGTTCTGCAGGTCACCGACGGCGATCTCACGCACGCGGTCGTCCTCCTGGAGGCCCACCGACTGCCGGACGAGGACGCCACAGGCCAGGACCGCGACGAGCACGGACACGACGATGAGCAGGGCGATCTTCCACCGCAGCGACAGGCTGATGCCACGTCGAGGGCGGGAGCGCGTCCCGGGATCCTCCCGTGTCGTCATGTCAGCCCGCGAACCGATAACCGAACCCGCGGACCGTCTCGATCATGCCGGCGCCGATCTTCTTACGCAGGCGCTGGATGTGGACGTCGACCACGCGGGAGTCACCGGCCCACTCGTAGCCCCACACCGTGTAGGCGATCTTCTCGCGGGAGTACACGTGTCCGGGCTCCTCGGTGAGCAGCAGGAGGACACGCAGCTCGGTGGGGGTCAGATGGACCTCCTTACCGTCGACCATGACGGTCAGGCGCCCGGTGTCGAGCACGAGCGAGCCGAGCTGGGTGCGGTAGGGGCCCAACTGTTCCCGCCCGGCGGAGTCCCCGGTCGGTTCCGCGCCGCGTGCGGTCGCCGCCCGACCCGCGTTGCCCCGTCCCCCGGTCGCGGGGGTGCGGGTCTCCGACGAGGCGCCGGCGGACGACCCGTTCGACGCACCGGACTGCGGGACTCCCATGAGATCCTCGTCCTCGTCCTCGGCGCCGGAGAGGGGCCGTTCCCAGGTGGCGGGATCGGACATGCCCGGCGAGGGGCCCAGGACCTCGGGGATCCCGTCGGCACCGATCTGCCCGCCGGGGCCCACGCCGGAGGCCTGTGCGGCGGCCGCGGGCGAGGTGGTCGTGCGGTCCGTGGGTGCGGGCCCACCGCTCGTCATGCCCATCTCGTCCGGGGAGAACCCCATCTGTGCGTTGCCGGCGGTGATGAACCGGCGGACGACGGCGCGGATCCGGGCGTTGAGCACCTGCATGTCGAAGGGCTTGGTCAGGTAGTCGTCCGCGCCGGCCTCCAGTGCCTGGACGATGTCGATCGGCTCGCTACGTGCGGAGATCACGACGATGGGCACGGAGGACCGTTCGCGGATCGCGCGGGTGATCGAGGCGCCATTCATCGTGGGCAGCATGAGGTCGAGCAGCACGATGTCCGCCCCGTTCGCCGCGACGAACTCGTAGCCGTCACGGCCGTCCTCGAATCCGGTGACCGTGTAGCCGAAGCGTTCGAGCGACAGCTGTGTGGTCTCCCGGATGACCTCGTCGTCCTCCACCAACACGATGTGCATGCATCAACCTCCGGAAATGAGCCGCTGTCCGGCCCGGAACGAACCGTCGCGGTAGTCGTAGAGGGTGACGGCCCCGCGCTGGTCGTCGTCCTCCGTGAACACCTGTTCCTCCTTGACGAGATTACCGTCCCGGCCCGGCGTGAGTCGCAGATCGTGCCCCGTGACGGTGAGTTCTATCTCGGGGGCCCGGCCGGCGTCACCGACGACGAGGCCCGCGAAGAACCGTTCGGCACCCGGTTCCGCCTTCACGTGGACGAGCTGGAACTTCTGGTCGTCGACGAACAGGGGACTCTGCGCCTCCATGCACTCCTCACAGTCCTGGAGCACCCGTCGCACCTGCTGGATCGGGCGGTCCTGCCCTCCGGAGTCGCCCTCGAGGATCTCCTCGGTGATCGCGGCCCCGTCGAAGGGTTCCCACCAGGACTCGTCGAAGGTCGCACTCACCGCCGCCGGGACCGGCTCCGGTACACCCGTCGACTCGACCCGCAGGGAGTCGTCCGGTCCGCAGCCTGCCGTCGCGAGCACCGTGACCAGCACCGGGGCCAGGAGGGCCGGGCGCAGGAGGGTGCGCGCGGACCCGCATGGCACGGGCCCACGGCGGTGGTGGCGCGGAGGTCTCATCGTGGTCCCAGTCTGCCACGTGCCCTCGGACGCACATCTCCGCCGTTCCGATCCGGTGTTCAGGCCCGGCCCGTACCATGGTGGGATGCTGCATCCGCGGAACACCTCCGATCCCTCCTCGCCCCGCTCCACCGGTACCGGCGCGCCCGCCGACCGGCCGGTCGGGTTCCAGGACGCCCTGGTCTTCGGGGCCGTCGCAGCAGGCGTGGTCTTCGTCATCACCCTGCTCGTCACGAAGGCCTGGCTCGACCCGCGTCTGCTCGGGTACGTGGCGATCTACGCCGCCGTCGCCTTCGTCTCCGTCAGCGGGATCTCCGCCCTCCTGCACCTCGTGACCCGGAAGTCCACCGAGAAGCAGCGAGACCAGCAGTTCCCCGTCCTCGACTGACCGGCGGCCCGCTGGCACCGTCCCTGCGGCGAAGGCGCGCTCGAAGTACCAAACCCACGTACTCCTTCGCTCCTCCGCCTTGCAGGCACGGCACCATCGAACCGCCGGTAGGTGGGTCAGATCGCGTAGATCCGACCGCGGTTCTGCAGCTCGTCGAGCTGGCGGGCACAGCGGATGTACCCGAGGTGGGAGTAGGCCTGCGGGTGGTTTCCCAGGTGGGTCTCCGTCGAGGGGTCGTACTCCTCGGGGAAGAGGCCGGTGGGACCCATGAGGTCGTCGAGGCGGGTGAACAGGTCCTGGGCGTCGGCGTGTCGGCCGACGAGGATGAACGCCTCGATGAGCCAGGTCGTGCAGATGTGGAATCCACCCTCGAGGCCCGGCAGGCCGTCCTCGTAGTGGTAGCGCCACACGGTCGGGCCGACGCGCAGGTCACGCTCGATCGCGTCGACCGTCGCGACGAACCGCGGGTCGTCCGGGGCCAGGAGACCCGAGAGTCCGATGAACAGGCAGGCGGAGTCGAGGTCGTCCTCGCCGTAGGCGACGGTGTAGGCGCCGACCTCCTCGTTCCACCCGCGTGAGGTGACGTCCTCGGCGATCTCCTCCCGCAGCTGCCGCCAGGCACCGGGCATGTCCCGCTCGAAGTGCTCGGCCAGGCGGATCGCCCGGTCGACCGTCACCCAGCACATGACCTTCGTGTAGACGTTGTGCTTGGGGTCCCGGCGGGCCTCCCAGATGCCGTGGTCCGGTTCCTGCCACCGGCGTTCGACGGCGGTGACCATCTGGCAGGTGAGGTCCCAGTTGGCGTCGGAGAGCGTACCGACGGTCGTCGCGAGGTCGTGCAGGAGCTCCGTGACCGGCCCGAACACGTCGAGCTGCACCTGGTGCTCGGCGGCGTTACCCACGCGGACGGGGCGGGAACCGGCGTAGCCGGGCAGGTGTTCGAGCACGGCCTCCGTGGTGAGCGCCGACCCGTCGACCGCGTAGAGCGGATGGAGCTGTTCGGGTCCGGCCGCCTCGTCGAGGATCCCGGCGAGCCACACGAGGAAGCCCTCCGCCTCGGCCGTCGACCCGAGGGCCAGCAGTTCCCGGACGGTCATGGACCCGTCGCGCAGCCACGTGTACCGGTAGTCCCAGTTGCGCACGCCACCGATCCCCTCGGGCAGCGAGGTGGTCGCGGCGGCGAGCACACCACCGGTCGGCACGTGGCACAGGGAGCGCAGGGTGATGGCGGAGCGGACGACCTCTTCCTGCCGGTAGGTCGGCAGGTCGAGGGTCTCGACCCAGTTCCGCCAGTAGCCGGCGGCCTTGCGCTGTTCCTCCGGTTCGCCGCCGCCCAGCAGCACGTCGGTGTCCTCGAAGGACCCGCCGCACTCGAGGACGAGGACGACCTCGCCGTGCGGGAAGTCGGAGGGGCGGATGTGGGCGACGGCCGTGTCGGAACCGTGCTCGCGCACGATCTCCCAGTCGATGCCCTCGGTGTGGAGCACGATCGGCTCCGCGGTGCCGGTGACACGCACACCCTCCGACACCTTCTCCAGGCGCGTGGGATAAGCGCCGAAGTCCGGCCGCGGGGCGAACCGGACCTCCGCCTCGGCGTCGCCGCGCAGGACGCGGACGAGGACGGTGTCCTGGCTGTCCTCCGGTACCGGCGCCAGGTAGTCGCGGACCGTGAGGCCCGGCCACCGGGTCTCGACGAGGGTGGTGTGCGGGACGTAGGCCTGGGTGATCCGCTGGGCGTCGCCGGCCGGCGCGACGGAGAAGTACCCGGCGGCCTCCGAACCGAGGACCTCGGAGAACATCGAGGCCGAGTGCGGCAACGGGTGTGGCATCCAGCAGATGCGGCCGTTCGGGTCGACGAGGGCCGTCGACTGTCCGTTCGCGAGCAGAGAGTGCCGCTCGATCGGCACGGCGGACCGCCCGAACAGCCAGGAGCGCCGCATCTCGAAGACACTCGTGAGGACGAGGGCCACCGTCCGGGGGTCCGGTACCAGGTGCTCGGCCCGTGTGTCGACCGTGCCGAGCCCGTCGGCGGCGGCCTTCGCGAGGACGGCGGCGCTCACGACCTTCACACCCACGTCACCCTCGCCCAGGGTGGCGAGCGCCAGTTCGTCGGAGGTGTCGTCACCGATGTACAGGACCGCGGTGGCCCCGGTGTCGGCGCGCAGGGCGTCGAGCGCGTCGCCCTTCGAGGAGACGACGACCGTGATGTCGGCGACCTCCTTGCCCCGGACCACGTGCGCCTCGGGCTCCTCCAGGCCGATCCGGGCGATCGCCTTCTCGGCGGCCATCCGCGTCGCCTGGTCGAGTCCACGCAGGTGGACGGCCACGCCGGTGGGCTTGGACTCGACGAAGACCTCCGGGTGGTCGGCGGCGAGTTCGAGCGCGATGCGACGGATCCGGGTGAGAGCGGCCTGCTGGTCGGCGTCGAGTGCGGACACCGCGTCGATGTCCGTCTCACTGCCGTGTGACCCGACGAGGGTGACCTCACGCGGCAGGCGGGACATCGCGGCGAGGTCGCGCAGGGACCGACCGGAGATCACGGCGACGTCCGTGTCCGGCAGAGCCGACAGGGCCCGCATGCTCACCAGGGAGATCGGCAGCGGGTAGGCCTGGGTGGGCTTGGCGACGATCGGGGCGATCGTGCCGTCGTAGTCGGTGGCGACGAGGAGCCGGGGCGAGCGGGCCAGGGCGACGAGGGCGTCGAAGAGGTCCCCGTCGAGGGTCCGCATCGCCACCGCGAGGTCGCCGAGGGGACCGGCCGTGGGGGCCGCGGGGTCCCAGGACTCCACGGCGGGACCGAAATGGGACTCTGGTGTGACGGGTACCGACATGGGCCCTCCCGAAGGGGTGTGAGAGTGGGGCGGGTGCCGGTCAGCGGCGTGACCTGCGCGAGTACCCGCCCAACATATACAGAACCGCGCCGATCGTCACCACGGCACCCGTGGATCCGAGCACCGTGAGCGCCCCCATCGAGGTGGAGACGAAGATGATGACACCGAGTGCCGCGTGGAGCACTCCGGTGATGAGGAAGTCCGAACGCATGCGCCGGCCCTTCTGCTGTGCCCACACCCACAGCTCCACGAGGCCGTGGAGGAAGGCCCACACGGCGATCGCCGCCCGGAGCTCGCCGGGGACGTCCGCGAGGAACAGGAACACGATCCCCGGAAGCGTCACGACCGCCTGGCCCCACACCGCGGTGGTGAGCAGGCCCGCGCCGGAGGCGTCGTCCGTCGGGACCTTCCGCAGGGACAGCCCCTGGAGCACGAGGAGCACGGCGGAGCCGAGCAGGTAGGCGAGCAGGAGCATGTCCGCGGTGCCGACGGTGACGGACAGATCCGTCATCCCGGTGAGTTCGACGCGCGGCCAGAAGACGGTCGCCAGCCCGAAGGCCGCACCCCACACACCCCGGACGAACATCCACGTGCCCAGGCGCCGGGAGCCCTCGGCACCGGCCGTGTCGCCCGGCAGGTCGTCGTCGTGCAGGTCCGTCTTGCCGGGGAGGTCCCGGTCGTCATCGCTCTGGCTGCTCACCCGGACAGTGTAGAACCGGCCTCCGACCGCACCGTTCAGAGTCTGCACGATCCGCTATTCACATAATTACGTAATTCCTGTACTTTCGGAATATGGGCAAGAAGAAGACCGACCTCGAGCGCCGCGTGGCGCGGCTCGAATCCACCGTTGCCGACCTGGCCGACCTCCTCCGGGAGCAGTCGGATGCCGGCGCTGCAGACCGGAAGGTGGAAGCGGAGACCGGGGCCACGACGGGCACCGGCGGGCAGGGCGCCTCGGGAGCGGAGTCCCCGTTCTTCGCCGTCGAGGGGCTCAAGGCCCTGCCGGGACTCCAGGAGGCAGGCGGCGGGGTCCTCTACGCCGGCGTGCTCGGCGGGCCCGACCGGCCGCCCGAGCGCCGTCTCGAGTGGCAGTACGCCCGGCCGGCCGACCACCTCGAGCAGAAGGACTTCGCGGCCTCGGCCGCCTCGCTCGCGGCACTCGCGAGCCCGGTGCGGCTGTCGGTCCTCCAAGCGGTCTACGCCGGGGTCTCGACGGTCGCGGAACTCGCCGAGAGCGGCGAGTACGGATCCACCGGCCAGATCTACCACCACATCAATGCACTCGCGTCCGCCGGGTGGCTGCACTCGCCGCGGCGCGGGCGCTGGGAGGTCCCGGAACACCGGGTCATCCCACTGCTCACACTCGTCCTCGTCACCCAGGAGTGAGGTCATGGTCCCCCGCCGACGCCCACTGAACACCGTTTCCTCCGGTCTCGTCGCCGGGGCGCTCGCCTTGGCACTCATCGCCCTCGCACCCTGGCCGCGGTCGCTGCGGGACCACTCGTCCGGGGATCCCGCACTCGCGGTGGCCGCCCGGGAGGCGCTCGGCACAGAAGGGCGCGACCGACTGGCCGTCGCGTACCTGCCGCCGGGAGGCTCCCCGGCCGGCGGGCTCCGCTCCGCCGGTTTCGGCGCGGACGCCCGCTCCGTGTTCGAGGTCGGGTCCGTCTCCAAGGCCTTCACCGGGATGCTGTTCGCGGACGCGATCGAGCGTGGTGAGATCACCGCGGACACGACGCTCGGGGACGTGTTCGGACAGCGAGCGGGGGAGTCGGCGGCGGTGACGCTCGAGCAACTGGCCACCCACTCCTCGGGCCTGCCCCGCCTGGCGCGGGGGACGGTGGCCCAGGAGATCGAGTCGTTCACTCGCAACCTCGTCCGGCTCGATCCCTACGTGCTCGACCGGGAGCAACTGCTCGCCGTGGCCGCGCGGACGACGCCGGACACCGCACGGGAACCGACCTACTCGAACTTCGGCTTCGCGCTGCTCGGCCAGGCCCTCGTCGAGGTGACGGGGACCGACTATCCGACGCTCGTGGCCGAGCGGATCGTGGAGCCGCTCGGCCTGCAGGACACCTACGTTCCGCCGGATGCGTCCGGGGTGCGCGAGGGCGATGTCCGGGGACGTGGGGCGAACGGGCTGCCGACGGCGGCCTGGACCCTCGACGCGCAGGCGCCGGCCGGTGCGGTCCGGTCGAGCGTGCAGGATCTCGCGACGCTCGGCCGCGCGGTGCAGGACGGTTCCGCCCCGGGAGCCGACTCCGCACGGCCGCGGGCCGACCTCGACGCCGAGTCCAGGATCGGATGGGCCTGGATCACGCAGGAGATGCCCGGCATCGGGGCGGTCACCTGGCACAACGGTGGGACCGGTGGTTTCTCGTCGATCCTCGGATTCACGCCGGACGGTGCTGTCGTCGCCGTACTGGCGAACACCCAGGATTCGGTGGACGCAGGGTTGGAGTTGCTCGCGCCCGGGTCGGTGGGGGCAGGTGAGGGATCGTGATGGAACTGTTCCGTGCGCTCGTCGGGATCTTCGTCCTCGTGGCCGGGACCCTGCCCACCTTCCGTCGGATGCTGGCGATGCGACGGTATCTCGGTGTGGGTGGTGCAGAGGCTCCGGCCCACCCCGTCTCGCGGGTGTCCGGAGGGATCGCCCTGCTCTCCGGCCTCTCCTGCTTCCTCTTCGTCCTCGCCGTGTTCGCCCTCCCGGTGTGGGGACTCCTCGTCTGGTTCCTCGCCGCGGCCCTGCTCGTGTGGTCCACCTGGGCGTTCGTCGGCATGGCACCCCGACTTCCCTGGTTCACCGCGGGTCGACGGCGTGCGGAGGTCCGGGGAGGCGTGTCCGAGCTCGTCTTCGTCCTCGTCGCGCTGGCGGCCTTCGGGCTCGTGACCGTCGTGGAATGACGCCCGGATCAGCCCGTGGGCTCCGCCGCCCGCGTGTACAGGTGGGCGACACAGGCGGCGAGCGCCAGGGCCAGGTCCTCGAAGGTGAGGTCCGTACTCGGCCCGCCCGTTCCCGAGACGCCCTCACCCGGATCCGTCTCCGCTCCCACGCCCGCCACTCCCCGGGAGCGCACCGCGGGGACGTGGACGAACCCGCCGGGCACCGGCAGCGAGGGCACCCGATAGGCGAGGTGGTTGCAGAGGAACCGTCCCGCGTCCGCCGAGGATGCGGCCGGCAGCCCCGCCTCCCGGATCGCCGCGACCAGTCCGTCGACGTCGAGGTCGGAGTGCCGTTCGGCCGGGCCACCGTCCTCGATCGCCGTCCCGCGCGGCTGGTTCCCGGCGTTGTCGGGGATCCGGAAATCGTCCTCGTTCACCCCACGAACTTCCGGGGTGATCGCCACCCGGGCGCCCGCCTCGCCGACCGCGAGGACGAGGTCCGGGTCGTGGGCCGCGACGGCCGACTGCAGCACGGACCATGCGTCGAGCGACACCGGCAGGGTGACCCCCACGAGTTCCAGGTCCCCGGCGGCGAGCGCGCGTCCGGCCGCAGCGGACACCTCGCCCACCAGGGACGGGGCCCGGTCGAGCAGGAGACGGACGGATTCGGCGGAGGCGTTCTCGGGATCCCCACCGAAGGGTTCGAAGGAACTGAGGAGGATGCGCATGGGCTGCATGCTAGATCAGCGTCCATGGGCGATGATGGATCCATGTGTGATTGCGAAGCCTCCTGCACCCGCGCCACGCCACCCACGACCACGTCGTCCGCACCCACCGCGTCCACGCCCCTCACCCGGCGCTCGACCTTCCGGACGGCCGGAGCTCTCGGGGGGACGGCGGCCGTGACCGGTCTGCTGGCGGCGTGCGCCTCGGACGAGGCCCACCGCGAGGACGGATCCACGGCTGAAGGCGGCGGCACCGGGGGTGCGGCCGCGGCGGGCATCACCGTCCCCGTCGCCGACGTCCCCGTCGGGTCCGGCGTGATCGTCGAGGAGGTCGTCGTCACCCAGCCGACCGAGGGCGAGTTCCACGCCTTCTCCGCGGTCTGCACCCACCAGGGATGTCTGGTGAATCAGGTGACCGAGACGCAGATCGTCTGTCCCTGCCACGGCAGCCAGTTCTCGACGACGGACGGCAGCGTCATCGCCGGCGCCGCGGAGTCCGCCCTCCCGGCGGCCACCGTCGAGGAGTCCGAGGGGACCCTCACGGTCACGCCCGCGTCCTGAGACCGCCCCCCGGGGTCGCCCCCGAGGCGCCCTCAGTCCTCCCTGGACCTGTCCTCCGCGGACCCGTCCCGGTCCGCCGCCTCGGGCCCGCTCTCGAGCACCTCCTCGGCGCCGCGGACGTCCCACAGGAGTGCCGGTTCGATCCGGGTCCCCGCCCGGATGACGGACAGCGTGCCGTTGGACTCCAGCACCACGCACTGCGCCTGGTCGAAGGAGGCACACCCGGCGCTGCGCAGGGCGACGACGATGTCCTCGCGGGTCACATGGGTGGGCCACACGTACTCCTCGAGGATCTCGCCGTGGGCCAGCACGACCGTCGGTGGGGAGTCGATGATCCGCACGGTGTCGACGTTACGGCGCAGGAGGGCGAAGAGCGCGGCGGTCGCCATGAGCGTCGCGAGCCCGATGACACCGGCGGCAAGCGAAGGCGGGTGGCCGATGACCACACGCCCGGCGACGGCACCGAACATGATGACCATGACGATGTCGAAGCCGGCGAGCCCGGTGAGGATCCGGGACCCGAACAGGCGCACGAGCAGCAGGAACGCGAAGTAGATCCCGACCGCGGAGACGACGACGAGCGGGATCCGCCACAGCTCGATCCCGAGGACCTCTCCTGCGAGGTCCAGGTATTCCGCCCAGGTCACGAGTCCCGCCCACCTCCGGTGGGCACGTGTGCGGTGACCAGCTCCCGCACCCGCGCCTCGACGGTGCCGTCGAGGACGGGCCCCGCGAGGTCCCGGATCACCGGCCAGGACCGTTCCATCCGCGCCCGCCCGTAGGCGTGCCGGGGGTCGTCGGCCGGGGTGGTGAGCGTCCGCGCCGTCCACTGGCAGGCGTTGAGGCACAGGCGGGTGAGGGCCGCCAGTGGCACGAGCGCGTACTCGTCGACGGTGAGAGCCGCCGCCGAGGCGCCCCGACCTCCCTGCACTCCTCGTCCTCCCAGCGCTTCCGTCCGGTAGGCGCCGATCGCGCTGAGCAGACCGCCGACCGGGGAATCGGTACCGAGCGTCGCGTAGGCCGCCGCGACCCCGAGTTCCGCGACCCGCGGTGCCCACCGGGCGTCACCGAAGTCGATGATCCCGCTGAGTCGCCCGTCGGCGACGAGAAGGTTGAAGTCGTTGAGGTCCTGATGGACCACCTGGTGCGGAAGGTCGGCCAGGCGGGGGCGGACCTCGGCCTGGAACCGCTCGGCGATCCGGCGGGCGAGCGCCAGGTCCGCCGAGGTGCGCGCCCCGAACTCCGCCGGCACCGCCCCGGCCGCCTCCAGGGAGGCGATCCGGTCGCAGGCAAAGAGGACGTTCGCGCCCGTCGGCTCGAAGGCCCAGGGGTGGAGGACGGGTTCCGGTTCGGACGGGTGGTCGGCGAGTGCGGACACCGTCCGGGCGGCCACCCGTCCGAACAGCGCCTCGTGCCCGCCGTCGACCTCCCGGTCCCGGACCACCGAGCCCGGGAGGAAGCCCTGGAGGCGGCACATGGCGGTCGGGGTTCCGGAAGGGGAGGTGGTGTCGGAAAGAGAAGGCGCCTCGCCGGCGGGGAGTTCGGGGGCCGGGGTGGACCCGATGGGGACGAGGGCGAGGAAACCGGTGTCCCCGGTGGGCGTCGTGGCGGGGATCTGGTCGGCGACGGGCAGGCCGGTGGAGCGGGCGCGCTCCTGGACGCCGCAGACCCAGTCGTAGTGGGCGGGCGAGACCGCGGGCGAGGGGTACTCCGCCTTGAGCACGAGGGCGCGGCCCGCGGCGTCGGTGACGCGGACGTTGACGGCGACCTCGCCGGCCAGGAAGCCGCCGACGGTCACCTCGGTGCCGAAGGCGTCCCGGCAGATCGCCCGGATCTCCTCGTCGGTGAGGGTGTGCAGTCGACGTGTCATGTCGCAACTCTATGACCCGGGGGCGCCCGGTGGGCAGCGGGTAGCCTGCGGGCATGACGCCGGTGCACATGGCCAATGGTTTCGACCCCGAGTCCTCCCCCGAGCTGGATGCCGACGCGAGCGCGCTGCTGGAGCGGCGCTCGGGGGTGATGTCGACCAGTTACCGCCTGTTCTACGACCGGCCCGTCGACGTCGTGCGGGCCTCCGGGTGCCTGCTGTACGACGCGGCCGGGCGGGACTTCCTCGACATGTACAACAACGTGCCGGGTATCGGGCACTCGCACCCGCGGGTGACGGAATACGTGAGTGCGCAGGTGGGGCTGCTCAACACGCACACCCGGTACCTCACCGAGGCGGTCGTCGACTACTCCGAACGGCTGCTCGCCACCTTCCCGGCCCCCCTGTCACGGATCACCTATGCCTGCACCGGGTCCGAGGCGGTCGACCTGGCGGTCCGTACCGCGCGGTTCGCGACCGGTCGGCGGGGTGTGGTCGTCACGTCGAACGCCTACCACGGGACCACCGATCTCACGGCGGGGATGTCGCCCTCGCTCGGGCCGAACGCCGTGCTGGGGCCGGACGTCGTCACCGTCGCCGCACCCCATGCCTTCCGGGACGACCCGGCGACGGCCGCCGCGGAGTTCGCCGGGCGGATCCGGGAGGCGGCAGCCGGGTTGGAGGCGTCCGGGGCGGGGTTGGCGGCGGTCGTCGTCGACTCGATCCTGTCCTCGGACGGGGTGCAGCCGGGACCGGTCGGCATGCTCGCCGAGGCGGCGGACGTGACCCGGGAGCTCGGGGGCCTGTGGATCGCCGACGAGGTGCAGCCGGGCTTCGGGCGGACCGGGCGGATGTGGGGGTTCGAGCGGCACGGGGAGGCTGCCGGTACGCGCACGCCGTTCGTGCCGGACATCGTGGCGCTCGGCAAACCGATGGGCAACGGGATGCCGATCTCCGCGGTGGTGACGAGCCCGGAGGTCGGCGACGAGTTCGGCCGCAGTGTCCGCTACTTCAACACCTTCGGGGGCAACCCGGTGACGATCGCCGCGGCCCGCGCAGTCCTCGAGACGGTGCAGGACGACGGCCTGGCCGCGCACGCCGCCCGCAGCGGTGATGCACTGGCCGGCGGGATCCGGGAGCTCGCCGGGCGGTATCCGGCCCTGGCGCAGGTCCGGCACGCAGGGTTGTTCGTCGGTGTCGAGGTCGTGGGGACCGGCCGCGTCGAGGACGGTGAGGGTACGGGTGTGCCCGACGCGGCGGGCGCCTCGGCGATCGTGCGGGGACTGCGGGAGAGGCGAGTGCTGGTGTCGGCCTCGGGAGCAGAGGCGAACGTCCTGAAGATCCGGCCCCCGCTCGTGTTCGGGAGCGCGGAGAACACCCGCTTCCAGGAGGCGCTCGCGGTCACGCTGGCGGAGGTGTATCCGGGTCAGCGGTAGTTCTGGCGCCGGTGCACCGGCGGTGCCAACCGGGACCGGCAGTACCGGGCGATGGTCTCGGCGCTCGTGGGGCGCCTCGGGAGCGGGACGCCGCTGACGGCGGACGAACCGGACGCGGCACGGGCGTGTGCGTGAGCTGCCCGATCCACCCTGTGGTCGGTCCTCCCCTGTCCTGTTCGCGACATGGTGCTGGATCTGGACGCGTGGGCCGAGCAATTGGTCGAGACGATGAAGCCGGTGATCCACGCCGCGATCCTCGATCTGACCGGTGATCGGACCAGTGAGGACATCGTCAATATCGGCGTGTACACCGACGCCGACGCGGTGTCCGTGATCGCGGCCGCGCACACCCGCGCGAACCTCGAGAGCCTCACGGAGGAGGACCCGGAGAACGCCGAGTACTACCGGTGGACGCCCGGCGAGTGGGACCTGAACACGGTCGACCACGTCACGGCCGGGGGTGCGGACGCCTTCGCCGCCGTCTCCGCCGAGTTGGACGCGATAAGCGACCGCGTGGTGGACGGCCCGGATCAACACCGACGACGCTGCCGCCGTCCACGCCGCGTGGCTCGAGGCCGAATCGGACGATTGATCCGGCGGGACTACGAGGTTGATGTCGTTCGACTGGGCTCTTGTCTCGTCATCGTGCAGGACTACGAGACTCATGTCCTGCGGAACGACATATCCCTCGCAGAGTCGCGGATCTCACCTCCGGGGCCGGCGCAGCGTCCAGCTGCGGACCGGGGAGGGCACCCGCCACCGCAGGCGCAGGGACAACAGCCGGAAGCCGACGACGAACACACCGATGACGAGGGCCGACCAGATGTTCCACAGATCGAGTCGGACGGCGAGCGCCGTGAGCCCGGCACCGGTGAGGGCCGGCACGAGGTAGAGGTCGGCGGCGTTGAAGACGCTGGGCGCCTCGTTCGCGACGACGTCCCGCAGGATCCCGCCGCCGGCCGCGGTGAGGACCCCCATGAGGAGGGCCGCCGGCACCGGCAGGTCCGCCTCGAGGGCGATGACGGTGCCGGTCATGCAGAACAGCGCGAGGCCGATCGCGTCGCAGGTGACGAGCGTACGCCGCACCTGGGCGACCCGCGTGCCGATGAAGTACACGGCGATCGCCGCGAGCACCGGCACGGCCATGTAGATCGGATTCACGAGCGAGACGGGCACCCGGCCTGTGAGGACGTCGCGCACCATGCCGCCGCCCAGGCCCGCCAGGAACCCGAGGAGCACGGACCCCGTGAGGTCGTAACCCTTGCGGATCGCCAGGATGTTGCCCGACAGCGCGAACACGAACACGCCGAACAGGTCGAGGACGAGGATGACCATGTCGGCCAGTGGGCTGCTCCCCGGGATCTCCATACCCCCAGCCTACGGAATCGCCGCCGAGGCGCCCCGACCGGACCTTTACCCGCACCCTCTCCGGACCCCACCGACGCGCCCGACGGAGCGGAAGGGACACGGAACGGACCTTTGTGGTGTGGGATCCGACACGACCCGGGGACTACCGTGGTACCGGTCGGCCCCGCACCCCGACCCCGCACCACCACCCCACACCTGCGTCTTCCCCCGCACCGGAAAGGTCCGCCCTCACATGTACTCGCAGTCGTCCAAGCTCACGAACGTCCTCTACGACATCCGGGGACCGGTGCTCGAGGCGGCGGAGCGCATGGAGGCGGAGGGCCACCGGATCCTCAAGCTCAACATCGGCAACCCGGCACCCTTCGGATTCGAGGCACCCGACTCGATCCTCGTCGACATGATCAAGCACCTGCCGGAGGCCCAGGGCTACTCGGACTCCCGGGGCATCCCGTCGGCCCGCCGCGCCGTCGTCCAGTACTACGAGACGCAGGGCATCATGAACCTCGACGCCGACGACGTCTACCTGGGCAACGGCGTCTCCGAGCTCATCACGCTCGCGCTCCAGGCCCTGTGCAATCCCGGCGACGAGATCCTGGTCCCCAGCCCCGACTACCCGCTGTGGACCGCCTCGGTCGCGCTGGCCGGCGGCAGCCCCGTCCACTACATGTGTGACGAGGCCGACGGCTGGGCCCCGGACCTCGACGACATCCGGGCGAAGATCACCCCGTCCACCCGCGGCATCGTCGTCATCAACCCGAACAACCCGACCGGAGCCGTCTACACCCCTGCCCAGCTCGCGGCGATCAAGGAGCTGGCCGCCGAGCACGGACTCATCATTTTCGCCGACGAGATCTACGAGAAGATCACCTACCACGGCACCGAGATGACGAACATGGCGACCGTCACCGGCGAGGACGTCCTGTGCCTCACCTTCTCCGGACTGTCGAAGGCCTACCGGATCGCCGGCTACCGCTCGGGCTGGTTGGCGATCACCGGCCCGACGATCGAGGCGTCGAGCTACATCGAGGGCATCAAACTGCTGGCCAACATGCGGATGTGCGCCAACGTCCCCGCCCAGCACGCCATCCAAGCCGCACTCGGCGGGTACCAGTCGATCGACGACCTCATCCTCCCGGAGGGTCGTCTGGGCGCGCAGATGGACCTGTCACACCGCAAGCTCAACGAGATCCCCGGCGTCACCTGCGAGAAGGCCGAGGGCGCGCTCTACCTGTTCCCCAAGCTCGACGTCGAGAGGTTCGGCATCGTCGACGACGAACTCTTCGCCCTCGACCTGTTGCGCGAGCAGAAGATCCTCGTCTCCCACGGCACGGCCTTCAACTGGGTCCACCCCGACCACTTCCGCCTCGTCACCCTGCCGAGCGTCGAGGTGCTCGACGAGAGCCTCGACCGCCTGGGCGTGTTCCTCTCCGGCTACGAGCAGAAGGCGCCACGCAACGAGAAGCAGGTCATCATCCACGGCTGACCCCAACGCCGCCCCACCCCCGGCACCCCACCGCTGACGACAGGGCGCCTCGGCGCCTCGTCA
This sequence comes from Brevibacterium litoralis, assembly GCF_040212315.1. NCBI lineage: Bacteria > Bacillati > Actinomycetota > Actinomycetes > Micrococcales > Brevibacteriaceae > Brevibacterium > Brevibacterium litoralis. Next base: position 43,540 of record NZ_JBDIUY010000004.1, on the reverse strand, counting down.
GCGGACCCCGGCGGCGTAGCCGTCACGTTGGGGGTCGGCGCCCCCGGCGAAGGTCCCGTCGAAGCGGGTGATCGCGTGGACGCCGGCGAAGGCATAGGTGAGTGGTGAGGGCCGGACGGTGTAGCCGAGGTCCGTCAGGGCGCGGCGGGTGCGGCCCGGCACCGCGTTCGACACGTCGATCGTGTTGTTCGTCGCCACGACGCGCGGCGCCATGACCGCCTCCTGCGCGGTCATCCCGAAGTCGAGGACGTTCGACAGACCCTGTGCGATCGCCGGGGTGATCCAGGCGGCGCCCGGTGCGCCGATCGAGACGACCGGTTCACCCGCGTGGAACACGATCGTCGGCGTCATCGTCGTGTTCCGGCGGGCTCCCGGGACGATCGAATTGGTCCGACCCGGCCGCGGGTCGAAGGGCTGCATCGCGCCGTTGAGCATGAACCCGGTCCCCGGAGCGATGAACCCGGACGGCGTCCCCAGGGTGTGACTCATCGAGACCGTGAACCCGGAGTCGTCCATGACGTTGAGATGTGTCGTGTCCTTCGACTCGAAGCTCAGGTCCAGACCGGCACGGGAACCTTCGAGATCGAAGCGTTCCCCGTCCCGGATCCGCGCGGCGATCGCGTCGAGGCGGGCGGGCTCCAGCAGGGCCTCGAAGGCCGCACGGTCCGCGTCCGGGGTGGACCACAGCCGCTCCTTGTCGTGGAGCGCGTGCTTCTGCGCCTCGACGAGGATCCGCACGTGCTCCGGGGAGTTGTGGTCGAGCCCTGCGACGTCGAACCGGTCCATGAGGGCCAGGGTCTCCATCGTCTGGACTCCCCCGGCGTTCGGAGGCGGGACGGAGACCTCCAGTCCGCGATAGGAGCCGGTGATCGGGGCGGGTTCGAGCAGTTCGTAGGCCGCGAGGTCCGCCGCGTCCATGATCCCGCCGGCGTCCCGGACCGCGGTGCCGAGGACACCCGCGAGCTCACCGGTGTAGAAGTCCTCGGCGCCGTGGGCGGCCAGGTGGGCGAGGGTCTCGGCGAGCTCCGGGTTCTCGATCACCTGCCCGACGGCGGGACGGTTGCCGGCCGCGTCGAGATAGATCCGCCGACCGTCGGCACAGACGCCGAGCTTGTCGCCGATGCCCATCCGGAGGGAGCCGGGCGGGGTGGGGTACGCCATCGTCGCGTTGTGCGGCCGCCACATCCACGCCCGGGCGGTCCTGGTCGCCGCCTCGAACAGGTCCGCCCATGGCAGTGACCCGTACGCCTCGTGTGCACGCTGCCAGGCGCGCAGTGCACCGGGGGTCGTGACGGCGGTCGGACCGGTCTCGTTGATCATGCCCTCGACGTAGTGGTTGAACCCGTCCTCGCTCTGTCCCAGGTGGATGGACTCCCACTGGTCGTCGGTCGAGTTCAGGGGGACGGAGCCCAGACCGTCGATGACGTGGCGGCGCCCGTCGGGCCTGGCGATCTGGATGACGGCCATGCCGCCGAGTCCGCACATGAGCGGGTCGACGACACCCTGGACGAGAGCGGCGGCCACCGCCGCGTCGACGGCGTTGCCACCGACGTGGAGCACCTCGGCGCCGGCATCGGTGGCCTCCGGCTGCGGGGTGACGATCATGGCACGGTACGGGGGATTCCGGGGAGTGGGTGCGTGCATGGGCACAACCTATCCCCGGATCACCTCCCCCGCTCCCGAGGCGCCCGGACCTCCCAGCAGGTCCGCGACGAGGGCGAGCGCCACGCGGTCGGCCTCCCGGAGCATCGTCGGGTCGGAGCCCGGCATCGGGCTGATCGCCGCGTCGCCCTGGACGGAGACGAGCGGCAGCCCCACGAGGAACAGGCGGTGGTCCACCCGCGCGTGCGCGTCGATCGCCCGTCCGGTGTCGAGCTCGACGTCCGGCGAGGGCAGGGTGATCGTCCCGTGCCCCGGGACAGGACGCGTGTAGGCCCGCAGCCTGCCGTCCGCCACGAGTCCCTGCCACAGGCTCTCGCCCGGGCGGCGCACGTCCGGGAAGTGCATCCACGCGTCGACGAGCGTCCGCGCCCGGCATACGGGGCGGTCGGCGGGTTCGCTCGCCTCGCCGGTACGGACCACGAAGGACGCCGCCGAGGTGCCTTCCGCCGGCGAGCCGTCCGCGGCCTCCTCGTCGATCTCGACGTCGAGTTCCGGGTGCCCGCCGAGGAGTTCGACGAGCCCGGCATCGATGAGCGCCAGGAGCTCCCGGGTCCGGAAGGCAGGCGGACCGGATCCCGCCATGCCGCCGATACCGCTGATGTCGGCCAGACGACGGGTGGTGCCCGGCAGCCAGCGGGCGCCGCGGCCGGCGAGCGAGCAGGTCCGACGGGCCGCGGAGATCTCCCACAGGCCCGCCCGCCAGGCGCTGTCGGCGCCGAGGTCGACGTGGTGGAGGTCGTCGACGAGGTGGTCGGCCACCCACGCGGTGAACGACCTCTCGTCCCCGGCGTGCCGGGCCTGGGGATCGAGCAGGAAGGTCGGGTCGAAGCGCGCCTCCGGTCGGTCCTCGGTGACACTCGCGAGGGACCGGGCCATGAGGGCCCATTCACGGCCCGCGGCCGTGATCGACCGGTCCTCCACGAGCCGGGTGACCGCGGAATCGATGGCGGCGACACCGGCCTCGACCTCGCCGGTCACGAGCTCGGGGCGAGTGCGGGCCAGCGTGCGGAGGAACGCCTCGGTCGCGTCGGCGAGCACGTGCGGCCAGATCTCGCGGTCGAAGTCGACGTACCGGTGGCCGAGGTCGGTGGTGGGCTCGTCCCCTGCCGCAACACCACTGCCGGAGCGCTCCTCGGCGTCGAGGCGGGCGATCACCGCCTTCGTCCGGGTCAGGACCGGTGCCGGGGGCAGCCCGCCGTAGTCCGACTTGGGCAGGAACGGGTAGCCGCGGCGGGAGCTGACGAGCAGGCGGGGCTCCCGACCGGAGGCGATGTACTTCAGACCCGAACGCGTGGTGGGGTCCGGCTCGAAGACGCCCCCACGGTCGATCGTCACGAGCGCCATCGCGTCGAAGAACCCCATGCCCAGACCCCGGACGATGACGTCCTCACCTGAGGGGACGCGCTCGAAGTCCTGCTCGACCGGGGAAGCCGGGGGGATCCACGTGAGCTCGGGGTGGGCGGCGACGGCGTCGGCGAGCCACTGTTCCTCCGGGGTCGGTGCGGGGTCGACCCACCCGCCGGTGACGACGGTGGCGTCGGTTTCGAGGACCCGACCGTCGGTGAGGGTCACCCTGTCCCGAGAGCGGCGGTCCGGAACGTCCTCGCCGCGCTCGATCGAGCGCACGGCACCGGTGTGGACGACGACCCGGGTGTTCGCCGGCAGGTGGCCCATGTGGACGCGCAGCGCCCAGCGGATGTATTGGCCGTAGAGCGCACGGCTCGGGTGGGACTGCGGCAGCTGGTCGGCCATCTCGCCGAGGAAGCAGCGCAGGTCGTACAGGTCCGGCGGGAACTCGGCGAAGGGTTCCCGGTGGGTGGCGGGGATGGCGGCGAGCGCCTCGGGCCGGGGTGGATGTGCCGGGTCCACGGCGGATTCCAGGACCATCTGCATCCACTCGTACATGTCGGGGCCCTCGCGCAGGGGTGCGGTGATCGTGGCACCCGGCTCGGTGAAAAGGGTGACGGCCGCGGCGAGGGTGTTCATGCACAGGGTGCGGGTCTGGTCGGTGAGCCACACGGCGCCGGCGCCGATCTCGGTCGGTTCGACGAGGTGGAGGGTGAGGTCGGGGAGCGCGCCGCCGTGGTCGCCGCCGTCCGCGTGGTCGGCGGCCCATTTCTCCAGCGCCGCACCCACCCGGTCGACGAGGACCACTCCCCGGGGTCCCGCCCCGACGACGACGAGGGACAGCGAGGACGAGTCGTTCACGGGTGGTGCTCCTGGGTCGAGGGGAAGCCTGCGAGGGTGACGGGGATCCGGTACGCGGACCGTGCGCCCAGACTACTCGTCGGCACAGGCGCCCCCGGGCTACCGTGGTCACATGACGCGCAGCGAGGACGCACCGGAGACCGCGGAGGCGCCCGACACCAGCCCTTCCTCCCCGCCCGGGGAGAAGGAGACCTCCGCCGAGGCGCTCCGGGACGACCGCGACCGCCTGGCCCGGGTACTCCTGCCAACCGGGGCCGAGCCCGACCCCCGCTTCACGCTCGCGAACGAACGCACCTTCCTCGCCTGGATCCGCACGGCCCTGGCCCTCATGGCCGGGGGCATCGCCGTCGAGGCGTTCACCATGGACCTCTTCACCGACCTCATCCGCAAGGGGCTGTCGATCCTCCTCCTGCTCCTCGGGATGGCCCTGGCCGCCGGATCCGCCGTCCGGTGGCTGCGCATCGAGAGGGCCATGCGTCACCGCAAGGCGCTGCCGCTCCCGCTCATCGTCCCGTTCATCAGCATCATCTCAGCGGTGGCGGCCGGCGCACTCGTCGTCGTCATCGGACTGCGGTGAGGGCTCCGTGGTGAGGACGCTGCTATGACCCCGCGTGGCAGGCGCGGCCGCAGCAGACGGACGCCGCGGCCCACGGTGCACGGCGACACCGGGCTGCAACCGGAGCGCACCACGCTGTCGTGGGTCCGGACCGAGCTCGCGCTCCTCGTGACCGCGGCACTCGCGGTCCGATGGATGCACCTGCACGGCGCCAAGACGCTCCTGTTGTTCGAGGTGTGCCTGCTCGCCTCCGCGTTCATCCTCGTCTCGCAGTCGCGGCGGCACTCCCGCTCGGTCTCGGGCATCCTGGGCGAGCGGACGAGCGCGGACCCCACGAGCGTGTTCACCCTCGCCGGTGCGGCCCTGTTCCTCGGTGCCGGTGGGCTCGTGCTCGTCCTCGCCGGCTGAGACCAGCCCCGGCACCCACCGCCCCGATATGTTCGACGACCCCCGATATGTGCCGACGTATCGGGGGTCGTGAACGATATCGGGGCGGAGTGGGCCGGGGTGCCACTCAGCCGGTGGGGTGCCGGGGGTGGGGCGGAATTCGGCGTGGTTCAGCCCAGGGTGACGGGCTTCGAGGTCGTCGTCGTGCGCTCGGCGATCCGCCACTGCCCGTCGACCCGGGTGTACCGGTCGACGTACCGGGCGACGGCCATCCGGGTCGTCCCCTCGCCGTCGACGAGATTCGCATAGGCCAGGCTCTCCCCGGTGGCGGTGTCCCCGTCCACGGTGATCGACACACTGCCGAACAGGTGGGACATCTGGGGGAACGTCTCCCACAGCGCCGCCGCGCTGGCCAGGAACGCCTCGGTGCCCTGCAGCGTCTTCCCGTTGAAGTGCCAGGTGGCGTCGGTGTGCCAGACCGCGGCGAAGCGGTCCGCGTCGCGGGTGTCGACCCCGTGGGCGTACTCGGCCACGAGGTTCTCGATGGCCGCCCGGGCCTGCAGGTCGGCAGTGGTGGACTCGGCGCCGGTGGATTCGGTGGTCATGGGGATCTCCTGGTCCTCGATGGCCCGGTGACCCCGTCGTCACCGGTGCACGTGACCCGAGCCTAGCGGGCGCCTCGGTGGCGTGGGACCGCGCACACGTCCGTCACTGCGGCATGTCGACGAACCGCGACCGGGCGCCCTGGAAGGCCACGGTGATGTCCCCGGTGGGGCCGGCACGGTGCTTGGCGATGATGATGTCCGCCTCACCGGCGTTCGGCGACTCCTTGTCGTACATGTCGTCGCGGTGGATGAGGAGGACCATGTCGGCGTCCTGCTCGATCGAGCCGGACTCACGGAGGTCGGAGACCATGGGGCGCTTGTCGGTGCGCTGCTCGGACGACCGGTTGAGCTGCGAGAGCGCGATGACGGGCACGTCGAGTTCCTTGGCCAACAGCTTGAGCGAGCGGGAGAACTCCGAGACCTCCTGCTGCCGCGACTCGACACGCTTGCCGGAGGTCATGAGCTGCAGGTAGTCGACGACGATGAGCTTGAGATCGTGCTGCTGCTTGAGGCGACGGGCCTTCGCACGGATCTCGGTGAGCGCCATGTTCGGCGAGTCGTCGATGAACATCGGTGCCTCGTTGATCCGGGCCATCGTCGAGGCGAGCGTCGTCCAGTCCTGCGGGCTCAGGTCACCGCGGCGCAGGTTCTGCAGCGGGATCGAGGACTCCGCGGAGAGCAGACGCATGACGAGCTCGTTCTTGCTCATCTCCAGCGAGAACACCGCGGAGGTCTGCTTGTGGCCGATCGCCGCGGAACGGGCGAAGTCGAGCGCGAGGGTCGACTTGCCCATACCGGGACGGGCCGCGATGACGATCATCTGGCCGCCGTGCAGGCCGTTGGTGAGCTCGTCGAACTCGGAGAACCCGGTGGGCACGCCGGCGGTGTCGTCGCCGACCTCGCCGAACCGTTCGATCTCCTCGGCGACCTCCTCGAGGATCTCGCCGATGTGCACGTAGTCCTCGGCCGAGCGCCGCTCGGTGACCGAGTAGATCTCCGCCTGCGCGCGGTTGACGACCTCGTCGGTGTCACCGTCGCCGTCGAAGCCCATCTGGACGATCCGGGTGCCCGCCTCGACGAGCTTCCGCAGGACCGCCGACTCGCGCACGATGTTCGCGTAGTAGGGCGCGTTCGCCGCCGTCGGCACGGACGTGATGAGCGTGTACAGGTAGGGCGCGCCGCCCACTCGCGACAGGTCGCCCTTCTTCTTCAGGTCGTCCGCGAGAGTGACCGCGTCGACGGGTTCACCGCGGGCGTAGAGGTCGAGGATCGCGTCGTAGACGGTCTCGTGGGCGGGCTTGTAGAAGTCCTCGCCCTTGAGGTTCTCGACGACGTCGGCGATCGCGTCCTTGGACATGAGCATGCTTCCCAGCACGCTGATCTCCGCGTCGATGTTCTGCGGGGGTGTCCGCAGGCCGCCTTCTGCACGCTCCCAGTCGTTCGATTCACTCACCCGACAAGTCTACTTTCGATGGACAGCCACCCCGAACCGTCGACTGGGCGCTCCCGAGGCGCCCCCCGCACCCGGTTGCCCACCGACAGTTCACCTGTTCGTCGGCTTCCCGTGGCGTTCCGGGCGGTCCGGGCCCGGGTGTCCCGGGTTACCGTGGAGTGATGACCGTCGACATCCGCCACTGGAAGAAGTTCTCCGACCTCGCCGAGAGGGCCGGGGACATGCTCGACGGGTCCGGTCCCGACGAGGTCCTCTCCTGGGCCGTCGAGACCTTCGGGGACCGCCTGTGCCTCACCTCCTCGATGGCCGATGCGGTGCTCATCGACGTGGCCAGCCGGGTGAAGCCGGGTATCGACGTCGTCTTCCTCGACACCGGGTACCACTTCCCCGAGACCCTGGCCACGCGTCAGGAGGTCGAGGACCGCTATCGGATCGACCTCACGGTCCTGCAGCCCGAACAGTCCGTCCGGGAGCAGGACGCGGAATTCGGAGCCAAGCTGCACGACCGCGATCCGGACTTCTGCTGCTGGAAGCGCAAGGTCGAACCCCTGCAGAAGGGCCTGGAGCCCTACGACGCATGGATGTCCGGCATCCGGCGCGACGAGAGTGCGGCACGCGCCCACACCCGGGTCGTCGAATGGGACGAGAACCGGGGCATGGTGAAGGTGAACCCCCTGGCCAACTGGACACAGGCCGAGGTCGACGCGTACATCGAGGAGCACGACGTCGTCCTCAACCCGCTGCTCGACCAGGGATACCCGTCCATCGGCTGTGCACCGTGCACCCGGAAGGTGAAACCGGGTGAGGACCCCCGCGCGGGCCGCTGGGCCGGGTTCGGCAAGACCGAGTGCGGCCTCCACCTCGACAGCGCCCCGAGCGAAGCCGCGAGCTGAAGCCCGCTACTTCCGGACCTACTCCTGCTGCGCCTTCCAGGCCTCGTGGAGTTCCTTGCGACGTGCGTACTCCCGCTTGCTGCGTTCCCGGGGATCGGTGGCCGCCGGGTACGTGGACGGGCCCATGACGCTCAACAGGACGAGTTCGACCTTGTGACCGATTCGGTAGAGCATCGAGAACGAGTCCTTGCCGCGGGGTTTCTTCATGCCCCCAGTATGCCCGACCTCGGGCCGGGCTGCGTTGTCAGGCCGGGCTGCGCTGTGCGTGCCAGCGTTCGTACAGAGACTTGCGGCGTTCGTACTCGCGCTTGCTCTGCTTGCGCGGGTCGACCGCCGCGGGATAGTTGGACGGACCCGTCACCGTCAGCAGTGCGTACTTGATCCCGTGGGCGATCCGGTAGGGGATCGAGAACGAGTCCTTGCCGCGTGGTCTGTCCATCATGATGGCTCGCCTCCTCACACGTCGAAAGCGTTCCTGGGACCTTCCACGGTACGCCTCGCCATGACTCGATGGAATCCACTCTCACCAGGGGAAACACCGCCTACTTAACATCTGGTCGGACTTCTGCTTGACATCTGGTCGGGTCTCTCCGGGACCTCCGACCTCCCGACAGCAAACCGCCGAGGTGCCCTCCCGCGGGTACGAAAACCCGCGGGAGGGCGCCTCGCGTGCGCACGCCGGGCACCGACGAACCCTCTGCGTCGGGGTTCGGACCAGGGCGCCTCGGCGGCGATCGGACCAGAGGCCCAGAAGAAGCCCAGCTTGTCCTCCGCGTAGGAGACGAGCAGGTTCTTGGTCTGCTGGTAGTGGTCGAGCATCATGAGGTGGGTCTCGCGCCCGATGCCCGAGGACTTGTAGCCACCGAAGGCCGCGTGCGCCGGGTAGGCGTGGTAGTTGTTCACCCACACGCGGCCGGCCTGGATGTCGCGGCCCGCCCGGTAGGCGACGTTGCCGTTGCGGCTCCACACACCGGCGCCGAGGCCGTAGAGGGTGTCGTTGGCGGTCGTCATCGCGTCGGCGTAGTCGCTGAAGGTCGTGACCGCGACGACGGGGCCGAAGATCTCCTCCTGGAAGATCCGCATCGAGTTGTCGCCCTTGAAGATCGTCGGCTGCACGTAGTAGCCGCCGGCCAGGTCACCGGACATCTCGGCCGCGGCACCGCCGGTGAGGACCTGGGCCCCCTCCTGCTTGCCGATGTCCAGGTAGGACATGATCTTCTCGAACTGGTCGTTCGAGGCCTGCGCGCCCACCTGGGTGTCGGTGTCGAGCGGATTGCCCTGGACGATCGCGTTCGTCCGGGCGACCACGCGCTCCAGGAACTCGTCGGCGATCGACTCCTGCACGAGTGCACGCGACGGGCAGGTGCAGACCTCACCCTTGTTGAGCGCGAAGAGCGTGAAGCCCTCCTCCGCCTTGTCCCGGAAGGCGTCGTCCGCGGCCATCACGTCCTCGAAGAAGATGTTGGGGCTCTTGCCGCCGAGCTCGAGCGTGATCGGGATGAGGTTCTCCGAGGCGTACTGCATGATCAGGCGCCCCGTCGTCGTCTCACCGGTGAACGCGATCTTCCGGATCCGCTTGTTCGAGGCCAGCGGCTTGCCCGCCTCCAACCCGAACCCGTTGACGATGTTGAGGACACCGGGCGGCAGCAGGTCGCCGATGAGCTCGACGAGCACGAGGATCGACGAGGGCGTCTGCTCGGCGGGCTTGAGCACGACGGCGTTGCCGGCAGCGAGCGCCGGGGCGAGCTTCCAGACGGCCATGAGGATGGGGAAGTTCCACGGGATGATCTGTCCGACCACGCCGAGCGGCTCGTGGTAGTGGTACGCGACGGTGTCCTCGTCGATCTGCGAGAGACGGCCCTCCTGCGCCCGGATGGCCCCGGCGTAGTACCGGAAGTGGTCGATGGCCAGCGGGATGTCCGCGGCCAGGCACTCCCGGATCGGCTTGCCGTTCTCCCAGCTCTCCACGACGGCGAGCTTCTCGAGATTCTGCTGCATCCGGTCGGCGATCGCATTGAGGATCCCCGCGCGCTCCGCCGGCGAGGTCTTCCCCCAGGCCGGTGCGGCCGCGTGCGCCGCGTCGAGTGCGAGTTCGATGTCCTCCCCGGTCCCGCGGGCCACCTCCGTGAAGGTCTGGCCCGTCACCGGCGTGGGATTGGCGAAGTACTGGCCCTTGACCGGCTTGGTCCACTCGCCACCGATGAAGTTGTCGTACCGGTCGGCATAGGTGTGGAGCGACCCCTCGGTCCCCGGCTGTGCGAATACAGGCATGGTTCCTCCCCGTCGACACCCTTGTCGACGGTGCGTGCTCAGGAACCTGGCCCGCCCACCGTTGCAGTCGCTTTGCAGCCGGTGGGATGCCGGGGCGCGGGCGACGTCGGTCACCACGGCCCCGCCCCTCAGGCCGCGTTCTCCTCCAGTGCCTCGAGGCGCAGGACCACCTCGGCACGGACCGGGGAGTCGCAGGGGGCCGCTCGGAGCACCTCGTGGAGCATCCGCTCGTCCTCGCCGGCCTCCGGCAACTGCGCGAAGGCCCACATCTGCTCCCAGGTGCCGTGGTCGAGCACGACCTCCCGCACGTGCGCGTGGAGCCGGTCCCGCAGACGGACGATCCCGGGCGCCTCGGAGTCGGGCAACACGTGACCGACGTACACGTCGAGGACCGCCGCGACGTCCCCGGCCGCGAGCGCCCGGCGCACCGCGTGGACGTCTCCGTCCAGGTGCCCCTCCAGGCGGTAGGGCCGGGACGCGAGGGCGACGGACGCCCCGTCCTGGCCGCCCGCACCGACGAGCGCCTTCCGCAGCCGCACGAGCTCCGCGCGCACCGTCCCGTCGGCACCGGCCGTGCCGTGCAGGTCCTCGGCGAGTTCCGCGGCGCTCACCCCGCTCGGGTGCTCCTGCAGGAGCACCAGCAACTCCGCGTGCCGGCCGCTGAGCTCCGACCGACCCCCGCCGTGCACGAGCGCCGGGTGCCTGCGCCCCGTCACCGCCAACCACGCCGCCGAGGCGCCCTGATTGGATCCCCGACGCAACCGGTCCGTGGGTGCCCGGTCGTCCGCCGCCGAGGCGCCCTGGGCCGGGTGCCGCCCGTCCTCCCCCGTCCGGTCACCGATCCCACCGACGTGGACGGCACGGGGCCCCGGTCCCGGGACCCGGTCACCGGCCAGGCGACGGAGTTCGTCGTGGACCTCCCGGGCCGTCGACTCCAGCAGCGGGAGGACGAGGGGTGCCACGGCGTCGGTGCCACCGGTGATGTCGATGACCCCGAGGGTGCTCCCCGTGAAGGGGTCCGTCACGGGGACGGCGCTGCAGCTCCAGGGGTGGACCGCCTCGGCGAAGTGTTCGGCCCCGACGACCTGGGTGGAACGCCTGGTGGCGAGCGCGAGCGCCGGCGCGGAGGTGCCCATCGAGGCCTCCGACCAGTCGGCGCCGGGCAGGAACCCCATGGACTCCGCCCGGGAGCGGACGGGGACGGTCCCCTCGACCCACAGCAGGCGGCCGCGGGCGTCACCGAGTGCGACGAGCAGACCCGCGTCGGAGGCCGGTTCGACCAGGCGGGTGCGCAGCAGGGGCAGAACCTGGTGGAAGGCGTGCGAGAGCCGGGCGTCGCGCAGGGAGTCCTCGTCGAGGACGTCCTCGGGGGCCCGGGGCCCGGCCGGGTCCGTGCGCAGACTCTCCAGGCTCCGCCGCCAGGAGGCCCACACGTCGGGGCGGACGGTGAGGGTACGGGTGTCCGTGGGGCGGGGCGTCTCGGCGGCGATGTGCACGTGGGTGTGCAGGTCCGAGCGGGCACGGAGGACGGCGCGCTGGTACTCGTCCGCGCTGGGGACCGGCCACGGGGACGCGTGCGGCATCAGGACTCCACGAGGCGGGACCGGATGAGGAACCGTTTGCCCTCCGGCGCCTCGACCGAGAAGCCGGACCCGCGGCCGTCGACGACGTCGAGCGTGAGGTGGGTGTGCTTCCAGTACTCGAACTGTTCGCGGCTCATCCAGAAGGCGATCTCGCGGTCCGCGGCGGTCTCCCCGGCGGTGCCTTCGGGGTCCTCCGGCAACTCGAAGGTGCCGAGCAGGACGTCGGAGTCCCCGGTCCGGAACTCCCCGGCCGGGTAGCACATGGGCGAGGACCCGTCACAGCACCCACCGGACTGGTGGAACATGAGCGGTCCGTGGAACCGCCGCAGGCCGGTGAGCAGCTCGAGGGCGGGCGCGGTCATCGACACCCGGGGGTAGGTCTCCCCGGGGATCTCCGGCCGAGCGTCGAGGACCGACGCGGGCATGACTGATTCGTCGAGTGTGTTCGTCACGGTCTCCACTCCCTTGTAGCGACGTGCGAATCGGGTCCTCCGACGATAACCGCCCACCGGCACCCCGACAAGGGGCCCGGCGACGTGCACAGGGTTCTCACCCCTCCCGCCGCCGAGGCGCCCTGCCGTCCGGACGACCCTGCCCTCCGGACGACCCTGCCCTCCCGGCTCAGCGGTGGGGTGCCGGGGATCGGGCGGAGTAGAACTCAGGGCGGCGTCGGGCGACGGCATGCATCGGCGGGCTCAGCCTCCCGGGATGACGAGCGTGATCGCGTGGATGACCATGCCGACGAGGGCCCCGACGACGGTGCCGTTGATGCGGATGTACTGGAGGTCGCGGCCGACGTAGAGTTCGATCCGCTCACTCGCCTCCTCGGCGTCCCAGCCGGCGATCGTGTCGGAGATGACCCCGGCGAACTCGTGGCCGAACGACTCGACCAGGTCCCCGGCCACGGTCGCGACCTTCGCATCGAGCATCGCTTGGAACTCGGTGTCCTCGGTGGCCCGCCGGGCGAGTTCGTCGAGCATCGACCGGATCCGGGCGTGCACCTCGCCCTCGGTGTCGAGCACCGCCGAGCGCAGCAGGCGCTCGAGGGAGGCCCACAGGTCGAGGACCGCGTGGACGACCCCTTCCTGCTGGAGGAGTTCGTCGAGCACCTGCTCGGCCCGAGCGTGGATGTCGGTCGACTCGTCGCGCAGGTCCGCGGAGAGTTCGACGAGCCAGGTGTCGAGGGCGACCCGGGCGGGGTGGTCGCGGCGGTTGTGCACCTCGGCGACCCAGGTGAGGACCTCCCGCTGCAGGCGACCGGCGACGGGCGCCCCGAGGAAGCTGGGCATCCAGTCGGGCTTCTTCGACCGGACGAGGTCCTCGATGACCTGCGGGTTCTGGGCCAACCACGTGTACGCCTCGCCGAGGATCAGGTCGACGAGGCGGTGGTGTGCACCCTCGTCGACGATCTCGTGCAGCAGCCTGCCGAGTACGGGCGACTTGCGGGTGTCCACGAGCTTGGGCACGAGGACGTTGCGGGCCAGGCCTTCGACCGTATCGGAGTCGACCCGGGCGAGCACGTACTCCAAGCCCTGTCCGGCCCGCGCGACGAGGGCGTCCTGGTTCTTCTCCCGGGCCAGCCACAGCCCACCCCGCCGGGTGATGCCGGCCCGCAGGATCTTGGGGGCCACGGTGTGTGCCTTGAGGAAGTTGGCGGCGACGAACCCGGACAGGCTGGCGCCCAAGGCGTCCTTCTTGCGCGGGATGATCGCGGTGTGTGGGATCGGGATCCCCAGGGGGTGACGGAACAGTGCGGTGACGGCGAACCAGTCGGCCATCGCGCCGATCATCGCCGCCTCGGCCGCCGCGCCGAGGAACCCCCAGACGCCCGTCATGTCCGTGAGGACGTGGAGGGTGAAGAAGACGAGCGCCGCCAGACCGAGCAGGCCGGTGGCGACCAGGCGCATGCGGCGCAGTCCCCGGGCGCGTTCCGCGTCCCCTGGTCCGGGTGCCGCCGCGGGCCGGGTGGGGGCAGCGGGTGCCGCCGGGGCGGGGGACGCGGGTGGGGTGGCGGGACCGGCCGTCTGCGGCACCACGGAATCACTCATGGTCGCCATTCTGCCAAGGGTTCATGTGCAGAGCCCCGGGGGTTTCACCGGTGAATGCACGCGGCCCCCGACACCGGCGGGCGGTGTCGGGGGTCGGTGAGATCCGGGCGCGGCCGGTGATCCGGGAGGGATCAGGCCTTGCCGATGACCTGGAACTTGGCGTTCGCGGTGATCTCGTCGTGCACGCGGACCGTGGCGGTGTAGGTGCCGGGGGCCTTCACGTGGGTGGACAGCGCCACCTGACGGCGGTCGAAGTCCTGCTCGACGGAGGTCGTGAGGGCCTCGGCCACGAGGGCCGGGGTCACGGCGCCGAACAGACGGCCGTTCTTGCCGGCCTTCATCTCGATGCGCGCGGTCGTCGACTCGAGCTTCTCCTTGAGCGCGACGGCCTGGTCGTGATCGGCGATCTGCTTGGCCTGGCGGGCCTTCTTGATCTCGGCGATCTGCTTCTCCGCACCCTTGGTCCAGGCCGAGGCCCAGCCGCGGGGGAGGAGGAGGTTACGGGCGTAACCGGCCTTCACCTCGACGACGTCACCGGCAGCACCGAGTCCGTCGACTTCCTGGTTGAGGATGATCTTCTTGGTAGCCATGGTGTAGTGGTCCCCTTCCGATCAGCGAGACGAGCTCGAGTAGGGGAGCAGTGCCATCTCGCGGGCGTTCTTGACGGCCTTGGCGATGCGGCGCTGTTCCTGGACGGTCACACCGGTGACGCGGCGAGCACGGATCTTGCCACGGTCCGAGATGAACTTCCGCAGCGAAGCGGTGTCCTTGTAGTTGATCTTGGCGATGTCGCCCGGCTTGAGCGGGTTCGCCTTCTTCTTGATGGGCTTCCGGATCTCCGGCTTTGCCATGGGATTCTCCTGTCAGAAAAAGTGCTGGGGTTCCGTCAGAACGGGGGCTCGTCGTCGGTCGGGTTGCCCCAACCGCCGCCACCGCCCTGCGGGGAGGACGCTGCCCAGGGATCGGACTCCTGCTGCGGGGGCTGCTGGCCGAAGCCGCCGCCACCCTGCTGGGGCTGTCCGCCTCCGAAGTTGCCACCGCCGGCATTGGGGTTCTGTCCCCATCCGCCGCCGGGGTTGCCGCCCTGCTGACCACCCGCCGGGGCACCGGCCGGAGCACCGCCGCCGAAGCCGCCCTGCTGGCCGCCTCCACGGTTGTACCCGCCGCCCTGCTGGCCGCCCTGGCCGCCGAAGTCACCGCGCTGGTTCTTGGTGACGTTGGCGGTCGCGCGACGCAGGCTGGGCCCGATGTCGTCGACGTCGAGTTCGAACACCGTGCGGCGTTCGCCCTCCTTGGTGTCGAAGGTGCGGGACTTCAGACGTCCCTGGACGATCACTCGCATACCGCGCTGGAGGGACTCCGCGACGTTCTCGGCCATCTCACGCCAGGCGTTGCAGCGCAGGAACAGGGTCTCCCCGTCCTTGAACTCCTGGGTCTGACGGTCGAACTGCCGTGGGGTCGACGCCACCGTGAAGTTGGCGACGGCGGCACCGTTCGGGGTGAACCGCAGTTCCGGGTCGGCGGTGATGTTGCCGACGACGGTGATGATGGTCTCGCCTGCCATGGTGACTCCTCTTCGTACGCAGTACGGTCAGTGGATCACTTCGCGTCCGGGCGAAGGATCTTGGTGCGCAGCACGGACTCGTTGATGCCCAGCTGACGCTCGAGTTCCTTGGTGGTCGCCGGCGTGGCGTGGAAGTCGACGACGACGTAGTAGCCCTCGGCGTTCTTCTGGATCTCGTACGCGAAGCGGCGACGACCCCAGATGTCCACGTTGTCCACGGTGCCCTTGTCGGCCGGGACGACCTTCAGCAGATTATCGACAGTGGTACCCAGCGAACGCTCGTCGAGTTCCGGGTCCAGGATGAGCATGAGCTCGTAATGACGCATTGGTGACCCACCTCCTGTGGTCTCAGCGGCTACGGTCTCTCCGTAGCAGGAGGGTTATGCATCCGTCCGACCGGCCCCCGGCGATTCCGAGGGTTCGGCACAGACTGCACCATCATAGTCCCCCGCTCCCCCGTTCGCCAGACCCGCCGCTGAGGCGCCCGCCACGTCCGCGGAGTCCGTGGCCGCCGGCTCCGCCACGGACCCCACCTCGACCACCGACCGCCGGTCGGGGCGGGAGAACAACGCTGCGACGACCACGCCACAGAGCACGATCCAGCGCAGCAGCGTGAGGAACACGAGCCACTTGTCGGACAGCCCCTTCGCCTCGTCGAAGGCCATGACGTCGGAGAGGTTCACCGCGATGACGAGGGCCGTCTCCGCGAGCATCCACGGCACGTGCACCCACAGACGGTGGACCGCCAGGGTCGCGAAGGGCAGGAGCCACAGCGCGGCGGTCACCGGGAGCGCGGGCAGGAACAGCAGGATGATGCCCATGAGCACGGTGCAGGCGGTCCACGGATCGATCGGACCGCGGGTGCGGTGATCGTCACCCACCGGTCCGAGTGGTCGACCCCGCACCCGTCCCGGCCGGGCGCGGACCAGGAGACCGAGCAGGCACAGGAGGACGAGCACGACTCCGACGGCCAGGAGCACCGGCCCCCACGGTCCCGGATCGGCGCCTTCCCGCATGGAGAGCACCGAGGCGATCGAACCGCGGTCGACGAGATCGGCCCACCAGGTCCGCAGGCGGATGATCGTCCGACCGTCCGCCAGTACGAGGACACCGGTCGCGATCGCCGCGACCCCCGCGAGCACCGGGAGGCGTCCGGCCTGCCCCGCCTGCACGAACATCACCGCGACGACCCCGAGCACGACGAGCGCCACGGGATGGGAGAAGCAGGCGAGGACGAGGAGGACCGCGGCGAGCGACAGGCGTCCGACGTCTCGGGGTCGGCCCGGGTCCACGGGCTCCGGTCGCCCGGGCAGGACCCGCCGGCCCAGGACCTCCGGTGCGAGCAGGACGAGAGCCCAGAGGAGGGCCGCCACCCCGAGGGAATCCACGTTCTGCCCCAGGGACAGCGCCACCACCGGGGACAGGAACGCGACCGGCAGCCAACTGCGGGCCCCCGCGAGCAGGACGAGGGCGATGCCGGAGAGCACGGCGCCGAGCACCGAGAACAGGAGCAGGAGGCCCATGGCCGCCGCGACGTCGGTGCCCGCGGCGGTGGCGGACCCGGACACGAGGCCCGCGAGCGCCACGAGCCACGAGGTGACGAGGGAGAACCCGCCGAGGTCGCCGGCGGCCCGCCCACCGGACACGGGGAAGGCACCGCCCCCGAGCGCGTTCGCCATCGGCGAGGCGCACTGGTGGTACGAGGCGTACGGGAGGTCCCAGCCGGAGGAGAAACAGGGCGCCTGGAGCAGGATCCCGCCGAGGACCGACAGTCCCAACAGGCCGAACACCGCCATCGTGGCGCGCCTGCGGAACCGTGGGTCCGGGGCGCCGCGGTACATCCCGGCGGGCCCTCCGAGGAGGGGCTCCGCGAGGTCGAGCGGTGAGACGGGCGGCGGCGTCCTGGTCATGGTCGACACACTAACGCCCGCCTCGGACGCGATTCTCGGTGTCCGGGGCGGGCGTGAGTGTTTCACCAGGTCATGACGTTCAGGAGTTCACGGCCAGACCCTGCGGCGGGCGGACGGTGGTGCGGTCCTGGTCGGGCTGCGGTCCACCGTCACCGGTGCCTCCGCCGGACCCGTCACCGGAGCCTCCGCCCCCGTCGCCGGTACCGCTGCCCGATCCGTCGCCGGAACCGTCACCGGTCCCACCACCCGAACCGTCGCCGGAGCCGTCGGAGGAACCGTCGTTCCCGCCGTTGCCGGTCCCCTGGGTGGGTTCGCCCTGTCCGGGCCCCTCGGTGGCCGGGCCCTCGGGCTCGCCGGTGACCTCGGGCTCCGCGGTCTCGTCCTCGGCCGGTGCCTCGGTCTCCTCGGGTTCGGCCGTCTCCTCCTCGGTGATCTCGGGCTCGGGCTCGGGCTCGGGCTCGGGCTCCGGCTCCGGCTCCGGGGGTGGCGGGGCCTGCTGCGGGATACCGGAATCGTTGTCCGGCTTCTCGGCCTCCGGCAGTTCGCCACGCTCGGGGAACTCCTCGACCGGCTCGCCCTCCAGGGCTCCGGACATGTACTCGGTCCACGCCTGGACCGGGAAGGAGCCACCGGTCACCTCGTAGCGCCCACCGTAGGAGCCGATCGGGACCGGGTTGCCCTCCTCGTCCTCACGGTAGATCGACACCGCGGCCGCCATGTTCGGGGTGTAGCCGGTGAACCACGCGGATTTGTTGTCCTGGGACGTACCGGTCTTGCCGGCGGCCGGGCGGCCGAGGTTGAGCGCGTAGGACCCGGAACCGCTCGTCACCACATGGTTGAGTGCATAGCTCGTCTCGGCCATGACCGCCGGGTCGAAGACCTCCTGGCCCTCGGTGTCCGGCTCGTGGACGACGGTGCCCTCGGCGTCGGTCACCTCCTGCACGGAGTGCGGGTCGCGGTGGACCCCCTCGGCGGCGAAGGTCGAGTACGCCTCGGCCATGTCGATGATCCGCGGGCTCGCGGAGCCGAGGGTGTTCGCAGCATTCGAGTCTAGGCCACTGGTGTTCTCGGGCAGCCCCGCCCGGGTGGCGACGTCGACGGTCTTGTCCGGCCCGACCTCGATGTTGAGCTGGGCATAGGCTGTGTTGATCGAGCTCTGTGTGGCCTTGAGCAGTGACACCGACCCATAGCTCGACCCGCCGAAGTTGTGCACCGGCCAGGGCGTCCCGTCGTTGTCAAAGGTCGTACCGTTTGTCCCGGTGAAGTAGTCGGTGAGCCGATAGCCGTTCTCCAGGCCGGCGACGAGGGTGAAGGGCTTGAAGGTCGACCCGGCCTGCATGGTGTCCTGGGTCGCGTTGTTCCGCTGCCGCTCCAGGTAGTCACTGCCGCCGTACATGGCGTTGATCGCGCCCGTGGAGGGGTCGATCGACACGAGGCCCACGTGCATGCCGTCCTCGAGCTCCGGCAGGTTCTCCACGGCCTCGACGGCGGCGTCCATGTCCTCCTGGTCGAAGGTCGTCACGATGTCCAGACCACCGCGGTACAGCTCGTCCTCGGTGATCCCCTCGGCGGAGAGCTCCTGGCGCACGGTCTCCAGCAGGTAGCCGTTCTGTCCGGCGTACTGGTTGTCCCCGGCGTCGGCGAACTCGGTGGGCATCTCGGTGGAGTCGGCCTCCTCCTGGGTGATGTACCCCATCTCGACCATGCCCTCGAGGATGTAGTCGAAGCGCGCCTGGTAGGCCTCCGGCTCGGCCGCCGCGTCCGCGGCACCGGGCCGCTGGATGATCGCGGCGAGCAGCACACTCTCGTCCAGGTCGAGGTCCGCTGCGTCCTTGTCGAAGTAGTTCTGTGCGGCGACCTCGATGCCGTAGCTCTGTCGGCCCAGGAAGATCGTGTTGAGATATCCGGAGAGGATCTCGTCCTTCTGCATCTCCTGGTCGATCTTGAGCGCGATGAACATCTCCTTCACCTTGCGCTCGATCGACCGCTCGTTCGTGAGGTACATGTTCTTCACGTACTGCTGGGTGATCGTCGAGCCGCCACCGGCGTAGTCGTTCGTCACGACACCGATCACGGCGCGGCTGAGTCCCTTGATCGAGATCCCGCGGTTCTCGTAGAAACTCCGGTCCTCGGCGGCGATCGCCGCCTGGAGCATGTACGGCGAGATCTCGTCGGCCTCGACCGACTGCCGGTCCTCGATGGCGAACTCGCCCAGACGCGTCTCCCCGTCGTTCCAGTACACGGTCGAGGTCTGCCCGGTCGCCTCGATGTTGGGCTCGGGGACCTCCGTCGTCGAGTACCCGTAGGCGAACCCACCGATGCCGAGGGCGGCGATCACGAGGACCGCCAGTCCGATGAGCCGGAAGGACGGGAACCAGCGGGTCAGGGCGTTGCCCTTGGCCCGCGGATAGTTGATCCAGTTCGCCTTCCGTGCCCCGGTACCGGCTGCGGCGGCGCGCTTGCCGGAACCACGGGAGCCACCACGGGCGGAGCCGGGATTCTTGGCCCGGCGGGGCGTGGGCCTCTTCGAGGACTTGTCGGACACGGAGCCTCCGGTGCACTGGGGGACGGGAGCGGATCAGGACACCCACACGGGCGCCCATCGTTCTACGATGGCACCGAACATTGGGAAGTCAATGGAACCGGGCACGTTCGGAGACCAAGGTCACCCGCCACACCACCACGGAAACCTTCCTCCACCCGCTCCCGAGGCGCCCCACCGCGCCCCGCACGCGTCCACCCGGGGGACATTTCCGTGTCCGAGGCGACAGGTACGGTTGGAAGCGGGACCTCGCAGCACTCCGGTCCGACGGTTCAGCGACCTATCACTACCTCACCACGAGGTTGTTGGAGAACATCGCGCGGGCGGCCCGCGCGTGGCCCGGCGGACCCCGTCAGGCACATGTACGTCTCGGGGTTGTCGGTGGTGTCGACCACGAGGAGACGAGAACTCATGTGGAGCGCCGGATCCCTCAGTCGGGAAGGCCGGCGGCTTCCTTCAGCTCGGGGAAGTCGGAGTCCGACCACTCGTGGGCCGATTCCGTGACCGACCGCTCGGGCACCTCGCCGTGGAGCAGTTCCTCGCGGCTGCGCAGTTCCACGCGGCGGATCTTGCCGCTGATCGTCTTCGGCAGCTCGGTGAACTCGAGGCGGCGGATCCGCTTGTAGGGTGCCAGGTTCGCCCGGCAGAAGGCGAGGATCTCCTTGGCGGTCTCCGCGCTCGGCTCCCAGCCGGCACCGAGGACCACGTAGGCCTTCGGGACCGCCAGACGCACCGGGTCCGGGGAGGGGACGACGGCGGCCTCGGCGACCGCCTCGTGCTCGATGAGGACGCTCTCCAGTTCGAAGGGCGAGAGCCGGTAGTCGCTGGCCTTGAACACGTCGTCGGCCCGGCCGATGTAGAAGAAGTACCCGTCCTCGTCCCGTCCGGCCACGTCACCGGTGTGGTAGACGCCGTCGCGGAACACCTCGGCGGTCTTCTTCTCGTCGCCCCAATAGCCGGTGGTGAGGCCCACCGGGCGGGGGTCGAGCTCGAGGCAGATCTCGCCCTCGTCACCGATCTGGCCGGTGGCGGGGTCGCGGAGGACGACGGAGTAGCCGGGCAGCGGCTTGCCCATCGACCCGGCCTTGACCGGCAGGCCCGGCGGGTTGCCCACCTGGAGGGTGGTCTCCGTCTGGCCGAACCCGTCACGGATCGACACGCCCCAGTGCTTCTCCACCTGTTCGATGACCTCGGGGTTGAGGGGCTCACCCGCCCCGAGCGCCTTGCGCGGCGGGGTCTGCAGGAGGTCGAGATCGGCCTGGATGAGCATGCGCCACACGGTCGGCGGGGCGCAGAAGCTCGTGACGCCCACGCGGTCCATGGTCGCCATGAGTTCCGCGGCGTCGAACCGGCCGTAGTTGAAGATGAAGACGCAGGACTCTGCGATCCACGGTGTGAAGATGTTCGACCAGGCATGCTTGGCCCAGCCAGGCGAGGCGACGTTGAGGTGCACGTCGCCGGGTTCCATGCCCATCCAGTACATCGTGGAGAGGTGCCCCACCGGGTAGCTGGTGTGCGTGTGCGCCACCATCTTCGCCTTCGAGGTCGTCCCCGAGGTGAAGTAGAGCAGCAGCAGGTCGTCGGCCGGCGTGGGCCCGTCGGGTTCGAACCCCGGTGCGTACTCCGCCGCCGAGGCGTACGCGAGGTCACCGTCGCGCGTGGGCTCCCCGCCCACGACGATCCGTTTCAGGTCGACCGTCACGTCGTCGAACTTCGCGGCGTCGGTGGCCCCGGCGACGACGAAGGTCGCCTCGCCCCGTGCCGCACGGTCCTGCAGGTCGACGGGACCCAGCTGCGTGGTCGTGGGCAGGAGGACGGCACCGAGCTTGATGCCGGCGAGCATGGTCTCCCACAACTCCACCTGGTTGCCGAGCATCACCATGACCCGGGATCCCCGTGTCACACCCGCGGCCCGGAGCATGTTCGCCACCCGGTCCGACCGTTCGGACAGCTCGCGGTAGCTCCACTTCCCCTCGGTCCCGTCCTCCTCGACGATCCACAGGGCCGGCGCTTCGTTGTCGGCGGCGATCACGTCGAACCAGTCGAGCGCGAAGTTGAAGTGCTCGAACCGCGGCCACTCGAAGTCGGCCCGGGCGGTCTCCAGATCGGTCCGGTGCGCGATGAGTCGGTCACGGACTGCGCGGAACTGTTCGGCGGCTGTGCTCACTTGGGCTCCTTCACTTCGCGGACCCGCGCGGCGGTGACGCCTGTGTCCCACCGGGTCCGCGGCGGCGACGTGGGGGAACGCTATCAGCGCTGCGTGACCGGAGGATGAATCATCCCACCATGTGTACCGATATCCGGACGATTCTCACAACAGCACGGCTCCGTCCCGCTCCTCGTCCTCGTCGCCGTCCGTGGTCCCGTCACGCCGCACGTCCTCGTCGCGTTCCTCCTCCACGACCCCGGCGTTCTCGTACCGGTACCACTTCACGAGCAGGGACCCCAGGAGCATGAGCACCGCCGGAGCGACCCCGGCACCCAGAGCGATCCCGATCGCGGCGGAACCCGGTTGCACGACCGTCTGGCCGGCCGTCGAGGACACGTACCCGGAGACCTCCAGGAACAGGCCGAAGATGCTGGGTCCGACGGCCGAGCCGAGCATGGTCGCCGCCCCGAACATGCCGGAGAACACCCCGCCCTGCGCCCGGCCCGTCCGGTGGGTCGACACCGCGATGCAGTTGCCGAGCATCGCGAGGGTGAACACCTGCTGGCCGGCGTATCCGCACCCGCAGATCGCCACTGCGGCGTAGACGAAGGCGTGGGCGGCGTCGAGGAGCGCCGCCGTCGTGATGAGGAATCCCCCGAGGGCGAAGGTGAGCGAGACGATGACGAAGCCGCGCTTCACGTCCGTCCGCTCGCCCACCCACCGCCACAGGGGCATGCAGACGATGGCCGGGCCGACGAAGGCGACGAAGAGGAAGGTCGGGGCGATCTGGGAGCGCATGATCTCCCCGGAGAAGTAGCTCACCGAGGCGAGCAGGGTCGCGACCCCGGCACCCTGGACGATGAAGCAGGCGAGCAGGACCATGAACGGCCGGTTGGCCACCGCCACCCGCAACTGCGCGAGGATCGTCGGTTCCTTCTCCTCCACCCGACCGATCGGTGCCTTCGCCGTCCCGACGAAGGCGATGACCGCCCCGACGAAGAACAGCGAACCGATGGCGATCCCCATGAGTCGGAACCCCACGATCGGGTCCGCGTGTCCATAGGCGATGAGCGGTGCCACCGCCCCGCAGATGAGGATGGCCACGGCGTCGACGACGACCCGGAGGGACAGAAGCTTGGACCGGTCCCGGTCGTCGTCGGTCATCTCCGCGGGCATCGCCAGGTAGGCGACGGTGTAGAAGAGGTAGGCCGTCCCGCTGAACAGGAACATGACGAAGACCCAGGCCGGAGCCGCGGGAGACGTGCGGAACACCCCGGCGAAGATGAGCATGAAGGCGATCCCGGAGGCGAAACCACCGCCGAGGACGAAGGGCCTGCGCGGACCGATCCGGGTGACCGTCCGGTCACTGATCCGACCGGCCACGGGGCTCAGCAGGACGTCGATGAGCTTGGGGATCAGCACGACGAGACCGGCGAGACCCGCGGCGACCCCGAGCGAATCGGTGAGATAGGGCAGGAGCAGCAGCCCCGGGACGGTCCCGAAGGCCCCGAGCGTCACCGACCCGAGGGCGTACCCGATGTGGACGGACCGGGGCAGGGGCCCCGCCCGTGGCGAGGCGGACATGGCACGACCGGTCCCTACTCGTCCGCGAAGAACAGGATCTGGTCCCGGGTGTAGGTCCTCCCGGGATGGGCCTCGGCGAGGTGTGCGCGGGTCGCCTCGACGAGGGCGTCCTCGTCCGGTGCCGCGATCTGCACTCCGCACGGACACGTGAGCGTCATGCGTGGACTCCTGTCGTCCGGGGAGCCTCCGCCTGTGGGTGCTCCCGGGTCACGGCCGCCTCCCAGGCGACCAGGTCGAAACCGGGTTCCTCCGCGACCTCCGGGGTGAGCGCCGTCCGAGGCGCCCCGTCGACGGCCAACAGACGCCGGGCCGCCATGTGGTCGGCCGGCCGGTTGACCGTCTCGACGGCCACCAGGCGCTCCCCGGTGAAGCACAGGACGACCTTCTCGTCCTCCCCCACCCCGGGGACATCGACCACGCGGTCACACCCGGTGGACAGTCCCGCGATCTGCAGGTGGAGGTCTCCCTGGTCGGACCAGAACCACGGCAGTGCCGTATAGGGGAGTGCCGTGTACGCCGAAGCACCCTCCCCTCCCGTCAACCGAGCGGCCACGTGCCGGGCCTGGTCCGCCGCGTTCTGCACGGACTCCAGGCGGGTCGGGGCACCCTGGGCCGCCGCACAGGGGAACCGCACCGCGTCCCCGAGGGCCGACACGTCCGGGTCCTCGGTGAGGAGGGTGGAGTCGACGAGGATCCCGTCGTCGACGGCCAGGCCACAACTCTGGGCGAGTTCCGTGTTCGGCACGACACCGATCCCGTACACCACGAGGTCCGCGGGAAGGCTCCGCCCGTCCGAGGTCGTCACCGCGTCCACCGCCGTGTCCCCCTCGATCGAGGCGAGGGCACACCCGAAGTCGAACCGGACGCCGCGCTCCTCGTGGGCCTGCCGGAACAGTGCGGCGGTCGCGGCGGTGAGCGCACGGGACATGGGGCGCTCGGCGAACTCCAGGACGTGGACGTCGACACCGCGGGCCGCGGCGACCGCGGCGAACTCCAGGCCGATGAACCCGGCACCCACGACGACGGCGCGGGCACCGGGTCGTAGGAGACCTGCCAGGGCGTCCGCGTCCTCCCGGGTCCGCATGCCGTGGACCCCGGACAGGTCCGCGCCCTCGACGGGCAGGGTCCTGCCGCGGGCACCGGTGGCGAGCACCAGGTGTTCGTAGGGCACGACCGTCCCGTCCTCCGTGCGGACGGTGTGTGCGGCACGGTCGACGGACACGGCCCGGGAGTGGACGAGGTCCACCCGCTGGGTGTCGTACCACTTCTCCTGTCGGTACAGCAGTCGGCGGGCGTCGACGTCACCGAGCAGGTACCCCTTCGACAGCGGTGGCCGTTGATAGGGCAGACCGGGTTCCTCGGTGAGCAGCGTGACGGAACCCTGGTACTTGGCCCGGCGGAGGGACTCCGCGGTCTGCCAGCCGGCCTGGCCGGCCCCGACGATGACGACGGACCCCGGCGGGCGGTGTGCAGAGGAACCGGTGGACATGGGAGCCGACTCAGTTCTTCTCGGGGATGACGACCGTCATGGAGTCGTAGCCCTTGACGAAGTTGTTGTGACTGAAGGCGGGCTCACCGACGACCTCGATCCGCGGGAAGCGGGCGAGCATCTCTTCCCAGATGATCCGCAGCTGGAGCTCGGCCAGCCGGTTGCCCAGGCAGCGGTGGATGCCGAAGCCGAAGGACAGGTGCTGACGCGGGTTCTTCCGGTCGATGACGTAGTCGTAGGGGTTCTCGATCTTGTCCTCGTCGCGGTTGCCCGAGACGTACCAGAGCGCCACGCGGTCACCGGCACGGATGGTCCTGCCACCGATCTCCACGTCCCGCGTCGCCACCCGCATCATGTGGGTGAGCGGGGTCTGCCAGCGGATCGTCTCGGAGACCATGGACGGGATGAGCTTGGGATTCGCCCGGAGCTTGTCGTACTCGGCGGGGAACTTGTTGAGCGCGTAGACGGACCCGGAGATCGTGTTCCGGGTCGTGTCGTTGCCGCCGACGAGGAGGACGATCCCGTCGCCCTGCAGCTCGGCGAAGGTGAAGTCCTTGGCGTGCGGGCTGTGGGCGAGCAGGGACACGAAGTCCACCCGCTTCTCCTCCTGCGCCCGCTGCTGGAACATGCCGGCGAAGACCTGGAAGAACTCCTGGACCTGCGCGTCGAACTCCTCCTGCGTCTTCACGATCGAGTCGGGGCCCGGCACCGAGGTCATGACGTCGGACCAGTGCGTGAGCTTCTTCCGCTCCTCCTGCGGGAAGTCGAAGAGGGTGGCGAGCGTCATGGCGGTGAGGTCCCGGGAGACGTGCTCGACGAAGTCGAACTCCTCGCCGATCGGCAGGGCGTCGAGGATCGCTCCGGCGCGCTCCCGGATGAGCGGCTCCATCGACCGCAGGTTCGCCGGGGACACCCCGTCGACGACGGCGCTGCGGTGCACCTCGTGCTCGGGCGGGTCCATGCTCAGCAAGGACCGGATGGTGTTCCGTTCACGGACCCGGGCGGCCTCGGCTGCTTCTGCGGCCTCCGCCGTCCCCGCGGTCGAGGCGCCCTGCCCGGGGCCTGCCCCGAGTTCACCGGTGAGTGCCGAGGCCTTGTAGTCGATGTCGGTCTCGATCTCCCCCTCCGGCGGCTTGCGCAGGACGATGCCCGCCTGGGCGGAGAAGGTCTCGTGGTCGGTGTCCGCGGCCATGATGTCGTCCCACTTGGTGAGCGACCAGTAGGGGCCCTGTTCGGTGTGTTCCTCCGCCGTGTAGTGGACGGGGGACTCGGCACGCAGGCGTTCGAACTTCCACCACATCTCCTGCCGGGAGAACCCGGCGGGGTCACCGGGGTCCAGCCGGTCGAGAGGGGTGGAGTAGACGGATTCCCGGGCGGCCGCCTGCTCGGCGGTGAGCCCGGTGCTCGGGGTGGGAACGGTGATGGTCATGACGTCGTTGTCCTTCGCATGGCGTTCGGTGTTCGGTTGTGGTGGGGTGCGGGCGGTGTGGAGCACAGTGGGGGTGGGGTGCTCGGGGTGCGTCATTCGTCGACGACGTCGACCCGCAGGCCCTCCAGGTCCTCGCGCACCTCGATCTGACAGGCCAACCGGCTGTTCTCGGTGACCTCGTAGGCGTTGGCGAGCATGGCGTCCTCGGCCGCGGTCCGCTCGCCGGTCCGGGCCTTCCACTCGGGTGGCACGTGGACGTGGCAGGTGGCGCACTGCGCCTGTCCGCCGCAGTCCCCGTAGATCCCGGGGACCGCCTCGTTCACCGCGACCTCCATGAGCGGCCAGCCGACCTCGGCCTCGGCCGGGTACTCGGTTCCGTCATGCGCCACGAAGGTGACGTTGACCATCGCTCGCTCCTCTCACATCCCACGTCGTCGGGGGATGGGGCTCGTGTCCGTTCCCATGGAACATAGTCACGATCACGGAGGGAATCAAGGGTTTACCGTTACGAAAAGTCACATGCACCTTCATGCGACCGCTGTTTCAGCCCTGAGCAGTGGTGGGGTGCCGGGGTTCGGGCGGCGTTCTACTCAGCCTCGGAGGACGCCTCCGGCTGCTGCTCCCACCAGGCCATGAGCTCGGCGATCGCCTGGTCCTCGGGCAGTGCTCCGCGGTCGAGCCGGATCTCCAGCATGTGCTTGTACGCCCGGCCGACCACCGGTCCGGGGCGGATGTCGAGGATCTCCATGATCCGCCGCCCGTCGAGGTCGGGGCGGATCGCGTCGAGCTCCTCCTTCTCCTGCAGGGCGGTGATCCGCGCCTCGAGATCGTCGTAGTTGCGCGCCAGCCGGCCGGCCTTCCGCTTGTTGCGGGTCGTCACGTCGGACCGGGTGAGCACGTGGAGGCGGCTGAGCAGGGGACCGGCGTCCGTGATGTACCGGCGGACCGCGGAGTCCGTCCACCCGGCGTCGCCGTAGCCGTAGAACCGCAGGTGCAGCTCGACCAGGCGCGCCACCTTCTTCGTCGTCTCCTTGTCGAACCGCAGCGCGCGCATCCGTTTGGAGGTCTGCCGCGCGCCGACCAGGTCGTGCTGGTGGAAGGTCACCGCCCCGTTGTCCTCGAACCGGCGCGTGGCGGGCTTGCCCACGTCGTGCATGAGCGCGGCGAACCGCACGACGAAGTCGGGCACCGCGATCACCTGCGGGTCCTCGGACGCGTCCTCCGCGTCCCCCGCGGCAGCAGCCGCGGCGGTCCGTTCGGCGTAGACCGCCTCCAGCTCCACCGCCTGGTCGAGCACGGTGAGGGAGTGCTGGTAGATGTCCTTGTGCCGGTGGTGTTCGTCGCGTTCCAGGCGCAGCGCGGAGACCTCCGGGAGCACGTGGTCGGCCAGTCCGGTGTCGACGAGCGCCTCGACGCCGGCCCGCGGGGCCCTCCCGCAGATCAACTTCACCATCTCGTCGCGCACCCGTTCGGCGGAGATGATCCCGATCCGGTCGGCCATGTCCGTCATGGCCTGCCGTGCCTCGTCGTCGATGGTGAATCCCAGCTGGGAGGCGAACCGGGCGGCCCGCATCATGCGCAGTGGGTCGTCGGAGAAGCTGGAGACCGCGGACCCGGGCGTCCGGATGAGTCCGGCCTCGAGATCGCGCAGACCCCCGAAGGGATCGACGAAGGTGCCGGACGGCAGTCGGACGGCCATCGCCCCGATGGTGAAGTCGCGGCGGACCAGGTCCTCGTCCAGGTCGTCCCCGAAGGCGACCACGGGCTTGCGCGAGTCCGGGTCGTAGGCCTCGGCGCGATAGGTCGTGATCTCGATCTGGTACCCGCGCTTGAGCATCCCGATCGTGCCGAACTCCCGGCCGATGTCCCAGTGGGTGTCGGCCCAGTCGGCCACCAGTCGCTCGATGTCGTCGGGACGGGCGTCGGTCGTGAAGTCGAGGTCCGGCATGTCCCGGCCCAGCAGAGCGTCCCGGACGGACCCTCCCACGAGGGCCAGTTCGAACCCGGCGGCGGCGAACCGCCGACCCAGGGGTCCGAGGACGTCGTCGAGCCGGGCGAGGACGTCGGCCAGGCGGGCATGGGCTGCGGCGAGGAACACGCTTCTCCTTGTGATCATGTCCGAGTGGTGAGCATGTCCGAGTGGGCACGTCGGACCGGACCCCACAAGGGTACGCGTGTCCGATGGGGACCACCGACGCAAGCTTCCGCCCGTGCCGGTACCCACCCGTGCCGCCGCCCACGTCCAGAATTCGTGCAAGGCCGACCGATAGAGTTGTCGCCATGTCCAGACCGCTCCCGAAACCGGGCCCGTCCCCGGTGCGCCACCGTGTCGTGGAGGAGACCTCCGCCGGTGGCATCGTGGTCGACCTCGCGTCACCGGCCCTGGACACCGCCGTCATCGCCCGCGTCAACCGCGCCGGCCGCCTCGAGTGGTGCTTGCCCAAGGGGCACCTCGAGGGCACCGAGACCGCCGCGCAGGCCGCCCGCCGGGAGGTCGCCGAGGAGACCGGTGTTCTCGGCGAGGTCCTCGATCCGCTCGGCAGCGTCGACTACTGGTTCTCCGTGTCCGGCCGCCGGGTGCACAAGGTCGTGCACCACTTCCTCCTGCGGGCCGTCGGCGGGGAGCTCACCGTCGAGAACGACCCCGACCACGAGGCGGTCGACGCCGCCTGGGTCCCCTTCGAGGAGCTGGGCACCCGTCTGTCCTTCGCGAACGAGCGTCGGATCGTCGCCGCCGCGCGGCCGGCCCTCGAACGTCACCGGGGATGACCTGACGTGCGTGAGTCCCGCTCCCCGTCCACCCGCCTGTCCCGTCTCGTGGCCGGCCCCGCCGTGCTCGCCGCGCTCACGTTCGGTTGCCTCACCGCCTCCCCCGTCACACCCGCCGCGGGCACCGAGGTCACCTCCTCCGCCGAGGCGCCCGCCACTCCCGACTCCCCTGTCCTCACCCTCGACACGGTGAGTCCCTGGGTCGGCCCCGAGGACACCCTCACCGTCTCCGGGACTCTCACCAACCCGTCCGACACGGACGTCACCGATCCCCGGATGGCCCTCACCCTGTCCGCCGACCGGCTCACCGATCGCCGCGCGATCGAGGACTGGAAGGCGGACACCACCGCGGCCGTCCGCCTGGCCGACACCGCCGATCCGCCCGACCCCCGGGGATCCGGGGACACCGAGGGCGAGGGCCCGGAGGACGCGGGCGTGGCCGCCACGGACGGACCGGACGCGATCATCGAGGTGCCGGACCTGCCGGAGGTCCTCGGCCCCGGGCAGACGGTCGACGTCGAGTTCACCGTCCCCGCCGCCGATCTGGGACTCACCGGGGGTTCCGCCTTCTCGACCTGGGGGGCCCGCGGACTCGACGTCCGGTTCTCCGGCATGCAGGGTGACACCCAGGTCGCCACCCACCGGATCGCCTACACCACGTGGTGGCCCGAGCCGACGGTCGATCCCACACGTCTGACCTTCGTGCTGCCCGTCGTGCTCGCCGGTGGGGACCCCACCGGTCTCGTCCCCGCCGACCGCCTCGAGGAGGCCACGGGCCCCGAGGGGGAACTCACCCACCTGTTCGAGGTGGCCGAGTCCGACCCCGACACCGCCCTGGCCGTCGACCCACGACTGCTCGCCTCCGTCACCCGCGTGCTCGAGGAGGACGGGGCTCCGTCCGCCGAGGACCCCGCGGACGCGGAGACCACGGGACCCGACGACCCCGCGGACGGGGACACCGGGGAGACCGAGCCCGCGGACCGCACGACGCCGGAGGACGAGGAGGACGGCGAGGGCGCCACGGCGGGCGGGACCGCGGAACCCCTCCCCGGACCGTCGGTGACCGGGGACCCCGAGCAGGCGACCGACCTGCCCACCCCCACGGCCGCGGAGGACCCCCACCCACGACTGCGGGCCTGGTACCAGGACTTCGTCGCGGTCGGACAGGACCGGACCGTCCTCGCCCTGCCCTGGGCCGACACGGACCCCTCCCTCCTGCGGGCCGCGGGACTCGGGCCCACGGCCGAGCGGGCCGAGGACGGGACGGACCTCGTCGCACAGGTCTTCCCGGAGGCCCGGACCGACGTGGCGTGGCCGGCCGACGGCACCGCGACGATCGAGAGCATGGAGGACCGGACCGCCACCGGAGCCGACACCTTCCTCCTCACCGACGCCCAGAAACCCAGCCTCACCGGCTACACGACGAACGCCCTGTCCTCCCTGTCCTTCGTGTCCGGGGGCACGACCGAGGCCTTCGAGGAACGTCCGGAGACGACGACCGCCACGGCGCTCGTCGCGGACCAGGGGCTCACCGACACGCTCGCCCGGACGGACACGGACCCGGCCGTCGTGGCCGGGGAGTTCCTCGCGGAGACCGCGGCCATCACCCTCGAGAGGCCCTACGACTCCCGCGAACTCCTCGTCACCCATCCGCGGGCGACCACCGCGGACACGGCCCGGACCGCGGCCGCCGTCGCCGGTGCGTTCGAGGACACCCCGTGGGTCGAGGGCCTCGACCTCGCGGGACTCACCGAGGGTCAGCCGGTCGCCCGGTCCCCGCTCGTCGTCGACCCGACCCGGGGGACGGCCGTGACCGACCTGCTGGCCGGTACGGACGCCGTGCGGTCCCGGGCCGCGGAGTTCTCCGCGGCCTACGTCGACCCGGAGTCGTTCCTCACCGTCACCGACCACATGCTCCTGACGTGCACCTCGGTGGCGATCCTCGACACCGCGCTCGATGCGACCCGGCCGGGACTCGTCACCGACTGCACCGACGAGGCGGCCGCCGTCGTCGACGCGACCCGGTCCGGGATCGCCCCGGAGCAGGGGTCCGACGTCCTGCTCGTCACCGGTGAGGAGATCACCATCCCCGTGATCGTGCAGAACACGACCGGGGCCGACGCCCGCCTGCGGGTGCGGATCGCGGCCGAGACCCCCGGTCTGCAGACCACTGTGTCCCCCGCGGCCGTCGTCCCCGCCGGGTCCTCGTACCGGTTCGAGGTGCCCGTGAGCGGCGTGGCCAACGGCAACGTCGCGACGCGGGTCGAACTGCTCACGGACGCCGACACCGCACTGCCGGAGTCGACGGACCTGCTCGTGCGCGTCCGCGCGGAGTGGGAGAACATCGGGACCGCCGTCGTCGGTTCCCTCCTCGTCATCGTCTTCGTCGCCGGTGTCGTCGTCTCGATCCGCAAGGGTCGGCGCACCATCCCGCAGAACCAGCTCGACGCGGCCGTCGCCCGCGCGGAGGAGAACTGAATGGCCCCCACCCTGTCGTCCCTGGCCCGGTCCTCGGCGCTCATGTCGGCCGGCACCCTCGTCTCGCGGGTGCTCGGCTTCGCCAAGGCGATGCTCCTGGCGATCGCGATCGGTGTGTCCGTGGGTGGGGCGGCGAACGCCTTCGACATCGCGAACAAGGTGCCGAACAACCTCTACATGCTGCTCGCCGGCGGTGTGCTCAACGCGGTGCTCGTGCCCCAGATCGTCCGAGCCATGAAGCACGACGACGGCGGCCACCGGTTCGTCAACCGGCTGCTCACGCTCGCGATGGCTCTCATCGCCCTGTTCACCGTCCTCGCGACGCTCCTGGCGCCGTACATCGTGCGGCTGTACTCCAGCGGGTCGTGGAGCGACGAACAGGTGGCGCTGGCCGTCGCCTTCGCCTACATCTGCCTGCCGCAGATCTTCTTCTACGGCCTCTACACGCTCCTCGGGCAGGTGCTCAACGCCCGCCGGTCCTTCGGCCCCTACATGTGGGCCCCCGTCCTCAACAACGTCGTCGCGATCCTCGGGCTGCTCGCCTTCATCTGGATCTTCGGTCCCGGTGACTCCGGCCAGCACGCCGTCGGCACCTGGGACCCCACGAAGATCGGGATCCTCGCCGGCTCCGCGACGCTCGGCGTCGTGTGCCAGGCGCTCGTCCTGCTGTGGCCCCTGCGGGCCGGGGGATTCCGCTACCGCCCCGCCTTCGGTTTCCGCGGGGTCGGTCTGGGGACCGCCGGGAAGGTCGCGTCCTGGACCTTCGCCGCACTCCTCGTCGGGCAGGCGGGCTTCGTCGTGATCTCGCGGGTGGCGGCCTCCGTGCCCGCCGGCACCGAGGTGGACCCCCTGCCCTCGAACGCCGCCTACACCTTCGCCTACCTCGTCTTCATGCTGCCGCACTCGATCGTCGCGGTCTCCCTCGTCACGGCCCTCTTCACCTCGCTGAGCCAGGACGCGGCGAACGGTGACCTCGCGGCGGTCCGTGCCTCGACCTCGCTCGGTCTGCGCACCGTCGGCATGTGCACGGTCTTCGCGACCGTCACGATCATGGCGCTCGACGGACCCCTGGCCATGGTCATCACCACCCGGCACCAGAACGAGGCCGAGGTGATGTCGAACGTCCTCACCTTCATGGTCCTCGGACTCGTCCCCTTCAGTGCCAACTACCTGTTGCAGCGGGTGTTCTACGCCTACGAGGACGCCCGCACGCCCTTCTGGATCCAGCTGCCCCAGGTGGTGCTCACCACGCTCGGTGTCCTGTGGGCCGGAACCATGCCCGACCGCGTCGTCGTCGCGTACATCGGTCTGGCCATGAGCGCCGGATACCTGCTCGCGATGCTGCTCAGCTGCGTGTTCGTGCTCCGGCGGATCGGGAACTTCGGGCTCGGCCAGGCCGTCCGGGCCCACGTGAAGTACCTGGTCGCCGGCGTCCTCGCCCTGCTCGTCGGAGTGGTCCTGCGCATCCTCGTGGGCCCCGGCGCCTGGGACGACAAGGGGAGTGCCTTCCTCATGGTCGCGTGGATCGGACCCGTCATGCTCGCCGTCTACCTCGGCATGTGCTGGCTCATGCGGGTGCGCGAGATCCGGATGATCGTCGACGCCGTCCGCACGAAGGTCGGTCGCTGATCCGCCTTCCTCTTCGCGGGTAGACTCGGCCCCGGTAGGAGTGCGTTGTGTACGACAGCTGGAGGTGGTCCCCCTGATCGAAGTCGAAGCCGGCACGGTCGTCGCCGATCGGTACGTCGTCTCCGGAGTGCTGCGCCCCTGGCTGGCGGACCATCCCGACGTCGGCGTCGTCATCCTCGCGATCGACGCCATCCTCGACGCCCCCGTCGTCCTCTACGCCGCGCACACGGACGCCTCGGGCGACCTCCTCGACGTCGGCCGTCGCAGCGCCCTCCTCACGGACCCCCGCATCCCGGCCATCCGGGACGTCGGGTCGACCGCGGACCTCGACTTCGTCGTGTGCGCCCGCACGGGCACCACCTCGCTCACCGAACTGCTCCGCGAGGGACCGCTGCCCGCCGAGTCGGCGCGGGCCCTGGCCGGTGAGGTCGCCACCGCCCTCACCCACGCCTCGCGCCGCGGTCTCCACCATTTGTGCCTCGGACCGGAGTCGATCGGGCTCACCTCCGAGGGCGAGGTGGTCGTCCACGGTCTCGGTATCGACGCCGCCGTCGCCGCCGGTCCCTACGGCCTCGACCTCGACTCCATGAGCACGAAGGACGCCGAGCACGCCGACGCGCTGGCCGTCGTCGACGTCCTCTACGCCGCCCTCACCGCCCACTGGCCCGGGGATTCCTCCCGCGCCGGCCTACCGCTGGCCCCCAAGCACAACGCCCGGTTCGAACCCGTCTCCGCGATCACCACCGGTGTGCCCCGCCGCCTCGAGGAGTTCGTCTCCGGTGTCGTCACCGGCACCGAGTCCGGACCCCGCGGCGCCTCGGAGATCGTGCGGTACCTGGGGGACTGGGACACCGCGACCCTCGTGGGCCTCGTCCGGGAGGACGCCCCGAGCGACGACCGGTTGTTCCCCGGCGACACCGGGCCCGTCCTCACCGGAGCCGCCCCCTCGGACCCCGTGAGCCCCACCCGGACCGTCCTGCCCGGCACCCCCGCCGCCGACACCGACACCGCCGGTGACCGGGCCACGCAGGACCAGTTGCAGCGCGCCCTGCGCCGGATCGGCTTCGTCCGCCCCGGCACCCACGGACAGGCCGCGGGCCGCGCCGACGAGGCGCCCGAACAGTTCGACGACCTCATGCGCATGCGGGCCGCCTCCGCCTTCCCCATCCCCGCCGACCGGCTCGACGCCGCGGCCGAGGACGCCGAGGAATGGGACCCGGAGACCGCCCGGGCCGAGTACGCCCGGTACTCCCGGCAGGAGACGGACCCCAACCTCACCGCGCCGATCATGGACCGGTCCGAGATCGAGGACCCGGCGGACGAGGAGCTCGACGACGAGCGGGTGGAGGACACCGCGGCCGTCGACACCGTGGCCCTACCCGTCGTCACCGCCGAGGACCTCGACTCCTCCGACGACCTCGACGCGGGGTCCCCCGACCGTCCCACGCCGCCGAGCGAGCCCGCTCCCGGTGTCCTCCCGGCTGCAGGTCCTGCACCCGGTTCCGCCGCGGCCGGCGGCACGGTCCCCGGCACCCGACCGTCCACCGGCCAGGGCGACGACTCCTGGTTCATGGGCGGGATGTTCACCACCGACGAGGAACGACTGGCCGCCCAGCAGGCCGAGTTCGAACGCGAACGCGAACTCCAGCGCCGGGCCGCCGAACGCGCGGCACTGGCGGCTTCAGCGGCGGGCGCCTCGAACGCGGGGACCGGGGACGACCGGCCCACGCCGGTGTCGGCCGCTGCTGCCGACGGGACGGCGACGTCCGCGCCCGCGGGGACCCGGGAGGACCGGGAGCGCTCCCGGAAGCCGCTCGTCCTCCTCATCGGCCTGCTCGCCGCCGTGCTGGTCGTCGCGCTCGTCGTCTGGGGGATCGCACGCCCGCGCGGTGAGGAGCCCGTCCCGGTCGCCGAGGAGCCGACCTCCGCGGAACCTGCTCCGGAGACCGCGGAGGCCACGCCGACGCCCACGCCGACCCCGACGCCCACCTACGTCGACCCGGTCGTCGTCGCAGCCGAGGACCTCGACCCCGAGGGCGACGGCTCCGAGAACCCCGAGGACATCGACAAGGTCATGCCCGGGGTCAAGGGCGCCTGGCAGTCGGAGCGCTACAACTCCTCCGTCTTCGGGTATCTCAAGAAGGGCCTGGGCATCGGGGTCACCCTCGAGTCCCCGGAGTCGACCGTCGCGGGTGTCGAACTCGTGTCCGGGACGCCCGGTGGAGAGCTGGAGATCCGCATGAGCGACTCCCCCGAGGTCGAGGACGCCGAGGTGGTCGCCACCGGTGAACTGCCCGACGACCGCGGCACCATCGCCTTCGACGAACCCGTGACCGGCGAGTACCTGTTCGTGTGGTTCACCAAGTTGCCACCGGACGGCCAGGGCTACGTGTCCCGCGTGAGTGAGATCCGTCCGATCGGGGTGACCGAGATGGAGGAGATCTCCGCGGGGTCCGACTCCACGGACGACTGACGAGGAATAAACCCGTGAGCGCCCCGGTTGTCACCGGGTGCGCGCCCCACGACCACCGACCCACTCTCCACATCCGAACCACCGACACCAGACCGAGGTCCCGCCGGGACGGGGCCCACGACGTGCGCAAGGGAAGCAGAGCTCTCACATGACCGACAAGAAGATCGTCATCATCGGATCCGGCCCGGCCGGCTACACCGCCGCCGTCTACGCGGCACGCGCGGGACTGGAACCCGTCGTCATCGCCGGGTCCGTCACCGCCGGTGGCGAACTCATGAACACCACCGACGTCGAGAACTTCCCGGGCTTCCCGGAGGGTGTCATGGGTCCGCAGCTCATGGAGAACATGCGGGCACAGGCGGAGAAGTTCGGTGCCGAGATCGTCTACGACGACGTCACCGAGCTGCGCACGGAGCCGGGCGCCCACGGCATCACCACGGCTCTCGGCGCCGAGTACACCGCCGAGGCCGTCATCCTCTCGACCGGCTCCGCCTACCGCGAGCTCGGTCTGCCGAACGAGAAGGAACTCTCCGGACACGGCGTGAGCTGGTGCGCGACCTGCGACGGTTTCTTCTTCCGCGACCAGGAGATCGCGGTCATCGGTGGCGGTGACTCGGCTCTCGAGGAGGCGACCTTCCTCACCCGTTTCGCCTCGAAGGTCACACTCGTCCACCGGCGCCAGGAGCTGCGCGCCTCCCAGGCCATGCAGGACCGGGCGAAGGCCGACCCCAAGCTGGAGTTCCTGCTCGACTCCGAGGTCGCCGAGATCCACGGGGAGGACTCCCTCACCGGGCTCACCATCCGCAACACCGTCACCGGCGAGACCTCGCAGCTGCCCGTCACCGGCATGTTCGTGGCCATCGGATCCGACCCGCGGACCGACCTGGTCAAGGACACCCTCACCCTCCGGGAGGACGGCTACCTGGCCGTCGAGGGCCGGACCTCGAAGACCGGTGTCGAGGGCGTGTTCGCCGCCGGCGACGTCATCGACCCGACCTACCGCCAGGCCGTCACGGCCGCCGGGTCCGGCTGCGTGGCCGCCCTCGACGCCGAGCACTACCTGGCCGCCCGCGCGGCCTCCGAGACCTCTCAGACTGCTGGCGTAGCCTGAGCGGCGATCGCCCGGACCCCGAACCCCCAGCGAGGAGTACACATGACCAAGGAAGTCACCGACGCGACGTTCTCCGCGGACGTCCTGGAATCCGACAAGCCCGTCCTCGTCGACTTCTGGGCGCCCTGGTGCGGTCCCTGCCGCATGGTCTCGCCGATCGTCGACGAGATCGGCGCCGAGCACGCCGAGAGCCTCGAGGTCGTGAAGATCAACACCGACGAGAACATGGAGACCGCCTCGAAGTACGGCATCACCTCCATCCCCGCGCTCTACGTCTTCAAGGACGGTGAGGTCGCCAAGACCATCATCGGCGCCCGGCCCAAGCCGGCCCTCCTGCAGGAACTGGCGGACTTCGTCGCCTGAGTCACCGGCAGTCGCACCACCCGCGAGGCGTCTGTCGAGTGATCGACGGACGCCTCGCGTGTCGCCCCTCCGTCCGCCATGATCCGAGAGTTCCATGAATCCCAATCCTGTGTACCCGACATTCTCCCGCGGCGACTCCAGCGACGTCCTCCCGGCGGTGAAGGCCCAACTGGCCCGACTGGGACTGCAGGTCGGGGACCCGGGCTCCGAGGAGTTCGACGAGCAGTTCACCGCCGCGATCCGGCACTTCCAGCAGGAACGCGGTCTGCTCTGCAACGGCATCCTGGGGCCCGAGACCTTCGCGCAGATCGAGCTCGCGCGCCACCGGCTGGGTGACCGTGTCCTCCGGTACGACCCGGTCCGGGCCATGGTCGGTGACGACGTCGCCCAGCTGCAGAAGCTGCTGAGCGGACTGGGGATCTACACCCGCCGGATCGACTACGAGTTCGGTACCCACACCGATGCCGCGGTCCGTGAGGCCCAGAAGGGCATCGGCGTGAACCCCGACGGGATCGCCGGTCCCACGACGCTGCGTGGCCTCCAGGCCGTCTCCCGTGGCAACGAGGACGGCAACCTGTTCGCCCTCCAGGAGAAGGCCCGGGTGACGGCCTCCGGTCCCTCGCTCGTCGGCCGCGTGTTCGTCATCGAGGCCGGCACCTCCGCCCAGGACTTCCCCAACGCCCCGTACACGGACGAACTCCGCGCTCTCGAGGCGGACTTCTCCGGGGACATCGCCCGCCGGGTGGAAGGGCGTCTGGCGGCTCTGGGTGCCTCCCCCATCCTGCTCACGGGTTCGCACGGGCAGCCCCGCCTGGGCGACGAGCTCGGAGCCAGTGCCGTCATCACCATCAACCAGGACGCCTCGGAATCGCCGCGGGCCAACGGTCTGTCGACCTACCACTTCGGCTTCGCCGGGGACCGCCGCATCAACTCGCCGATGGGTGAGCAACTGGCCGAGCTCGTCCAGCGGGAGATCCTGTCGCGGACCGGGTTCCTGGACTGCCGCACGCATTCGCGGACCTGGCACTCCCTGCGCGTCCTCCGTGCGCCCAAGGTCCACGTGCTCGCCGGGTACCTGACGAACGACCGCGACCGCGCACTGCTGTCCGACCCGGCCGTGCGCGACGGGATCGCCTACGGGATCGCGGTGTCCCTCCAGCGGCTGTACTTCACCGAGGAGCAGGACCCACCCACGGGCACCCTCGACCTCGCGGCACTGCGCAGCAGCTGATAGTACTGCGAAGCAGCTGACGACAGAGCGGAGCAGCTGAGGAGACAGAGGCGCAGCCGAGGACTTTTCCACAGGTCCTCGTCCACAGATGTGGACGTTCTCCACAGAATTGTGCACAGGTGTGAAAACTCACGCCATCCAGTGCGGACATGACAGGGGCGGCACCTCCGGAATGGAGGTGCCGCCCCTGTCGTGCCTGGTCAGGCCGGAATCAGGGGCGTGAACCGGCCGAGCGTGTCACTCCCCGTCGAGACCGAAAAGCTCCATGATGCGGGCCAGATCGTCCTCGCCGGCGAACTCGACGCTGATCTTGCCCTTCTTCTTCCCCATGCTGATGTCCACCTTCGTCTCGAGGCGATCACCCATACGGCTGGCGAAGGTCTCCATCACGGGGCTCACCGCGCGAGAGGCTCGCGTCCGGGGACGCTTGGGGCCCTGGTTCGCGAGGACCACCGCTTCCTCGGTCGCACGCACGGACAGTCCTTCGGCGACCACCCGTTGCGCCAGGCTCTCCATCTCCGCGGCGTCGTCGAGACCGAGGATCGCCCGGGCATGCCCCTGTGAGAGGACACCGGCTGCCACACGGCGCTGCACGAGTGCCGGCAGCTTCATGAGCCGCAGGGTGTTCGAGATCTGCGGACGCGACCGGCCGATCCGCTGGGAGAGTTCCTCCTGGGTGCACTGGAAGTCGTCGAGCAGCTGCTGGTAGGCGGCCGCCTCTTCGAGCGGGTTGAGATCGGCGCGGTGCAGATTCTCCAGGAGCGCGTCGCGCAGCAGGTCCGTCTCCGGGACCTCGCGGATGATCGCGGGGATCTCCGTGAGCCCGGCCTCCTTCGACGCGCGGAAGCGACGCTCACCCATGATGAGTTCGTACTGCGGTGCGGCGGGATCGACGACGCGGACGACCACCGGCTGCAGGACACCGACCTGCTGGATCGAGGTGACGAGCTCGTCGAGCTTCTCCTCCTCGAAGACCGTACGGGGCTGGCGCGGGTTCGGGCGGATGTCGTCCAGACGCAGGAGACCGAAGGCCGTCCCGGGGACCTTCATGAGGTCATCGGTGGAGTCCTCGTTCGGGTCGTCGGCAGGCTTCGCCGCGCGGGCACCGGCCTTGGACACGGCTGCGAGGGTCACGTCGGCTGCCGTCCGGGGGCGAGCCGTCTTCTTCGCAGGCGTGCCGTCCCCCTTCTTTGTCTGTGGGGCGTCTGCCGCGGAGGCTTCCGAGGACGTCGTACGCGCGCTCGGCGTCCGGCCTTTGCTCGTCCGGCCGGTCCGCGCACGGCGGAACCCCTCGGCCGGATCATTCACCTTCTTGGCGTGATCCGTTTCACGTGAAACGTCGTCATCCGCGTCGAAGGGATCGACCGAACCCGGCTTCGCGGGGAAGAAGACGTCGACGGGACGCTCCTCGGTCACCACATCAGGAATCAATGCACCCAAACCTTTTCCAAGACCTCGCTTCTTCTCAGCCATTGTTCGCTCCTCGGTGTGCGATTTCCTCCGCAGCTTCCCGATAGGAGAGCGCGCCGGACGAATTGGGTTCATAGGAGATCACGGTCTGCCCATAGGAAGGCGCCTCCGAGATCCGGACGGACCGCGGGATTGCGGCCCTGAGCACCTGTCGTGGGAAGTGAGCTCGCACGTCCTCGGCCACCTGCGCACTCAGATTCGTACGTCCGTCGAACATCGTGAGCAGGATCGTCGAGATGTCGAGGGACGGATTCAGATGCTTCTTGATCTGCTGGATGCTGTTCCACAACTGACTCAGCCCCTCGAGCGCGTAGTACTCGCACTGGATGGGGATGAGGACCTCGCGTGCTGCGACGAAGGCGTTCACGGTGAGCAGACCCAGGCTTGGCGGGCAGTCGATGACGACGTAGTCGATCGGCGAGCCGGCATCCTTCCGTTGCTGCAGGTATTTCTGGAGGGCACGCGTGAGACGTTGCTCCCGAGCGACCATCGAGACGAGCTCGATCTCGGCGCCGGCGAGATTGATCGTGGCGGGCAGGCACCACAGGGTCTCGAAGTCCGGGGAGGGGACGACGGCCTCACTCATCTCGACCTCGTCGATGAGGACCTCGTAGACACTGTTGACGTCCGTCGAGTGCTCGACACCGAGCGCGGTACTCGCGTTCCCCTGGGGATCGATGTCGATGACGAGGACATTGAGGTCCTGCTTGGCCAAGGCTGCAGCGATGTTCACCGCGGAGGTTGTCTTGCCGACCCCACCCTTCTGGTTGGCCACGGTGAAGATCCGTGTCCGTGCCGGACGAGCGAACTCCACCGTCGCCAGACGCCGTGCCCGTTCGCTGTCCCGGGCGATCTGGGCTCCCAGCGGAGTCGATTCGTCCACACTCGACATCAAACACTCTCCGTCCTCGAGGGGATTTCGGCCTTCGCTGAATTCTACGCCCGTAGGCAGTTCCACGTGAAACACCACGCGGTTCGTTCCACGTGAAACGCTCGACGCCGACAGACCCCAGGGGAGCGATCCTTCGGAACCCACGAGATCGACAGAGTCCAGGTGATGTTCCACGTGGAACATCACCTGGACTCTGTCATCGAACCTGTGCCGGCGCGTCTTTATTAGTCCTAATTACCACTTACGGGACGGACTGTGCCATCCCCGGCCTCACTTCCGGCGGACCTCCGCCACACGGGTGGGGACCTCGAGGTGTCCCTCGCCGAGCGCGTGCACGATCGGCGTGGTCATCCGGTTCTTCTTCACGACCTTCTTGGCCTTCAGGATCTCCTGATCGACCGAGGCGCCCTTGAGCGCGAGCAGCCGTCCCTCCGGTCCGAGGACCGGTGCGACCCACTCGACGAGGACCGCCAGGCTCTTGACCGCGCGGGCCGTCGCCACTGTGAACATCTCGATGTCGACCAGTTCCTCCACCCGGGCCCGCACGATCCGCACGTTCTGCAGACCCAGGTCGTCGACGACCTCGGTGAGCCACTCGACCCGGCGTTCCATCGGTTCGACGAGGACGTAGCGGGCATCCGGCTGCGCGAGGGCCAACGGGATGCCCGGCAGACCGGCGCCGGATCCGATGTCGCCGACGGTGTCACCCGGCTCCACGAGGGCACCGACGACACCACAGTTGAGCACGTGACGGGTCCACAGGCGGGGCAGTTCCCGCGGTCCGATGAGACCGCGTTCCACGCCCGTCGTCGCCAGGTGGTGCACGTAGGCGCGGGCCTTCTCGATCCGGTCGCCGAAGAGCTCGGCCGCGTAGGCCGGTTCCGCCTCGAGCTCCTCGAAGCCCTCCACCGCGTCGCTCATCACGGCACGATGACCACGCGGCGGTGGTCACCCTCTCCCTCGGATTCCGAGGTGAGCCCGGCCTTCGCGACCTGGTCGTGCACGACCTTGCGTTCGAAGGCATTCATGGGACGGAACTCGTACCGCTCCCCCGTCTCCTGCACCTTCTCGATCGCCTTCCGGGCGGTCTCGCGCAGGTCGTCCTTCCGGCGGTCACGGAAACCGTCCACGTCGAGGACCAGCCACGACCGCTGGCCCGTCCGCGCCTGGACGGCCAACCGCGTGAGCTCCTGCAGGGAGCTGAGCACCGCGCCGTCGCGGCCCACGAGTGTCCCCAGGTTGGAGTCCTCGTCCTCGCACACGACGGCCACCTGTGCCCGGCCGTCGACGACGTCGATGTCGATGTCGCCGTCGATGTCCGCCAGGTCGAGGAGCTCCTCCAGATAGTCCGCCGCGATGTCGCCCTCCTCCTCGAGGAGCGCGGCCCGCGACGGACGCGCCGTCGTGTCCTGCGTGTCCGCTTCCGTCCCGGAGGTCTCCTGCGTCGGGTCGACGTCCTCTGTCACACCGTTGTCGCTCATACGCACAGTCCTCTTACTTCTTCTTCTTTTTCTTCTGGCGGTTCTTGCCCACCGGCTGCTGACGCTGTCCGCCCTTGGACGTGCCACTGCCGGTCCCCGCCTCGGGCTCCGTCATCTCGATCGGCTTGGCGCCGGGCAGCGGCGCCTTGCCCTTCCGGGCGCGCCGCTCCATGAGCTCCTTCTCGGCCTGGGACCCGGGGGCCGGCATGTTACGGATGACGACCCACTGCTGACCGACGGTCCACGCGTTGGACACGACCCAGTAGACGAGCACGCCGACGGGGAAGTAGACACCACCGACGGCGAAGACCACCGGCATCACGTACAGCAGCATCTTCTGCTGCTGCATGAACGGGTTGTTCATGGCCGCTTCGGACATGTTCTTCGACATCATCATGCGCTGGGCGAAGAACTGCATGGTGCCCATCGCGATGATCATGATGCCGGTGAGCACCTTGACGTCCCAGCCCTCGGTGAAGCCACCGGAGGACAGGAAGGTGTCGGCGAAGGACACACCGAAGATCGAGGCCGCCTCGGCCTGCTGCGCCAACTGCTGGGTGACGCCACCGATGGGCGCCTGGGTCCCCTCGGCGATCGTCGGCAGGTGGAAGATCACCCGGTACAGGGAGAAGAAGATGGGCATCTGCACGAGCAGGGGCAGGCAGGATGCGAAGGGGTTGGTGCCCGCCTTCTTGAACAGGGCCTGCTGTTCCTCGGCCATGGCCTGACGGGAGAACTGGTCGGTCTTGCCCTTGTACTTCGCCTGGAGACGCTGGATCTCCGGCTGGATCAGCTGCATCTTCCGCTGCGACTTGATCTGGTAGACCGTCAGCGGGATGAGCACGGCACGGACCACGACGGTGAGTCCGGCGATCGCGAGCACCCAGGTCCAGCCGCCGGCCGGATCCATGCCGAGCGTGCTGAAGACGTTGTGGAAGATCGCCAGGATCCATGCCACCACCCACTGCAGTGGCATGAGAATCGTGTCGATGAAGCCCATTCAGTTTCTCCTCGTCGATCGGTCCCGCACACGGGTCCGATCGGTCGTGATGTGTTGTGAGTCCATTCTGCCAGCCCGGCGGGCCCCGGCCTCACGCGCCACGGTGGGCCCGCAGTGCTTCGGAACGCCTGGCCATCACCGAGCCGGGGACGTGGTCGACCCCGCCCGGTGAGAAAGGATTGCAGCGCAGCAACCGCCAGACGGTGAGCGCGGCGCCGCGCACCGCCCCGGTGACCTCGAAGGCGTCGAGTGCGTACTTCGAGCAACTGGGGTAGTACCGGCACACCTCGCCGTACAGGGGCGAGACGAT
>NZ_JBDIUY010000003.1:0-11977 GCF_040212315.1 Brevibacterium litoralis | reverse complement strand
CCCCCCCCCCCCCCACCGCCCCGGTGACCTCGAAGGCGTCGAGTGCGTACTTCGAGCAACTGGGGTAGTACCGGCACACCTCGCCGTACAGGGGCGAGACGATCCGCCGGTAGGCCCGCATGAACCAGACGAAGGGCATCCGCGGAGCGAGCCGCAGGGCCCACAGGACACGGGCACCCCGTCCGGTCGGGGCCGGCGGGAGGGAGGACGGCGAGTCCTCACCGACGCGCACGGGCGGGCCTCTCCGCGCGGCGGGCGCCGGTCGGGCGGTCCGGAAGGGCCCGGACCTTGGGCACCAGCCGAT
The DNA here is from genome assembly GCF_040212315.1 of Brevibacterium litoralis. Taxonomy (NCBI): domain Bacteria; kingdom Bacillati; phylum Actinomycetota; class Actinomycetes; order Micrococcales; family Brevibacteriaceae; genus Brevibacterium; species Brevibacterium litoralis. The sequence continues at coordinate 11,673 of NZ_JBDIUY010000003.1, read as the reverse complement.
CGATGGTGCGGGTGAGCTCGGCGTGGTCGGCCCCTGCCGCGGCGGGCAACACCCGCACGACGAAGGACTCCCCCGGTTCGAGCGAGTCGAGGCGGCGGTGGAAGACGTCCCGCAGACGCCGTTTCACCCGGTTGCGGACCACGGCGTTGCCGACCGCCTTGGATACGACGAACCCCACGCGCGGGGCGTGGGGTTCGTTCGAGCGCAGGTGGTGCAGCACCAGATACCGGGACCCCGCCTTGCGGCCGGACCGGTGGACGCTCCGGAAGTCCTCCGGGCGCCGGATCCGGTTGTCACCCGGCAGCACGATCAGGCGGACAGCGAGGTGCGGCCCTTGCGACGGCGAGCGGCCAGGATGGCGCGGCCGGCACGGGTGCGCATACGCAGACGGAAGCCGTGGGTCTTGGCGCGCTTACGGTTGTTGGGCTGGAAAGTACGCTTGCTCACTTCGGTTCTCCGGTTTCATTGTCGGTGGGTGCACCGGGGAGACCGGCGCACGTGACGTTGCTTCGACCCTGACGGGCCCGGGCAACAGGACACCGGCCCGTACGGACCGGTGGTGCACCTGTGCCTCAAGACCCTGGGGAAGCCAACGCTCACACTCGCGGACCCGCAACACAGGACACTCCATCCTAGAGTCCCGTCACCCGGCCGGTCAAATGTGCCCGAGGCGCCCCTGCCCAGTGTTCCCAAGGGGAAGAGGCCTCCGCCACATCCGCACCCGCAGATCGCCCACAGTCGATCACCGACTTTCCACCGGCCGTCCACACCCGCATGTGCACAGCCGGTCCACAAATCACATGCCTGTGTTTTCCACATCCACACCCACAGATGTGGAAGAATCCGGGGGTCGATGTGCATTCCGTCCACAGTCTGTGGACAATCATGTGGACGAACTCGGGGCGTGGTCCACAGCAGGGTGGACGAACGGATGTGGAGGAACCTTGGCGAATTCCGGCGAGCAGGAACAGCTGCTGCAGATCTGGCGGACCGTCCTCACGAACCTGCAGAACGATCCCGGGATCAACGCCCATCAGAAGGGCTTCCTGTCACTCGCGGTCCCCAAGGCCCTCGTCGGGGGCAACCTCGTCGTCATCTCCGTCCGGGACGAGCTCACCCGCAACACCTTCGAGAAGAACCTGCGCGGACCGCTGTCCCGCGAGTTCTCCGCCGCACTCGGCCAGGACGTCACCTTCGCGATCGCCGTCGAACCGGATCTCGAGGTCCCGCTCGTCCAGGACCCTCAGCACCAGGGACCCCGGGCCACCCCGGCACCCCAGGCACCGGTCGCACCGGAACCCGAGCCAGCGCCCCATCACACTCCCGGCCCGGCGGCTCCGGCCGAGGTCGTCGCCCCGGTGCCGACACCCGCGGAGGCCGAGGGCTCGGCGCCCGCAGCGGACACCGACGAACCCGCCGGCGCCCAGCAGAGCACGGGACGGGGGATCGAGCGCCTCAACCCGCGCTACACCTTCGACTCCTTCGTCATCGGCGCCTCGAACCGGTTCGCCCACGCGGCCGCCTTCGCCGTGGCCGAACAGCCGGCCAAGGCCTACAACCCGCTCTTCATCTACGGGGACTCGGGGCTCGGCAAGACCCACCTGCTCCACGCGATCGGGCACTACTCCTCGCAGCTCTACCCGAACATCCGGGTGAAGTACGTGTCCTCCGAGGAGTTCGTCAACGACTTCATCAACTCGATCGGCAGTTCGACGACCTCGAACGCCCTGCGGCCCACCTTCCAGAAGCGGTACCGCGAGGTCGACATCCTCATGATCGACGACATCCAGTTCCTGCAGGGCAAGGACGCGACCGTCGACGAGTTCTTCCACACCTTCAACGCCCTGCACAACGAGCACAAGCAGGTGGTCATCACCTCCGACCAGCCGCCGAAGATGCTCAAGGGCTTCGAGGAGCGTCTGCGCTCGCGGTTCGAATGGGGTCTGCTCACCGACGTGCAGCCGCCGGACCTCGAGACCCGCTTCGCGATCCTGCGGAACAAGGCCGCCGCGGACAACCTGCGGATCCCCGACGACGTGCTGGAGTACATCGCCTCCCGCGTGAGCTCGAACATCCGCGAGCTCGAGGGTGCGCTCATCCGCGTGACCGCCTTCGCCAACCTCAACAACCAGCCGATCGAGGTCGGCCTGGCCGAGACGGTCCTGCGCGACTTCATCACGCACGAGGACACCCCGGAGATCAGCGCGGCGGACATCATGGGCCAGACCGCGGCCTACTTCAATCTCACGATCGACGACCTGCGCGGCTCCAGCCGGTCGCGCACGCTCACGACCGCGCGGCAGATCGCCATGTACCTGTGCCGGGAGCTCACCGACCTGTCCCTGCCCAAGATCGGGCAGGAGTTCGGCGGCCGCGACCACACGACCGTCATGCACGCGAACAAGAAGATTCGAACCCAGATGGCCGAACGCCGGGCCCTCTTCACCCAGGTCACCGAACTCACGAACCGCATCAAACAACAGCATCGGCTCTGAAACCCGTTGTCCACGGGTGTGGAAAACTCTGTGGGAAACCGCCTCAGGGGTGTTCACGGGTGAATGAATCCACCACACTGGGGATGTGGAGGGCTGTGAATTCACCTCCGGGACACCCACAGGCCTCCACCGGGTCACGTGCGGGCCTCCACACGGCGTCCACTGTGGACGAGACGGCTCGAGCCCAGTGATTCCGCGGCCTCCACGGTTTCGTCCACAAGCTCCACAGGGGCTACTACTACGACGATGAATACCCAGAGGGGAAGAAGGCCGTGCCGCTCATCGCCCCTCACGGGCGAGGGCGGGCCGTTCGTTTGAACGAACGGCCCCGGTGCGGGATTCGAACACCAGGTCACGACCGCTGCTCCGGCGTGGTCCTGAGCACTCGCCGACACTCATTTCAAGAAGGCGCGCCGCGCGGTATAAAGTTCACGCAGAACTCGCGACCGACGACTGCCGACCCATCAGGAGAGCCGTGAACGCCGAAAGCACGAACGTGAAGTTCCGAGTCGAACGAGACGTCCTGGCCGAAGCGGTCACCTGGACCACCAAGAGCCTCCCGACGCGTCCGGCCGTCCCCGTGCTCACCGGCATCCTCGTCACCGCGGAGGCCGGCGGGACCGTCCGCCTGGCCGTCTTCGACTACGAGGTCTCCGCCCGTGCGGAGGTCGCCGCCGAGGTCGAGACCCCCGGGACCTTCCTCGTCTCCGGCAAGCTGCTGGCCGAGATCGCCAAGGCCCTGCCCAAGGAACCGGTGACCCTCGAGCTCGACGGCAACAAGGTCGACCTCACCTGCGGGTCCTCGCGGTTCTCGCTCATGACCATGCCGGTCGAGGAGTACCCCTCCCTGCCCGTCGTCCCGGAGGCGACCGGTGTCGTCTCCGCGAGCACCTTCCAGCACTCCGTCGGGCAGGTGAGCATCGCGACCTCGAAGGACGACACCGTCCCGATCCTCACGAGCGTCCGCGTCGAGATCGAGGGCAACACCGTCACGCTGTTGGCCACCGACCGCTACCGGCTGGCCGTCCGGGAGTTCCTGTGGAACCCCGTGCGTCCCGACATCTCCGCCTCCGCGCTCGTCCGGGGCAAGACCCTCGCCGACGCCGCCCGCGCCATGGGTGGTGACGTGCAGATCTCGCTCGCCGAGTCCGGTGGCAAGGAGATGCTCGCCTTCTCCGCGAACGGCCGGGTGACGACCTCCCTGCTCGTCGAGGGCGACTACCCCAAGGTCCGGTCGCTGTTCCCCAAGGAGTTCTCGATCAACGCGGTCGTCGAGACGGCGGCCCTCCGTGAGGCGGTCCGCCGTGTCTCGCTCGTCGCCGAGCGCAACACCCCCATCCGCTTCGAGTTCGTCGAGGGGTCGCTCACCCTGCGGGCCGGTGCCGGCGACGACGCCCAGGCCACCGAGTCCCTGCCGATCGCCCTGAATGGCGAGGACATCACCACCGGCTTCAACCCGCACTTCATCTCCGAGGGTCTCGCCGCGATCGACGAGCCCTACGTGCGCTTCGCGCTCACCGAGCCCAAGAAGCCCGTCGTCATCACCGGCCAGCAGGAGATCGACAGCCCGTACGACCCCACGTACCGGTACCTGCTCATGCCGATCATCCGGTTCTGAGACCATCGGTGCCCGTCGTCGTCACGGGTGAGGAGGACATGCACTGATGTGGGTCTCGCAGCTGGCCCTGCGTGACTTCCGGTCCTACACGTCTCTCGACCTGTCCCTGGAACCGGGCGTCACGACCTTCGTGGCCCCCAACGGGTGGGGCAAGACCAACCTCGTCGAGGGCATCGGGTACCTGTCCCGTCTGCGGTCGCACCGGGTGTCCCAGGACCTCCCGCTCGTGCGCACGGGACGGGACCAGGCCCTCGTCTCCGCTCGCGCCGAGCGCGGGGTACGGCACGTGACCGTCGAGGTCACCCTCAAGGCCAAGGGTGCCAACCGGGCGCGGATCAACCGGCAGCCCGTCCGCACCCGCGAACTCCTCGGGCTGTTGCCCAGCGTCGTGTTCGCGCCCGAGGACCTCTCCCTCGTCAAGGGCGACCCCGGGGACCGCCGGGACTGGCTCGACACCCTGCTCGTCACCCGTGTCCCGCGCATGGCCGGGGTCCTCGCGGACCTCGACCGGGCCCTGCGGCAACGCAACGCCCTGCTCAAGAGCCTGCGGGCCGAGCCCGCCCCTGGGCTCGAGGCGACCCTGGAGATCTGGGACTACGCCTTCGCCGAGGCGGCCGCCCAGCTCGTCGTCGGCCGCCGCCGGCTGCTCGCGGACCTCCGCGATCCCCTCGAGGAGTCCTTCGCCGGGATCGCGGCCGACGCTCGGGCCTCCCGGCGTGCCGTGCGGGCCGAGTACACCTCCCGCATCGACCACCACCGGATCGATCCCTTCGCGGACTCGGCGCTCGCGGACACCCGGGACCTCGTCGAGCAGGCGCTGCGGGCCCGCCGTCGCCCCGAGACCGAACGGGGCCTCACGCTCGTCGGTCCGCAGCGCGACGACGTCCTCCTGTCGATCGGCGACACCCCCGCCAAGGGGTACGCCTCCCACGGGGAGAGCTGGTCCCTGGCGCTGGCCCTCCAGCTCGCCGGGTGGGACCTGCTGCGCGAGGGCTCGCTCGACCCGGCCGACCAGCCGGTCCTCGTCCTCGACGACGTCTTCGCCGAGCTCGACGCCGGCCGCCGCCGGCGGCTCGCCGCGAAGGTCGAGGAGGCCGAACAGGTGCTCATCACGGCGGCCGTCGCCGCGGACGTCCCGACCGAGCTCACCGGTCGCATCGTCGACCTCACGACCCTCGAGGACGCCCCCGAGGAGCCCGCGGAGGTCACGGACGCCCCCGAGGACCAGGGCACCTCGGGAGCGGAGGACGGCCCGTGAGCACCGCACTGCCGGAGGTCGACGGGATCCCCGTGGCGCTCCTCGAGGCGCTCGACCGGGTCCGGCGGATGCCGACGGACGGGGACGCGGTGCCCGTCTACCGCGGGCCGCGGCGCAACGTCGGGGCACTGGGGAAGTCGGAGCCCACGTACTCCTCGGCACGTCCGGATCCCCGGGACCCGCAGCCGATCGGGGTGACGCTCGGCGGGCTCACCGAACGGCAGGGCTGGCGGACCTCGCTCGACGTCGGTTCGGTGATCGGGCGGTGGCCCGAGCTCGTGGGCGAGGACGTGGCCGCCCACTGCACGCCGGAGTCGTTCGAACCGCCGGTGCTCGTCGTCCGCGCGGTGACGACCACCTGGGCCACGCAGCTGCGGATCATGAAGGTCCACCTGCTCGACCGCCTGGAGCGGGAGCTCGGGTCGCGGGTCGTCGAGGAGATCGAGATCCTCGGGCCGATCCAGAAGTCCTGGAAGAAGGGCCCCAGGAGTGTCAAGGGACGGGGACCGCGGGACACCTACGGGTGACCGACCTCACGCGAGGTGGTCGACGCCGGGTCCGGTGAGTTCCTCACGGCCGTTGTGCGGCGGGAACACCCCGGCGGACGGGTCGGCCCTCGTGTGTGGGGCTGCTGGGCCGGGGAAACCGGCTTCTCGTGTGTCCCAGGGGCATTCACAGCGCGGCGGAGGGACGTGGAGCGGGACCGACGGGATAGAATGGTGCCTGATCATCACGACCCATCCCGAGGAGACCCGGCTTGAGCGCTGAGAACACGTCCGGAGCGAGCGGAGACGCCGGCCAGGAGATCGCCGCGACCGAGCACGTCGGCGACCACGTGGAACGCGGATACGACGCCGGGGACATCACCGTCCTCGAGGGCCTGGAGGCCGTCCGCAAGCGTCCCGGCATGTACATCGGCTCGACCTCCGCCCGGGGTCTGCACCACCTCGTGTGGGAGATCGTCGACAACTCCGTCGACGAGGCGATGGCCGGCTACTGCGACAGCATCGACGTGACCGTGAGGGCCGACGGCTCGGTGCGGGTCACCGACGACGGCCGTGGCATCCCGGTCGCCATGCACCCCACCGAGGGCGTACCCACGCTCCAGGTGGTGCTCACCGTCCTCCACGCCGGCGGCAAGTTCGGCGGCGGCGGGTACGCCGTCTCCGGTGGTCTGCACGGTGTGGGCTCCTCGGTTGTCAACGCCCTGTCGGTGCGCCTCGACGCCGAGGTCCACCGCGACGGGTACGTGTGGCGGCAGGACTTCCGCCGCGGTGTGCCCACCGGCGAGATGGTCAAGGGCGAGGAGACCGACCGGACCGGTACCACCATCACCTTCTGGCCGGACGGGGACATCTTCGAGACGGTCGACTACGACCGGGAGACCCTGCGGGCCCGCTTCCAGCAGACGGCCTTCCTCAACAAGGGTCTGCAGATCTCGCTCACCGACGAGCGTCCCGTCGAGGTGGACCCGGACGCCCTCGACGCCGACGTCGAGAAGGCGGAGAGCGAGGAGACCGGCCCGTGGTCGGTCACCTACAGGTACGACCGCGGTCTGCTCGACTACGTCGCCTATCTCAACTCGCTGAAGAAGGCCGAGGCCGTCAACGAGGAGATCATCGCCTTCGAGGCCGAGGACACCGAGCACATGATCGCCCTCGAGGTGGCCATGCAGTGGACCAACGGGTTCACGGAGTCGGTGCACACCTACGCGAACGCGGTGAACACCCATGAGGGCGGCACCCACGAGGAGGGCTTCCGCACGGCGCTCACCTCGCTGCTCAACGCCTATGCGCGCGAGAACAAGCTGCTCAAGGAGAAGGACCCGAACCTCACCGGTGAGGACGTCCGCGAGGGCCTCACCGCCGTCATCAGCGTGAAGCTCGGCGAGCCGCAGTTCGAGGGGCAGACGAAGACCAAGCTCGGCAACTCCGAGGCGAAGACCTTCGTGCAGCGGATCGTGCGTGACGAGTTCGGTCACTGGCTGGAGTCCAACCCGCGGCAGGCCAAGGAGATCATCGGCAAGGCCGTGCAGGCCGCGACCGCGCGCATGGCCGCCCGGAAGGCCCGCGAGGCGACCCGCCGCAAGGGCCTGCTCGAGAGCTCCGGCATGCCCGGCAAGCTCAAGGACTGCCAGTCGAAGGATCCCTCACTCTCCGAGATCTTCATCGTCGAGGGTGACTCCGCCGGTGGCTCCGCCGTGCAGGGCCGCGACGCGATCCATCAGGCGATCCTGCCGCTGCGCGGCAAGATCCTCAACGTCGAGAAGGCCCGGTTGGACCGGGCCCTGGGCAACAACGAGGTCCAGGCGCTCATCACCGCCTTCGGTACCGGTATCGGCGAGGAGTTCGACGAGGCGAAGCTGCGCTACCACAAGATCGTCCTCATGGCGGACGCCGACGTGGACGGCCAGCACATCGCCACGCTGCTGCTCACCCTCATCTTCCGGTACATGCGTCCGCTCATCGAGCACGGTTACGTGTACCTGGCGACTCCGCCGCTCTACCGTCTCAAGTGGACCAACCAGCCCCACGAGTACGCGTACTCGGACTCGGAGCGCGACGTCCTCCTGTCCGAGGGCCGGGCCGCCGGCAAGCGGCTGCCCAAGGACGCCGGCATCCAGCGCTACAAGGGTCTGGGCGAGATGAACTACACGGAGCTGTGGGACACGACCATGAATCCGGACTCCCGTCTGCTCAAGCAGGTGACCCTCGACGACGCGATCATCGCCGACGAGATCTTCTCGATCCTCATGGGCGACGACGTGGACTCCCGCCGCAGCTTCATCCAGGAGAACGCCAAGGACGTCCGGTTCCTCGACATCTGAGTGTCGAGGGACCCGGGTACTCCCGGTCCTCCTGATCCCAGTCCTCCCGTCCGCGTGCCGAACCGTGCGGACCGACACCCGAAGGAAGATCTCCTCACGTGGCTGAAGACGACCAGACCCCCGACGACCAGACCTCGAACGACGAGGTGACGAGCCCCGACGAGGTCGGTGGCGTGATCGCCCAGCGCATCGAGCAGGTGGACCTCAACGCGGAGATGCAGAAGTCCTACCTGGACTACGCGATGAGCGTCATCGTCGGCCGTGCGCTCCCGGACGTCCGGGACGGCCTCAAGCCGGTGCACCGCCGCGTGCTCTACACGATGTTCGACGGCGGCTACCGGCCCGACCGCGGTTTCAACAAGTGCGCCCGCGTCGTCGGTGACGTCATGGGTCACTACCACCCGCACGGTGACACGGCGATCTACGACGCCCTCGTGCGCCTCAACCAGCCCTGGGCCATGCGGTACCCGCTCGTGGCCGGGCAGGGGAACTTCGGGTCCGCCGGTGACGACGGTGCGGCCGCACCCCGGTACACCGAGTGCAAGATGGCCCCGATGTCCATGGAGATGGTCCGGGACATCGAAGAGGACACCGTCGACTTCCAGGAGAACTACGACGGCAAGGAGATGGAGCCCGTCTACCTGCCGGCGCGGTTCCCCAACCTCCTCGTCAACGGGTCGACCGGTATCGCGGTCGGCATGGCGACGAACATCCCGCCGCACAACCTGCGCGAGGTCGCCGCCGGTGCCCAGTGGCTGCTGTCGCACCCGGACGCGACGAAAGAGGAGGCCCTCGACGCCCTCATCGGCATCGTCAAGGGCCCTGACTTCCCCGGAGGCGCCACGATCCTGGGCCGCCGCGGCATCGAGGACATGTACCGCACCGGCCGCGGTTCCGTCACCCAGCGGGCGGTCGTCGAGATCGAGGAGATCCAGGGTCGCACCTGCCTGGTCGCCACCGAACTGCCCTACATGGTCAACCCGGATGCGCTGGCCTCGAAGATCGCCGGGTACGTGAAGGACGGCAAGGTCGCCGGCATCGCAGACCTCCGTGACGAGTCCTCCGGCCGGACCGGCCAGCGCCTCGTCATCGTCCTCAAGAAGGACGCCGTCGCGAAGGTCGTCCTCAACAACCTGTACAAGCACACCGACCTGCAGTCGAACTTCTCGGCGAACATGCTCGCGCTCGTCGACAACGTGCCGCGCACGCTCTCGCTCGACTCCTTCCTGCGTCTGTGGGTCAAGCACCAGATCGACGTGATCGTCCGGCGGACGAAGTTCCGCCTGGCCAAGGCGGAGAAGCGGGCACACATCCTGCGCGGTCTGCTCGCGGCCCTCGGCGCCCTCGACGCGGTCATCGCCCTCATCCGCCGGTCCCCGAACGCCGACGAGGCGCGGACCGGCCTCATGGAGCTGCTGGACGTCGACGAGGAGCAGGCGAACCACATCCTCGACATGCAGCTGCGCAAGCTCGCGGCCCTCGAGCGCCTCAAGATCGAGGAGGAGGCCGCGGAGATCGAGGAGCGGATCGCCGACTACAAGGACATCATCGCCAAGCCCGAGCGGCAGCGCGCCATCGTCTCCGAGGAGCTCGACGAGATCGTCGAGCGCTACGGTGACGACCGCCGCACCCGGATCCTCGCCGGCTTCGACGGGGACGTGTCGATGGAGGACCTCATCCCCGAGGAGGAGGTCGTCGTCACGATCACCCGCGGTGGGTACGCCAAGCGCACCCGGACCGCGGAGTACCGGGCCCAGCACCGTGGCGGCAAGGGCGTGGCCGGGGCCAAGCTGCGGGGAGACGACGTGGTCGACCACTTCTTCGTCACCTCGACGCACAACTGGCTCCTGTTCTTCACGAACACCGGTCGCGTCTACCGCGCCAAGGGCTACGACCTGCCCGAGGGCTCGCGGGACTCGAAGGGCCAGCACGTCGCGAACCTGCTCGCCCTGCAGCCGGGTGAGGAGATCGCCCAGGTGCTCAGCACCCGCGACTACGAGGCGGTCGAGTACCTCATGCTCGCCACCAAGAGCGGTCTGGTGAAGAAGACCCGGCTGAGCGAGTACGACTCGAACCGCACCGGCGGCGTCATCGCGATCAACCTGCGCGAGATGCCCGACGGCAGCCCGGACGAGCTCGTCTCCGCCCGTCTGGTGAACTCCGACGACCACCTGCTGCTCGTCTCCTCGGCCGGCATGTCGATCCGGTTCGCCGCCGACGACGCGACGATCCGTCCGACGGGCCGGGCGACCTCCGGTGTCACCGGCATGAAGTTCAAGGGGGACGACGCGCTGCTCGCCATGGACGTCGTCCACCCGGACACCTTCGTGTTCGTCGTGACGGCCGCAGGCTTTGCCAAGCGGACCCCGATCGAGGAATACCGCGTGCAGGGTCGGGGCGGCTACGGCATCAAGGTCGCGAAGGTGACGGACGAGCGCGGTGCGCTGGCCGGAGCCCTCATCGTGAGCTCCGGTGAGGAGGTCCTCGTCGTCATGGAGAAGGGCAAGATCGTCCGGTCCCGCATCGACGAGGTGCCCGCCAAGGGACGCAACACAATGGGTGTTGTGTTTGCCAAGCCGGGGAAGGCGGACCGTATCATTGCCGTGACCCGCGGCCCGGAGACCCCTGATCAGGATCCCGACCACGACCTCGAGACCACCGATCAGGTTGCCGAGGTGGCTGCAGGGGCGACCGAGACCGAAGGTGACGAAGACGCGTGAGTGAGAACGAGAAGAAGCCCGAGCCGAAGGTGATCCGGGCGTCGTCCGGTGGGACACGCCTGACCGCGAGCGGCGAGAAGAAGGACTCCGACATGGGGAAGTCCCAGGCTGCCTCGTCATCCTCCGCCGGGTCGACGGCGAAGAAGTCCGAGGACACCGCGACGAAGGCGGTTCCGGCCGTCGGTTCCGGTCCGACCGCGACGAAGACGTCCGGGTCCGGTGCCGGCGGGGCGGGCGCCTCGGCGGCGAAGAAGACCTCCGGATCGTCCGTGCGGGCCAGCAGTGGTGGCGTGCGGATCAGTGGGGGCTCGTCGAAGACCGCCGACTCCGCCGACGCGACCAAGGTCCAGTCGGCCGTGAAGGCCACGGATACTGCGACGTCCACCGGTTCCGGTCCGGCCCCGGCCGCCGCACCCACGGCGTCGGCGAAGGCGACGAAGGCGGGTTCGAAGAAGTCCTCGGCGGGTCCGCGTACCGTCAAGCTCCAGGCCGCGGCGATCGAGCCGTGGTCGGTGGCGAAGATGGCGGCCCTGCTGTCCTTCGCGATCGCGATCATCACGATCGTCGCCTCGATCGTCGTGTGGCTCGTGCTCCAGGCGACCGGTGTCATCGGCACCATGCACACGACGATCAGTGAGATCGCCGGGCCCGAATCCGCCGAGCAGCTGCTGGGTCTCGTGAGCTTCCGGAACGTCTTCATCTTCTCGGCGCTCATCGGCATCGTGAACATGGTGCTCATGACCGCGCTCGCGACC
>NZ_JBDIUY010000002.1:0-38975 GCF_040212315.1 Brevibacterium litoralis | reverse complement strand
GTGGGCGACCTGCATGGCCGGAGCGTTCTCGTAGCGGTCGACGCCGATCACCTCCGCGCCCAGGCGCGTGAGTTCGATCGCGACCTCCTTGCCCAGCTCACCGCAGCCCAGCAGCATGACGCGCGTGGAGCCGGAGGTCAGAGGGGTGCCGAGGGTTCCGGGTTCCATGCTCATGGGCCCAAGTCTTCCACACCCGTGAATGACCGACGCGCCGTGTGGTTCGGCCTCGCTATTCGATCGAATAGCGAGGCCGAACCACACGGCGCGTCGGTCATTCACGGGTGTGGAAGACTTGGGCCCATGAGCATGGAACCCGGAACCCTCGGCACCCCTCTGACCTCCGGCTCCACGCGCGTCATGCTGCTGGGCTGCGGTGAGCTGGGCAAGGAGGTCGCGATCGAACTCACGCGCCTGGGCGCGGAGGTGATCGGCGTCGACCGCTACGAGAACGCTCCGGCCATGCAGGTCGCCCACCGCTCGCACGTCGTGTCGATGCTCGACGCCGCCGGCCTGCGCGCCGTCATCGACGCGGAGAAGCCCGACGTCATCGTCCCGGAGATCGAGGCGATCGCCACGCAGGTGCTCGCCGAGGTCGAAGCGGAGGGGAACACCCGCGTGGTGCCGACGGCCCGGGCCACGCAGCTCACCATGGACCGCGAGGGGATCCGGCGGCTGGCGGCCGAGGAGCTCGGTCTGCCCACCTCCCCCTACGAGTTCGTCGAGTCCCTCGAGGAGATGGAGGCCGCGGTCGCGCGGATCGGCACGCCTTGCGTCGTCAAACCGGTCATGTCTTCCTCCGGCAAGGGGCAGTCGACGGTGAAGACCCCCGAGGACGTCCGGGCCTCCTGGAAGTACGCCCAGTCCGGTGCCCGGGCGAAGGCGAACGAGGGTGGTGCGGTGCGCTGCATCGTCGAGGGGTTCGTCGACTTCGACTACGAGATCACCCAGCTCACGGTGCGCGCCGTGAACGGCACGGTGTTCTGCCCGCCGGTCGGCCATGTGCAGGTCGATGGTGACTACCGCGAGTCCTGGCAGCCGGCCCCCATGAGCGAGGCCGCGCAGCAGAAGGCCGAGGAGGTGGCCGCCACGATCACCGAGGCGCTCGGCGGCTGGGGCCTGTTCGGTGTCGAACTGTTCGTCGTCGGCGACGAGGTGCTCTTCTCCGAGGTCTCCCCGCGTCCCCACGACACCGGACTCGTGACGATCGCCTCGCAGGACCTCACCGAGTTCGCACTCCACGCCCGGGCCGTCCTCGGGCTGCCGGTGCCCACGCCCACCGTCATCGGTGGACAGACGATCGCCGAGGGGCAGGCCGCCTCGTGCGCGGTACTCGCCGAGGGTACCGGCGTGCCGCGGTTCTCCGGGCTGCAGGAGGCCCTGGCCGTCCCGACGGCGCAGGTGCGTCTGTTCGGCAAGCCGGAGGTGGACGGTCAGCGGCGCGTGGCCGTCACCGTGGCCCGCGGCAAGACGCAGGACGAGGCGCGCGCCCGCGCCCGGGAGGCCGCCGCGGCGCTCAGGGTCGAGCTCACCTGAGGTCTTGATCACAAACCGGCCCGCGGGTTTGCGCGGGCGGCGGGAGTCCGTCTAAAGTTGATTCTCGTTCGCCGGGACACCGGCCGGACGAGTACGGGCCTATAGCTCAGGCGGTTAGAGCGCTTCGCTGATAACGAAGAGGTCAGAGGTTCAAGTCCTCTTAGGCCCACGCACCACGACGAACGGAGAGATTCGTGAAGAAGTGGTTCACCCTGACAGGCATCGCGGCAGCGGTGTTCGGCGGTGTGGGGATTCTCCTCGGACTGCGGGACAAGCGGCAGGCCGGTCACAGGGAATGGTCGCACTACACGGACACCGTGTGAGCGGCCATCAATTCCATACGGGGGTATGGCGCAATTGGTAGCGCACCTGCTTTGCAAGCAGGGGGTTAGGGGTTCGAGTCCCCTTACCTCCACCGACCGGAAGGCCGGGGCTCATCGAGTCCCGGCCTTCGTCGTGTCCGGACAAATCGGCCACATGGCCGAGGCGGTGGGTGTTTCTCGCGGCGGACGATCGGGGTATGACCTCCACGCAGGCCCCCGCCACCAGCTCACCACCCCGTGTCCCGGCCCGTGAATGGCTCGTCGCCACCGGCCTCATCGCCCTCGCGCTCGTGCCCTCCGTCGCCGGCGGCGTCCGGCTCGGCGACGTCGCCCTCGGTGTCCCGACGGAGGAGACGGCACGTTTCCACGCCGATCCCCTGCCGCTCGTGCTCCACATCCTCTCGGCCCTCGTCTTCGCACTCCTCGGCGCCTTCCAGTTCCTCCCGACCTTCCGCAGGCGTCATCTGCGATGGCACATGTTCGCCGGCCGGTACCTCCTCGTGCCCGCGGGTGTCGTCGTCGCGGCATCGGGCCTGTGGATGACCGCCGTGTACGTGTTCCCGCCGGTCGACGGGCCGGCCCTGGCCGTCTCGCGGTACGTGGTGGGCGCCGCGACGCTCGTCTTCCTCGGGCTCGCCGTGTACCGCGTGATCCGGCGGGACTTCGCGGCGCACGGTGCCTGGATGATGCGGGCCTACGCACTCGCCATGGGTGCGGGCACACAGGTGCTGACCTCGGCGCCGTTCCTCATCGCCTTCGACGCGCCCATCGAGTTCTGGCGTCTCGTGCAGATGGACGCCGGCTGGCTCCTCAACGTGATCGCCGCGGAGATCATCATCCGGCGGATGCGGTCCCGGCGCCTCGTGGGTCCGGCCGCGTGAGTAGGGTGACGGACATGCGCCCGCGGATCCGTTCGGCCTGGACCGCTCCCGCCGTGACCGTCCTCAAGGACGCGGGGCCCGTCCTCCTGGCCGAGGCCGTTCGTGCCGCTGCTGCGGGCGACGCCCTCATCTCCCCGCGGATCACCACGCGCCTGTTGGAGACCTTCGCGGGGCGCGATCCGGCCGAGGCGGGACGGTCACGGGCCCGCGAACCGTTCGAGCCCCTGTCCCCGCGTGAGGAGGACGTGGTGCGTCTGCTCGCCCGGGGGCTCACGAACACGGAGATCTGCGCGGAACTCCACCTCTCGCTCGGCACGGTGAAGACCCACATCGGTGGGATCCTCACGAAGATCGGCCTGCGCAACCGCGTCGAGGCGGCCATGTGGGTCCACGAGACCGGGCGGGTGTCGTCCGCCTGACATCGGGTGACGCGTGGGTGAATTCACCACGGAGCGCGAATGGATCGATAGCCGCCTCGGTTAAACTGGATCGCTGCCCGCGAGAGGTGGGGCGCGCCGGACGTGTCATCCCCGGCGACCCACGGCACATCTCTGGCCCGGGGCACGAAGAACACAAGTGGCACGGAGCCCTTTCTTGACGACTGCAGAACAGAACACCTCCTCCTCGACACGATCCTCACTCTCCGCCTCGATCGACCCCGCCGGCATGCGGGTCATCTGGCTGCTCCTCGTGGCCGCCTTCGTGGCGATCCTCAACGAGACGACGATGGCGATCGCCATCCCCGAGCTCAACGTCACGCTCGGGATCCCGCCGGAGCAGGGCCAGTGGCTCACCAGCGGATTCATGCTCACGATGGCCGTCGTCATCCCGACCACCGGCTTCCTGCTCCAGCGCTTCACGACCCGGCAGGTGTTCCTCGCCGCCAGCATCTCGTTCTCGCTCGGGACGCTCATCTGCCTCCTGGCCCCCGGCTTCTCGATGCTGCTCGTCGGCCGTGTCGTGCAGGCCGCGGGCACCGGTGTCATGATGCCCCTGCTCATGACGACGATGATGAATGTCGTCCCGGCGCACTCGCGTGGTCGCATGATGGGCCGCGTGGGCCTCGTCATCTCCCTGGCACCGGCAATCGGTCCGACCATGTCGGGCATCGTCCTCGACACGCTCGGATGGCGCTGGCTGTTCGGCATCGTCCTGCCGATCGCCCTCATCGCCATGGGCCTCGGCATCAAGTGGATGACGAACCTGGGCGAGACCACCCACGCGCCCATCGACGTCTTGTCGATCATCCTGTCGGCCCTCGCCTTCGGCGGCATCGTCTACGGACTCAGCCGCCTGGGCGGCGGGCACGGTGCCGAGGTCGAGGCGAGCTCCGGGACGAGCGCACTCCCGTTCCTCGTCATCGCGGTCGGACTCGTCGTCCTCGCCCTGTTCGTCCGGCGTCAGTTGGGCCTGCAGAAGAAGAACGACGCGCTGCTCGACATGCGGATCTTCCTGTCCAAGAACTTCATCGTCTCCGTCGCGATCATGTCGATCGTCGCCCTGTCGATGTTCGGCACGTTCTCCCTGCTGCCGTTGTTCCTGCAGGACGTCGTCGGCCTCGAGGCCACCCAGGCCGGTCTCGTGCTGCTGCCCGGCTCAATCCTCATGGGTCTGCTCGGTCCGGTCATGGGGCGGATCTACGACGCCCGCGGACCCAAGACCTTGCTGATCCCCGGCACGATCATGATCCTCGTGTCGATGCTCCTGTACTCGCGCGCCGACGCCTCGACGCCGGTGTGGATGCTCGCCGGGACCCAGATCGTCATGTCGCTGGGTCTCGCCGGGTCCTTCACCCCACTGTTCTCCGCCTCGCTCGGTTCGCTCGACCGGCACCTGTACTCCCACGGGTCCGCTGCGCTCAACACGCTCCAGCAGGTGTTCGGTGCCATGGGTACCGCCGTGCTCATCGGGATCTACTCCGCGCAGCTGCACGCAGGTTCGGCCCAGGGTCTCGACGCGGCGGCGGCCGGTGCCCCTGGTTCCCAGGCGGCCTTCCTGCTCGCAGCAGGCATCGCGGCCGTCGGTCTGGTCCTCGCCTTCTTCGTCGTCAAGCCGGAGGAGTCCGCGGAGGGCTCCCCCGCCGGTCACTGACGGGATCTCGCGGTTCTCGAATCACGGCCGTATGCCGTCGTCACGGTGTCCCTGCACCGTGACGACGGCATACGGCCGTGATTTCACGTGTGGGAGGCGGTCGGGCCGTCGCCTCGAGGCGTGTATCCCTCTGTCTCGGGTTCACGCTAGACGGTCCCGATTCCGCCCGCAGCGGACACACGGCGTCGTAGGCCCCGTGCCGGTATCGCGCGGGATGACGCGACGGATATGGTCGGCCAATGGCTACTCAGGAGATCACCAAGGAAAACATCGGTCAGACGATCGCCGAGAACGACATCGTCCTGTTCGACTTCTGGGCCGACTGGTGCGGCCCCTGCAAGAACTTCGCCCCCGTCTACGAGGCGGCCTCGGAGAAGAACCCGGACATCGTGTTCGGCAAGATCGACACCGAGGCCCAGCAGGAGCTGGCCGCCGCCTTCCAGATCCAGTCCATCCCGACGATCATGGCCTTCCGTGAGGGTGTGGGCATCTTCTCGGAGGCCGGCGCCCTGCCGGCCGAGGGCCTCGATCAGCTCATCGAGGGCATCAAGGGTGTCGACATGGAAGAGGTCCACGCCCAGGTCGCCGCCCAGCAGGCGGAGGCCGAGAAGGGCGAAGCTCCTCAGGGCTGAACCGAACAGCACAGCACCACACACGTCCTCGAGGGGCGGTGACCACGACCGTGGTCACCGCCCCTCGGTCGTCGACTGCCCGTTCGGCCCACCGGGACCACCCGACAGGCGGTCCTCGCCTGGTTGCTCGACTCCGACCCCGCCGTGGCCTGGCAGGTGCAGCGGGACCTGGCGGGCGCCTCGGCGGAGGTGTAGGAGACGACCCGCGACCGGACCGCCCGGGAGGGGTTCGGTGAGCGACTGCTCGATCTCCAGGACCCCGACGGACAGTGGTCCGGTGGGGCGTTCTTCCCGGTGCCGGGTTCCGCCGGGTACCCCGGTCCCGACGACCCCCGCGCCTTCCGGGAGGGCCAGCCGTGGACGGCGACGACCTGGTCGCTGAACTCCCTCCGGGAATGGGGTGTGCCCGCCCGGGCGCTCGGGGACACCGCCGACCGGTTGGAGCGCGGTACCCGCTGGGAGTACGAGGATCTACCCTTCTGGGACGGCGAGGTCGACGTCTGCATCAACGCCATGACTCTGCGCAGCGGCCTCTGGCTGGGCCGCGACATGCGGGCGAACGCCGCCTGGTTCGTCGACCACGCGATGGACGAGGGCGGTTGGAACTGCGAATGGGAGCACGGCTCGACGCGGTCCTCCGTCCACTCCACCCTCAATGCCCTCGAGGCGCTCCTGGAGTACGAACGGGTCACCGGCGACGGCTCCACCCGTGCGGTCCGCGAGGCCGGCGAGGAGTACCTGCTGGCCCGCCACCTGCTCCGACGCCGCACGACCGGCGATCCCCTCACCCCCGGTGTCGGGGTCTTCCTGCACCCGCAGCGCGCCGAGTACTCCGCCCTGCGCGCCTCGACCACTTCCGCGCCGTCCACGCCCTCGAGGGAGATCACCCCGACGCCCGCCTGGCCGAGGCCGTCGACCTCGTCCGTGCCGCCCGCCACTCCGACGGCACCTGGCACCAGGGCGGCCGCCTCGACGGGAAGGTGTGGTTCCACGACGACGCCCCACCGGGCCGCCCCTCCCGCTGGGTCACCCTGCGGGCGCTGCGGGTCCTCGACTGGTGGGACGCGTTCGTCCGGTGATCGCTCCCGAGGCGCCCTGCCCTCCGGGACTCCCCCGCGGTGGGACCTGCGGGAAGGGACCTGTGCGGAGGGTGTCCCGGGTTGCGGGGCACCTCGGCGGCGGGGTGGTCAGGAGACGGCGGTGGCGACCTGCGTGAAGGCGTCGGCGCTCGCGTGCAGGAGGCGGCGTTCGTCGTCGTCGAAGTGCGTCTCACGGATGGGGAAGGCTCCGGCCGAATTGACGATCGAGGGGACGGACAGCGCGACGCCGTCGAGACCGTGGAAGTTCTCCAGCACGGTCGAGACCGGCAGGACGGCGTGCTCGTCGCGCAGGATCGCCTCGACGATGCGGGTGGCCGACAGACCGATCGCGTGGTTGGTGGCCCCCTTGCCCCGGATGATCCGGTAGGCGGCGGTGCGGACCTCGTGGGTGATCTCGTCCATCTCCGTCCGTGTGATCGGGGCCCGGTCACCGAACCGCCAGTCCTGCAGGGGCACGCTGCCGACGGTGGCCGAGGACCACAGGGCGAACTCGGTGTCGCCGTGCTCCCCGACGATGTGGGCGTGGACGGACCGGGGCGCGACCCCCATGCGGTCGGCGAGCTTCCAGCGCAGGCGGGAGGTGTCGAGCACGGTGCCCGACGCGAAGACGCGCTCCGGCGGCAGGCCCGTGTTCCGCTGCGCGAGCATGGTGAGCACGTCACAGGGATTGGTGACGACGACGAACACGGCGTCCGGGGCCGCCTCGACGAGTTGCGGGATCATCCGTTCGAAGATCCGGGCGTTCGTGCCGATGAGCTCCAGGCGGGTCTGCCCCGGTTCCTGCTTGGCGCCGGCGGTCACGACGACCACGTGGGAACCCTCGACGATCGACAGGTCGCTGCCTCCGAGGATGTTCGAGGAACCGGTGAACATGGCGCCGTGGGCGAGGTCGAGCGCCTCGGCCTCGGCACGTTCGCCGTTGATGTCGTAGAGCGCCAGGTGGCGGGCGGAGCCACGGATGAGCGAGGCATAGGCGGTGGAGGCGCCGACGGAGCCGGCGCCGACGACGGTGACCTTGGAGTTCTCGATACGAGCCATGACACCAGTGTTCACCTCATCACCGCTGACAGGAAGGGGCCGGGGTGGGGCGGAGGCGACAGGCGGGGACCCTGCCGAGGACCGGAGGAGATCCCCCGGATGTCGGATTCGGTACAGGGATACCGCTTCCGGGGCGGAATCGTGTCCGTGCCCTGGGCTAGTCTGGCGGGTGTGACGTGAGACTCCGCTGTGGCGCTTGAGAAGGAGGGTCCGTGTCCTCGCCGTTCGACTTCAGTGAGCAGTTCGGTTCCGGTCGTCCCGGGACCTCCCGCGGTGCGCCCGGAGCGCGCCCGCAGGGATCCGGACCCCAGGGTCCGAACGGATGGAACCCCGCGGGCAGTGGTGCTCCGAGCGGTCCCGGTGGTCCCGCGGCACCCGGCGGTCGGCAGCCCGGTCCGGGCGGGTTCCGTCCCGGCGGCGCGCCCACCGGTCCTCCGGCACCCGATGTGGCCCCGACCGGGGCCACGACCGCGGTCGCCTACCCGCCCCTCGTCTTCCTCTGGGTCCTCCTCGGATGTTCCGTCCTCGGAGGCCTCCTCGCCTGGATCCTGAACGGTCCGCTCACCCTCATCGGCTGGCTCGTCGCCGGCCCCGCGGCCGTCGCGGTCCTCGGCATCTACCACCGCACCGACATCGCCCGTCGGTCCCGGCCGCTGTACGCGCGGACCGGTTCGGCGGACCTCCTGTACTGGGCCGGTCTCGTCGTGTGCGGACTCGGAGTCCTCGCCTCGGCCGTGGCCGTGGCCCTGTGGATCGGGAGGATCTGAACGGTGCGTACCCCTGTGAACCGGACCCTCCGGACCTCCATCCCCCGGACCTCTCCGCTGCGTGCGCTCACCCGGGGTGCGGCGGCGTTCGGGACGGCGCTGGCGTTCGGACTGACGGGCGCCTCGGCGGCGCCGGCCCTGGCGGCCACCGAACCCGCCCCCACGGACGGCACCACCGCCGAGGACGGCACCGGTGGTGGGGACACCTCCGGTGGGGACACGGGAACCCTGCCGGAGCGGTTCGCCTCCTGCGTCGCCGCCGGTGGGGCGGCGGACATCGTCCTCCTCTTCGACGAGTCCGGCAGCCTCACGACCACCGACCCGGACAACGCCCGGGTCTCCGCCGCCCTCCACCTCGTCGACCAGCTGGCCGAGGAGGGCGAGGAGGCGAGCGTGAACGTCGAGGTCACCGCCTTCGGGCACGGTTTCGAGGTGCTGCAGGACTGGACGGCGCTTGACTCCTCCACCGTCGAGGACGTCCGGGCCACCGTGACGGGACTGGCCGACCGGACCGGGGGCGTGGACACCGACTACTGGACGGCGCTCGACGGGGCCCGCGGCCACCTGGCCCAGCAGGCCTCGAACCGCTCGGACGTCGACAGTTGCCAGGCGATCGTGTTCTTCTCCGACGGCGAGCTCGACATCGAACCGCGCACCTCCGGGTCCGCGCAGGACGAGTACGGCACGGAGAAGCCCTACGCCGAGGGCGCGGACCTGTCCACGGAGGACGGTGCCGCCGAGGCCGCGGAGGCCGCCGAACACTCCCTGTGCCGGCCCGGCGGGCTGGCGGACCAGCTGCGGTCCTCGGAGATCGCGCTCTACGGTGTCGGACTGGGCGCCGAGGGGACCGAACCGGGCACCTTCGACCTCATGCAGTCGATCGTCACCGGGACGGATGCCGAGGGCGGTTCCACCTGTGGTGACCTCCTCGACCCCGTGCCCGGGGAGTTCCACACCGCGGAGAACATCGACGACCTGCTCATGGCCTTCGACTCGATCTCCTCCCTCGGCGACACGACGCTGGAGCAGGAGAAGGGCGTCTGCGTCGACTCGGTGTGTGCCGAGGAGGCCCACACCTTCGTGCTCGACTCCTCGACCCCGACCGTCGACGTGCTGGCGACCGTGAAGGCCGACGGCATGGAGGCCGGGATGATCGTCCCGAACGGGGACACCGTCGTCTTCGACAAGAGTGCCGTCGGGACGCCGCAGAGCGTCGACGCCGGTGGCCTCACACTCGACTACACGTGGGTGACCGAGCGGACCCTGCGGATCGCCATGGACGGCCGGGACCTGTCCGCGGACACCTACTCCGGGGTGTGGCGATTCGCCTTCATCGCACCGGACCAGGCGGCCGCGGACGCCGTCTCGAGCTCGAACATCCACATCCGCCCGGCCGTGAGGCCCGTGTGGACGAACGCGGACCCGGCCGCGCTCCACCAGGGGGAGACGCTCACCGACCAGCAGTTCGGTCTCGTCGATCCCGACGACCAGCCGCTCGACCCGGCCTCCCTCGAGGGGGATCTGCACTACACCGCGAGCTTCGTCGACGCCGCCGGCGTGCGGACCACCCTGGTCGACACGAGGGACAAGACCGCCGTCACCGATCCCGTGTCCTGGGACCTCACGAACACCGCGGCGGGCTCCGGGGTCCTGCAGATCTCCGCCCGGATCACGACCGCCGACGCGACCGACTCCGAGGGGCGGACGGTCGCCGGGACCGAACTCGCACCGGTCACCGTGACCACCGGCCAGGACATCCGGCCACCGCTCGACTACCCCGTGGTCGCGGGGTCCGTCGACTTCGGGCTCGCGAGCGGGCCCCTCGACCTCACCACCGAGGTCCCGGTCGACGGTGAGGGCTGCGTCTGGGTGCCCGCGGACGGCACGACCGTCGTCGCCGCGCCCGAGGGCTTCGAGGACGTGGCCGTCTCCTCGGCGGCCACCGGTGAGGCCGACTGCGCGTCCGGCCCCGTCGAGGTCTCGCTGAGCGACGAGGCCGAGGGCAACGGCACGATCAACGGCACGTTCACCGTGATGACGGCCTCGGCGACCGGGGACGGTGACCCGGTCCCGGTCGACGTGTCCTTCACCGCCGGGATCGAGAAGCCGCTGGACACCGTGAACTTCGGGATCGCGCTCGTCCTGGCCCTCCTCGGGGCCATCGGCATCCCGGTCGGCCTGTTGTACCTGCAGAAGTGGATGACGGCCCGGATCCCGTCCACTCCGCTCATGGTGCTCCGCACCCCCGTGCGGGTCTCCGGCGGCACCGTGCTGCGCGACGGACAGCCCTTCGACATCACCGGCTCCGACATGCGCCACACCGTGCCGATCCCGGGCAACGGGACCCGGCGGCTCGACGCCCTCGGGTACGAGCTGCGGGTGCGCACCGGTGGTTCGCCGGTGGGCACCGGCCACGTCGAGGTCACCGGTGCTCCCCTGAGTGCCGCCGTCGACGGGCGGGTCCCGGCCCGCCTGCCGCTCGCCGTCCAGGGATCCTGGTTCGTCGTCCGGCAGCCGGGCACGGATCCGGAATCGGCCGAACTCGTGGTGCTCCTCAACGGTCTGGCCGACGCCCCGGCCCGGTCCCGCCTGGTCGAGGAGATCCGTCAGAAGGCACCGCGCGTGGTCTCCACGCTCGTCGAGGCCGACGAGGTGGCCCCGCAACCGGCCATGGCCGGTGGCCCGGGATTCTCGCCGGGCGGACCGGGTGCCGGAGGCCCCGGGTTCACCCCGGGTGGTCCCGCGGGCGGACCGGGGTACTCCCCCGGCGGGCCGGGCTTCACACCCGGGGGACCGGCTGGGCCGGGGCAGGCACCGCCTCCGCAGGGTCCTCCCCCGCAGAGTCCTCCCTCACAGAGCCCACCGCCGCAGGCGCCTCGGCAGCAACCACCCCCGCCGGGTCGACCGCCCCAGACTCCCCCTCCGCAGGGTCCACCTCCGGGGAGCGGACCCCCGCCGGGAAGTGGTCCCCCACCGCAGGGCCCACCGCCCGGGAGCGGACCCCCGGCCGGGGGTGGCTGGAAGCCCTTCGGCACCTGACCCCGGTCGACCCGCACCGCGCGGTCGACCCCTCCACCGGACGACACCCCGACGACCACCCGTGACACCGCTCCCGCAGGGCGCGGCGACGAAAGGACGGACACGTGCAGAAATTCCTCGTAGTGGGCTGTGGCGGCTCCGGCGGCGAGGTCCTCGCCCGCATGATGGACCAGCTGCGCAGTGAGCTGGCGGCCGCGGGCATCGACGACCTGCCGCAGGGGTGGCAGTTCGTGCACGTGGACGTGCCGGTCGCCGCCGACACGGACATCCCCGGGATGGGGAACGTCGCGGACCAGGGTGGTGAGTACATCGGCACCGCTCCCCCGGCCGGACGCTATCCCGTCCTCGACGAGGCGGTGAGCAGCACGCTCCAGGCCAAGGACGCCCTTGACGAATTCGTCACCTGGGCCCCGCGCAACCCCGGTTCGGTGCACACCCCGATCGCACTCGGCGCCGGTCAGATGCGTTCGATCGGACGCGTCATCACGCTCAACCAGATCGGCACCGTCCGGTCCGGGCTGGAACGGGCGGTCCGGAAGCTGTACACGAACGAGGCGAACGAGGACATGGAGGCGCTCGCCCGGCAGCTGCCTGGCGCCGGCTCCTTCGACCGGGCACTGCCGCCCATGGTCCTCGTGGTCTCCTCGATGGCCGGTGGTGCCGGCGCCTCGATGGCCCTCGACGTCTGCCGCGTCCTCACCCGGATCAACGGCGTGAGCGCGGAACAGACCGCCGTCTTCCTCGTGACCCCGGACATCTTCCCGGAGACCTACCCCGGCGTGCACCCGAACGCGCTCGGCATGTTCGGCGAGATCCTCGCAGCCCAGACCACGGCCGCGCACCGCCACGACACCCGTCTGCTCGAGAGCCTGGGCCAGGCCTCCGGAGCCGACAGCGGGATCCCGTTCCGCCGCATCTTCCCTGTGGGCCGGTACCAGGGCATGGTCGACGGTGAGTCCCTGTTCGGCGACGGGTCGAAGGAGACCGTGTATCGCGGTCTGGCCCGTGGTCTCGCCGCACTCATGGCCTCCGGGCAGGCCGCCGGGTCCTTCCGCGCCTACGACCTCACCAACCGCCTCGAACCGCCGCTGCGCGAGTACCTGGGATGGGGTTCCGATCCGGGTGAGCCGCTCCTGTGGGGTGCCTTCGGCTACGGCCGTCTGAGCATGGGTCGCGACCGGTACCGCCACTACGCCTCGCAGCGCCTGGCCCGGACCGCCGTCGACCGGTTGCGGGACGGCCACCTGCAGGCGGGCAACCCCGCGGGTGCCGAACAGCAGCTGAACGCCCTGGCCGACTCCCAGTGGCCGAGCGTGCTCGCCGGTCTCGGCCTGCCGGCCGGTCCCGCACCCTCGACCCAGGCCGTCTACGACTGGTTCGCCGGGCAGGCCCTCGACCACGGACGGGTGATGAACGAGGCGCGGACCCTCCTGTCCAACCAGTTCGCCCCGGAGATCCCGCAGTCGGCCGGGCAGGCCGGGGCCTCGTGGGTGGCGATGGCCGGGCAGTTCCTGCAGTACAAGAAGCCGCTGCTCGACGGCAAGGTCGAGGACACGGCCTACCGGTGGGCCTTCGACTGGGCCCAGCGGACGGAACAGGCGGTCACGGACACGGTCGCCGGAGCCGTCGCCCAGTTCGGTCTGCCCTACGCCCGTGAGGTCGTCGACCGCGTGCGGTCCTACCTCGAGGACCACGTCGTCGCCCGTCTGCAGGAGATCGGTTCCGCCCAGTACCCCGACCTCGGCCGGGTGCCGGACGAGGTCTCGCGTGCCGCGACCGGTGTGAAGGGCACGCTCGTGGCCGGCTCCACCCACGAGGACGCGCTCACCGACGCCGTGCAGACGCTCATGGCCCGCCACACGGAGACCGCGGCCGCCGAGTACGCCGTCAGGGTCCTCCGCTCGCTCGTGTCGGACGTCCTCTCCCCGCTCGACCGGGCGCTGGAGGAGGCGAACGCGACCCTCAAGGTCGAACAGGACCGCAGTGCCGTGAAGGTCGGGCAGGCGAACGTCATCACCGACGTCTACGCGGCCTGGCCGTCCGATCAGGACCTCGCGGTCCCGGACCGGTTCGCCACCGCGGAGAACGAACTCCTCCTCACCCCCGCGGATTCCTTCGGCACCCTCTACGAATCGCATCTCTCCGGGTCCCTGCCCGGGGCGGGGTCCGCCGTCCCGCCCTTCGCCCAGGCGACCGTCCAGGCGGCCCGCCACGTGATCTCCGGACTGTGGCCGGTGGCCGACGGCGAGGACGCCCCCGGCGGCCTCGTGCGGCGGACCAGCAGGTGGGTCCCCGGGGTCTTCACCCGGGACCCCGGTTCCGGTGCCCCGATCAGCCCGAGCATCGCGCAGTACTCGCTCGGTCTGCGTCCCGTGGCGCTCCGGGAACGGGCACTGGAATACGTGTCCCGGCGCGGCGAGGCCTTCGAGGGCTTCTGCTCCCTGTCCCTCACCGACTGGGTGCGGGGTCTCGACGGGGCGGGTGCCCAGGAGGTCGCCGGTCGCAAGCAGGAACTCCTGTCGAAGTTCCGGGAGACCCTCACCTACGCACTGCCGCTGGCCTCCGTCGATCCGCAGATCGTCGCGAAGATCCACGGCGGCAAGGCCGTGCAGTACCGCTACAAGTTCTCCACCGTCCCCTTCGCCGACGACCCGGCCCTCGTCGGGTCCCTCGAGGAGGCGCTGCAGCGCAACCCGAGCATCGATCCGATGGCGGTCGAGGTGCTCGACCGGGCCCTGGCCGGGGGGCAGGACGCCGCCGGGATCACCCGGATCGACGTCTTCGGCTCCTACGACAACTTCACCCCCATCGCCTTCGGTGGGGTGCTCCGCCGGGTGTCGAAGGTGTGGAACGCCCGGGCCGACGAGGTCCAGAGGGAGGACTTCTGGACCTTCCGGCGCTCGCGTCCCCTGCCGGCCTCGCTGCCGATGGCCGATGCCGAGCGGCAGGCCCTCGTGGCCGGGTGGTACGTCGCCCAGCTCACCGGAGGGCTGCGGATCCCCGGGGCCCGGGACCTCGCGACCCCGGTGCAGGTGTGGGACCGCAAGCACTCGACCTGGGTGTCCTTCCCACACCCGCTGCTCACACCCCCGGAGCGGTTCGTCGGGTCGACCTTCGACTGGCTGCCGGCGGTGCTCGAATCGGTCCTCCTGGCCGTCATGGAGGCCCACCACGAGCCGGTGCTCAGCTCCATGCGGCCCTATCAGGCCCTGCGCGAGACCTTCGACGAGACCCCGCAGGGCCCCCGCCAGGGACTCTCGGTGCTCTCCGCGGAGGACCTGTTCGTCACCTGGCTGCGGGACGGCACGACGCCCAGCGGCGAACCCTCCCGGGCCCACGGGGCGGACCTCCAGGAGCGCTACGACAACGCGCTCGACTTCCTCACGAAGGTCCACGACTTCGCCGCCTCCCGGGTGTCGAACACCGAACCGGGTGGCACCGCGCCGCGCGGTGGGATCGTGCCCAACCGCCGGGAGGGCACGCGGACGCCGTTCTTCAACGACCTCGCCCGTGACATCGTCGCCGTCACCGCCGAGTTGCGGAAGGTCCTCGAGACCGCGAAGGAGGAGGCCGAGCGGGCGCCCGGGACCTCCACCGGTGACGCCCCGATCGCCGACCTGGGGAACTTCTGATGACCGATCAGCTCACCGTCCTCGTCGCCCCGCGGTCGCTGGCCGCCCTCGGGGAGACCCTGCGCGACTGGGTCCACGGGGACCTCGTCGGCCCCTACGTGTGGGTCACCGCCGAGGCGGTCGTCGACCGGGCCGTCCCCATGGCCTTCGTCGACGACCAGGGGGCGGCCCATCACGCGGACCTCACCGTGCTCGCCGGGACGCGGGCCTACTCCCGGGTCCGGATCCTCGAGCTCGTCGACCTCGACTCCCCGGACTCCGCGCGTCGGGCGCTGAGCGAGACCTCGGCCGGTGCCCGTGTGTGGGAGCGGCTCAACCAGACCTTCGGCGGGGTGCCCGTCGTCCCGGTCCGGGTCCTCCTCACGACCGACGGATCGGACGCCTCGGTACCGGCACCGCGGGACCACGGGTGGAACCACGTGCTCGTGTCCCCCGAGGACACCGCCTCCCCCGGCGTCGGGTACTCCCCGATCGACGGTTCCGATCCCGGGCGCCTCGTCGTGCAGCGTGCGGCCCAGGTCGCCGCGCTCGGCGGTCTGTGGGCCGGTGTCGAGGAGTCCCCGGTCGACGCGCTCGCCGCCGAGGGCGGGAGCGGGGTGCGCATCAGCCGTGCCTTCTTCCGCCGGCTCACCGGTGAGGACGTCGAGGCGGGTCTCCGCGCCTCCCTGTTCGACCTGTCGACCGAGTACCCCCGTCCCCACCCGCGGGTGGGGCGGACCATCGACGTCGAGGCGCCCGTCGCCGCGGCCGGGCACGCGGCGAACACCGTGTGGCAGGCCTTCGGGCACCTCCTCCAGGGTCCGCGTGAGCAGGTCCCGGCCTCCCGGTCGGAGGAGGTGGGCTTCGGCGAGGCCCTGCGGATGTTCTTCTCCTTCGTGTGGGCCGCCCTGCGGGGTGCCCCGGCGGCCTGGGCCCGGAACCTCGTGGGCCGGACCAAGTCCTCGATCGCCACCTCGGTGCAGCACTTCGTGTTCGGGATCGACCGGTCCGCTTACACCGTCGTCGTCGACGGCCACCGGGCCGACGGGTCCCCGGCGGCCTGGCAGGACATCCAGTCCGCCTCGGGCGCGATCGCCCGGTCGCTGCCCGAACACGGTCAGCCCGTCCGGGAGGACCACTCGGCCCTGTGGCGGGAGTTCGTCCACGGCGGTCTCACCCTCGCCGATGCCGGCGACCGCAGTTCCGTGCTGCCGGCGATCGAGGTCGGCGGGCAGCGGGCCGTCATCCGGGACCCGGAACAGATCGCACCCTCCGACGCCGAGAGGTTCCCGGCCCTGTCCGGGGCACTGGGCGCGAGCATCGGTGCGACGCAGCCGGTCCGCAGCGTCGACGTGTTCCAGGTCAACGCACTGGGATCCCGTCTGCAGGCGGAGGCCGGACGCGGCAGTGCCACCTCGCACGACGCGGCCGGCGCCTTCTCGAGGCTCGCGGCCTGGCGGGAGCGGACCGCCGGGTCCTACGTCAACCAGTTCGGTGAGATCCTCGCCCAGGCCCTGTTCGGCCGCCAGGCCGAACTGTCCGGGATCCTCTCCCGGCTGCAGGAGGCCGCCCGCCCCGACGAGGCCGCGGACCGGCGCCTCGCCGAGGTGCAGAAGCGTCTGAGCATGCACCTGCTCGGCTGGTCGATCGGGTTCTTCCTCGCCATCGCCGCGGTCGTCGTGCTGTGGAGCCTCGGGGTGTTCGGTTGGGGCTGGGGTGTGGGTCTGCTCGTCGGGCTCGTCCTGTCCTGGATCCTCACGGGTTTCCTCGTGTTCTTCCGTGGGCAGCAGGAGACCTTCCGGATCCTCCACCGGCGGCGGGAACTCCTCGGCGCCGCGGAGGTCGACCGGGCCAACCTCACACACGTGATCACCGACATCGACCGGTTGTCCGACGTCTACGGGCAGTACCTCGTGTGGTCGGACGTCCTGGGCCGCTTCCTCCGGCATCCCTTCGGTTCGCGCTGGACCGTCGGGACGGCCGGCGGTGCCGAGTTCACCGACCTGCCCCGGGGTACCGCCCAGGCCCGGGTGAGCCCCGGGGACGAGGTCGTCGACGAGGCCGCCCACGTCCTCCGCCACGACCTGTTCCCCGTCGGTTGGCTGTCCGAGCAGTGGACCTCCTTCCTCGCCCAGGCACCGGGTCTCCTCGGGCCCGCCGGGATGGAGATCGCCCAGGACCCACGGCAGCTGTACCGCATGCGGGCCGGTGCCCGGGACGGCCTGCTCCACGCCTGGTTGCAGGCCCTCGACACCACCGGCACCGATCCCGCGATGGGTGACGCCATGTGGGAGCGGGCCAAGTCGCGGCTGGCCGCACCCGACCGGCAGGAGCTCACCTCCCGGCTCCTCGGGTCCGCCCGGACGGCCGAGGGTACGGCGGTGCCCGTCGAGTCCTTCTTCGGTCGGGTGGGCGTGGCCGCGGCCGCCGACCTCATGAACGCCTCGTACCTCTCCGCCACGGCCCGGGGCCGCTCGGCGCAGGCCGTCGACCAGGAGTTCGTCCGCACCCGCTCGGTGGGCCTCGGACGGGGGACGGTGCACGTCCAGCTCACGGCCCCCGTCGAGATCCAGCACTTCGACTTCTTCACGACCGGTGCCCGCACCACCGGTACCGACCCGGACGTCCCGGCGACACCACCGGCCACACCCTTCGGTGACCTCGACTTCTGAGGCCCGGACCCTCCCAGGAGCGCACATGCAACACACACCCGACGGACGTCCCGGACCCGACCGCGTGCCCCCGCCGCCGGTCGTCGAGGACGGTCCCGTGCCGCCTCCGCCGCCCCCTGTTCCGGCGGCGGGGTCCGTGCCGCCCCCGCCGACGGGGTCGGTCCCGCCGCCCCCGGGAGGGGACGTGCCGCCCCCGCCACAGGCCCCCCGCGCTCCCGAGGCGCCGGCCGAGGGCGCCTCGGACGCGGACTCCGTTCCCGCCCCGGAGTCCTCCGGGACGACCGGGGAGTCCTACGACGGCGTGACCTTCGCGGCCTTCCAGTACGGCGAACAGCCCGAGGCGGTCGACCTCACGGTCGTGCCCGGCCCCGGTGGGACCCGCCTGGTGTGGCCGGCGGCGGACGGCGCGGGTTTCTACCGGGTGGTGTTCTCCGACGCGGAGGTCCCCTACTCCCCCGACGACGCCGAGGAACTCACGGTCACCGACGGGACCGACGCGCTCGACCGGGTCGAGCCCTCCGCGGCGGTCCGGTACTACCAGGTGTGGTTCTACCGCGGGGAGGACATCTACCGCGCACGCCTGGAACAGCCCACGGTGCACGCGACTGGCACGCTCATCAACGCGGTCGTCGACCCCTCGGTGACGGTCGACGGACCACAGGTGATCGCCGGCTGGCGGGTGCTGCCCGGCACCCGGCGGGTCCACGTGAACCGGGCCCTGCCGCGGGAGGCGGCCCGCGGGATCGGGCGTCCGGAGTTCCGGATCCTCGGCGGGTCGACGAACCTCAGCGGATTCGTCGACACCGGGGTCGAACCCGGCTCGTCCTACGTCTACCAGTTCCGGACCGAGGTCGAGGTCCACGGGACGACCATGCTGTCGGACCCGGTGACCCGGCGGGTCGAGGTCCCCTTCGCCCTCCAACCGGTCACGGATCTGTCGGTGCAGTTGCACGAGGAGGGTCACCAGCCGACCTTCGACCTGCGGTGGACCGCACCGAAGGGCGGGGAGGCCCGGATCTTCCGGACCGAGCGTCCGCCCATGGCCGGTCTCACCGACCGGGCGATCTCGCTCGGTGCCCTCGACGACGCGGCCCGACTGGACGCCGACAGTTGGATCAACCGGCCGGTGGAGGACGCGGGCGACGGCACCGTCGTCATGCCGGGTGTGCCCTGGCCGGAGTCGTGGACCCGGGCGTACTTCACGGTCGTCGTCGTCCACGGGGACGAGGCGTTCGTCGGCAACACCGTCAATCAGGTCCGGACCCGTCCCGTCACGTACCCGCGGGTGGCCGAGAGGGTGGGCCGCAAGGTCGTCACGTTCCACTGGCCCGAGGGCGCGGACGTCGTGCGGGCCTACGTGGGTGGGACCGGGAGCACCTTCGACGAGGTCCGCGACCAGACCCCGGCCGCGGAGATCGACCTCGACGAGTACCGGCACCTGGGCGGTATGCAGTTGCCCGGCGACGGGTACCTGCAGGACGGCGCGACCCTGCACCTCGTCGCGAGCATGTTCGACCAGGGGCGCAGCATCGACTCGTCCCCCGTGGCGGTCGAGGTCGAACCGCTGCTCATCCTCGGGTACCGGGTCCAGGTGAAGAAGTCCTTCCTCGGGCGGCCGACGGCGACCGTGTGGCCCTTCGCCCGACTCGGCGACTTCCCCCAGCAGATGGGCTTCGTCCTCGTGTACAACCGGGACCACCTGCCGCTCACCCGGCACGACGGCACACCCCTGTCGGTGGTGCCCGACGGTGACGAGGGGCAGGCACAGCCGACCCCCACCTTCCTCGCCCCGGCACTCCCCTCCGAGGCGAACCTGGCCTCCGGGTACGCCTGGCGGGTCCACCAGGACACCTGGGACCGGACGGTCGACGGTGGTTACCTCCGGGTGTTCGTCGATCTCGATCCGGCCTGGCTGCGGCGGGTGGCGCTCGTCGATCCGCCGATGGAGGAGCTGTACCTCGGCGCGCCCACCGGTGGCACCGGCGGTACCGGGTGGTTCGGACGGGGTCGCCGTGGCTGAGACGACGGGGATCCCGGAGACGACCGCGCTGCCCCAGCACTACGAGGCGGGCGGCCGGTGGACGCAGTTGACCTACGCCTCCTTCGACAGCGGCTCCGGGTCCTCCGGTGGCTGGCAGGTCAAGGACGTGACCGGTGACCCCGACGGGTCCGCCGTCGAGGCGCTCCGCCGGGAGGTCGTCACCTCCTTCGACCACCACGGGAAGGTCCCCGACTTCCCGTCGGCCGCCGAGATCGCGGCCCTCCCCCGGCGTTTCGCCTACCGTCCCCTGCCCGGCGGTGAGAGTGCCGTCCTCGTCCACGCGGTGATGGCGGGCAACGACAGCACGGGACGTCCGGGCAACATCTACAGCCACGTCGCCCGGGTGGACGAGCCCACGGGGACCTGGCGTCCGACGGACCTGTGGCGCTCGCCCGTGTTCGCCACCCCCTACGGTGTGCGGTCGGTGCTGGCGACGGAGATCGGACCGGATCCCACGGACCATCCCGGTGTCGTCCCGGGGGACCAGGGGGAGGGCGCCGGGGTCCCCGCGGCGTACCAGCGGATGAAGGACCCATCCCGTCACGACCTGTTGGCCGCTCTCCTCGACGGACTGCAACAGGCCGTCCGGACGGGTGTGCCGGTCGTCCTCGCCTGCGACGACCAGGACGCAGCGGCGGACCTGCTCGGGACCGCTCTCACCCTCACCTCTCCCCGGGTGGCCCGGCGGATCGGGTTCTCACTCTACGAACGGGCCTCCGCGCTGCCGCGACTCGTCGGATCCGGACTCCACCTGGTCGTCGTGCCGGAGGCCGAGGCCGGGGCAGCGGCCGAGGACGGTCGGTTCACGGTCCTCACCCGGGAGTCCGGGTCGTCCGCGGCCGGGACCGGTTCCTGGGCCCGGACGTTCCGCGGTCTCGTCGTCGACCTGGGGGTCCTGTGGGAGGTCGTCTGGCGGCTCCTCACCGAGGACACGACGCTCGCGGCCGAGGACCTCGACGGACTCGACCCGGCCTGGCCGATGGCCATGAGCGTCCGCCGGAGTCCCGTCTCCGGAGACGTGCGGGACCTCGTCGGGGCGACGGTCCGGGAATCCGCCCCGCCCTCGGCGGAGGCCTCCCGTGACCACAGTGCCCTCCTCGGTGCCGCGATCGCCGAGGTGAGCGGCGCCTCGCCCGCGGAGAAATGGGAGGAACTGTCCGGGCTCGCGGCTCGTGGTGGTGCCGGGGGGCTGGACTACGCGCTCCGGGCCGACCAGTACGTCGCCGCGGCACTCCGGAGCGTCCACGACTCCGCGTGGTTGCCCGTCCACCTCGACCGCGTGCCCGATCCGGCCCGCCGAGCCACGACGGAACGCGACACGGTGGACCGGGTGGCCGAGGGGGTCCTCACGGGGCTGCTGGGAGAGGCGGGAACCCTGCCCGATCCCGGACTCGGGGTGCGCGTACTCGCGACCGTCGACTTCCTGATCCGCTGCGGGATCGTCGATCCGTCCCGCGTCCACCCCGCCACGGAGGAACCGGGAGCGCGCCTCGACGCCGATCCGATCGGGGTCCGGATCGAGGAACTCCTCGCCTCCTCCGCCGTCCGGGTCCTCGCGAGGAACCCGGAGGCCCTCGCCGAGGACCCGGCCGGCCGCATCGGTACGGACACCCGAGCCCTCGTCCTGCGGGCCATGAACCAGGCGCCGTGGACGACCGCGGACCTGCGGCCGTCCCTCGACGCCCCGGCCGCGGCCACGACCCTTCTCGACTGGGTCCTCGGTGCGGATCCGTGGCCGGCGCCGGTGGCCCGGGCCTGGCGTTCCGAGCGGGTGGACCTCGGACCGGCGGACTTCCTCGTGGCGGTCCGCCGGAGACTGCGCACCGGTGAGGACTCGGCGGACTCGACCCTGTTCGTCCACCTGCCCCGGTACGTCGGTGATTTCGGGACCCTGCGGGCCGACGGTGCGTACTCGACACTCGTCGACGGACTCCGGCCCTCACTCACGGCCTTCCTCGACCTGCAGGACCATCATCCCGGGTGGCTCGGCGACTGTGGCGCCCGCCAGTGGCTGTTCACCCATCGGGCCTGGGAGGACCGGCTGGACCGGCTGATCGGTTCGGTCGGTCCGGAGGCCCGCTACGACCAGGGGGTGGCGTACCTGCGTCGGGGTGCCCACGCGGTGGTGGCCTCCGGACGGGCCTCGATGGATCCCGTCTCGCTGCTCGACTGGGCGGCGTGGACGTCGGATAACTGCGAACCGGCACCGGTGGTCCTCCGGGAACTCGCCCCGGCCGTTCTCGCGGCCGGGTTCTCCCTGATCGCCGTCGGTGGTCCGCTGGGTCCGGCGCCGTCCGCGCAGGTCCACACCCCGAATTTCGTCCCCGATCCCGCCGGTCTCCTGCGGCTGCTCACCACCTGCGCGCGCGCCGGCGTGGACACGGGGGCCCTCGTGGCCGCCGGGCGGGCGTACATCGGGGTTCCCGGCCTCATGGACTCCGCACTCGTCACACTCGTCCTCGTCGAGGACGAAGGGATGACGAAGGACGGCCGGATCCCGGAGGAGCTCGAACGGGTCGTGGGGCTGGGACCGGCCGAGGGGGACGGCCGCACCCCCTTCGTCCACAGCGTCCTCACGACGCTGATCGAGGACTCGGACCGCAAGGAGACCGAGACCCGGGTCGTCGAACAGGCCTGGGCGATCGCCTGCCGGATCCTCGGGGACGACCCGGCGGACGAGACCGAGTTCAAGCGGTTCCGCAAGGAGGCGCTGCGGACCCTGGCCGGTCTCCGGTCGCGCGGACGCGGCGTGTTCGGCAGACTCACCGGGGGCGCCAGGCGCTCCACGGACCGTGAAGCGTAAGGGAGAGAACTGATGCCCACCTATGTGCTCGACTCCGACGGTCGGCTCGACCTGCCGGCGGGACAGGTGTCGCTCACCTGTCAGCCCATGCCCGCGCAGGCGCGCGTCGTGGCGCTCGACGACGGGGGACACGAGATCCCGGAGGTCGTCCAGCAGCTGCCCTCGGGCACCGTCGTGCTGCGTGGGGTCCCGCAGCGTCTCCGCCTGGGCGTCGTGTCGACCGGTGGCGCCTTCCCCGCCGGTTCGGTCCTGCGTCTCGGGATCCGGGTGAACGCCGGTCTGGGGCGTGCCCCGGACGACGTGACGGTCGCCGAGGAGATCGATCTGAGCGGCGAGACCCGGCACGGACTCCTGGTCGTCGACACCGTGCCGGCCGGGGCGAGCGGTCCCGGCAGTGGGGAGAAGGTCCGCCTCGAGGCCGACTGGGTCGACGCCGGGGAGGGCCCGGGTGCCGGTTCCTCGCTCGACCTGCCGCCCCTGGCCCGGGAGGCCCGCACCCGCGCGGTCGCGGCCCTCGGTTCGGACCGTGAAAGGGGTGTGGGTGGCGGTGTCCATCTCCTCGTCGACGCCTCGGCGTCCGCGGCGGCCCTGCCCGACACCGCGATCACGGGACTCGTCGACGTGTTCTCCGGGATCGCCTCGGCGATGGCGGAGACCCTCACCGTCTCCCTCGTCGACACCCGGGTCCACCCCGTGAGTGCCGAGGACCCGCAGGAGCTCGCCGCCGCGGTGCTCGCGGCGCGGCGGGCCCACCCCTCGACCTCGCGGTTCGACCCGGCCGCGGTCCGGGACGGACTGAGCGCCCGCGCCGCCGGTGCGGGCTCGCCCGCGCCCCGGTCGACGGGCCCGCTGTTCGTCTACGCACTCACCGACCGCGGGATCGCCGACCCCCGGTCCTCGGTCGGTGACGTGGAACCGACCCGGGTGTGGCCGGTCGTCCTCGTCCCGGCCCAGGGGGTCCACGAGCTCGACGCCGCGACGTGCACGCCGGTCGACGCATGGCGCCCCGGTGGGGTCCCGGGTCTCGTGGAGCCGACCGCCACCGCGGAACTCGACTCCCTGGTGACGGGCCTGTTGCAGCCCGCCCGCGCCCTGTTGACGGAAGGTGCCTCCCGATGAGCAAGTGCCCCATGTGTTTCGAGGAACTGCCCGTGGACTTCCACGCCTGGGAGCTCTCGGGGACCGGACAGGCCCCCACCCGGTCCGATCTCGCCAGTGAACTCAGCGGCTACGAGGTGCGGATGGAGGCGGTCCTCACGGACCGTCGGGATCCCCAGGACCCGAACTGGCAGCCCGGTGTCGAGGCGGCCCGCGCCCGGTACGGGGTGCCGGAGAACTTCGTCACCGAGGGGGAGATCTGCCCCCAGTG
Organism: Brevibacterium litoralis; assembly: GCF_040212315.1. Lineage (NCBI taxonomy): Bacteria > Bacillati > Actinomycetota > Actinomycetes > Micrococcales > Brevibacteriaceae > Brevibacterium > Brevibacterium litoralis. Next base: position 15,075 of record NZ_JBDIUY010000002.1, on the reverse strand, counting down.
CTCCTACCGGTTGCCGGCCCACTGGCGGGAGTCGACGGTCACGTGCATCGCCATGAGCGGTGCCCGGTGGTCGGGCAAGAGCCTGTACATCGCGGTCCTCGTCAAGGTGTTGGGGCAGTACCTCACGGCTCTCGGGTCGTCCCTCGTACCGGTCACCGACTACACCGCGCGGACCTATGCGAGCGACTACGAGGCGCCCCTGTTCCGTGAGATGGAGATGATGCAGGCGACCCCGCGGACGGAGAACCACCGCAAGGAACCGCTCATCTTCAGCATGGGGTTCATCGGGGGCAAGCGGCAGTTCCTGGTCCTCCGCGACGTCGCCGGGGAGGAACTTGAGAACCTTCCGGAGCGGACCACCCACCTGGGCTTCCTGTCCCGGGCAGACGGGATCGTGTTCATGTTCGACCCCCTGAGCGTCGACAAGATCCGGCGTCGCCTGCAGGGTCTGATCCCCGAACAGGAAGGCGCACCGGGCAGTGCGATGACGGTGCTCCACAACCTCCAGGTCCTCAGTGAGGGCAATCTGGGCACCACCCGGTTCGCCGTCACGCTCGCCAAGTTCGACGCCCTCCAGGCACTGCGTGACGTGAAGGACGCCGAGTGGAGCGTCATCATGGCGAACCCCGGTGCCGGGTTCATGCGCGAGAACCGGATCGAGGAGGGATTCGACCCTGTCTCCAGCCTGCTCGTCCACGAGGAGGTCCGCGCCCTGCTCGGCGAGCTCGGGGGCGAGGAGATCGTCAACCAGGTGCGCAACCCGCACTCCGGCAGGCGTCTGGCCCACCGGTTCTTCGCGGTCTCCAGTCTGGGCGACGCACCCCAGGGCAAACGTGTGAGCGGACGTGGGATCTCCCCGTTCCGGGTGCTCGACCCGGTGCTGTGGATCCTGCGGGAGGCCGGGAGTCTCTGAGGGGTCGCCCTCGGGAGCGGACCGGAGAGAGCGGGACCGTGAGCGGGTACGGGAGGAGAGGTCATGAACACGGTGGACATGGACTGGTCGGTGTGGACGGACGCGGGCTGGCAGCTCGTGGCCGGTTGGGTGGTGCTCGGGGTCGTCCTCGGTGCCGTCACCGGGTGGTTGGGCGCCAAGATCGCCGGGTGGCCGGTGTGGGCGGGGATCCTCCTGGGCATCCTGCTGCCCGTCATCGGCCCGGTGGTGCTGTTCGTCGCCGGGATCGTCCGGTTGTTCTCGACGAACGCGCAGGACCGCTCGGACTCCGTGCTCGACCGCATCGTCACGGCACTGCCCCTGCTCGCGGCGACGGTGCTCGTGGCCCTGGGGTTCGCTCTGCCGTGGTTCCGGTTCCGGGTCGCCGAGGGCGCCGCCCCGGAGGTCGTGAGCGCGGTGCCGGCCGCGGTCCGGTCCACGGCGCTCGGTCTCGACACCCCACTCGTCCTCAGCCTGATCGTCCTCGTCGCGGCGCTCGCCTGCGCGGCCTTCGGCCTGCGGCGGTGGGCGGGATTCCTCGTCATGCCGGTCGTCGGCGGGTGGGGTGCGCTCGTCCTCGCCGGGCTGGTGCTGCGCCGGCCCGTGGCCCACACGATCGAGGCGTCCTCCGACCTCACCTTCACCGTCGACGACGGTCTGGCGGCCGCGGGCGTCGACACGGACACCCCCGTCGTCGAGCTCCCACCCGAACTCCTGGAGGTCTTCCCGTGGCTGGAGGCCTTCGAAGGCGACTCCGGCGAGATCGACCTGGGCCGCGTGCTGTCCACCGTGACGATGGAGTGGGGTGCCGCCTGGACCCTGTTCCTCCTCGTGTGCCTGCTCCTCCTGGTCCTCGCCGTCCTGGCCGCCGCCGTCCCCGTCCGCGCCCGAGGCGCCCTGCCCTCCTCGTCCCCGTCCTTGCCTTCCCCTGCGTCCCACCCGGGCCCGGGTGGACCACACGAGATGCCGTGTGGCGGCGTGAACCCCGGTCCGTGGCCCTCGACTCCCCCGCCTCCGCTGGGGAACCCGGCGCCCGGTCCCGGGTATCCCACCGGGCCTGGTGCTTCGTCCTTCCCTCCGGCCGGTGGGTCCGGCGTCCCGGGTGCTCCGGGTGGTCCCGGCGCGGGGGCTCCCTTCCCACCGGTGTGGAACCCGGCGGGCTCTCCCGGTTCCGGGACGTCGGGGACGGGTTCCGGGATCCCCACCTTCGGTCCGGGCGGTTCCGGCTCCGGCTGGAACCCCTCCGGTGGTCGGGGGTGAGTCGGCTCCGGTGCCGGGGTGCGGGCGGTGTGAAGTCCAGCCGGTACCCGGGAACCGTCCGTAGGATGGGGCCGGTCGGTCCGTACGAACGTGGAGGTGTGCGATGAGTGGCTCCGGTCCCCTGTCCTTCGGACCCGCGGGTGCGGGTTCCGGTCCGGTACCCGCGGCCGAGCCCGATCCGACCACGTCCACCGACGGCGCCACAGGGTCCTCCCCCGCGCCGAGCGCCCCTGAACACACGACTCCGGCCCCAGGAACCACGGACGCGAGTTCCGCGAATTCGGCTCCGGTCGGATCGGGACCGGTGGGATCGGGCCCCCTCGTCTTCGGACCCGGCGGCCACAACCTGCACGCGGCTCCGGAACCGCAGGAGTCACCCGCCCCGGCGTCCCCCGCGTCGGGGGCGTACCGGCAGGGTCCGGGCGACGCGAGCACATTCCCGTCCGACGCCCGGCCCGTCGAGGATCCCTCCGCCGCCGAGGCCGCCACCTGGACCAACGTCGTCCCGACCCTCGATGTCGAGTCGGACTCGTCAACGACCCTGCCGCCGGCGTACTACGAGAGACAGGAGGCGGCGAAGAACCCGACGGCAAACGTCGTCCCCGGCGTCGAGGCTGATGCGGACGACACCGCGGAGACCCGGGTCATGGATCTCGGGGGCACCTCCGGATCCGGTCCGGCCGCGGAGGCGAACCCCCAGGAACAGGAGAAGGCACCCTCGGCGCGGCAGGCGGCACGGACGGCGGAGTGGGGCTTCGACGCCCGTCCCCACAGCCCCGTCTACCTCGCGTTCCTGTTCCTGGTCGTGGGAGCGGCGGTCGGCGTGACCCTCGCCTTCGGCATCAACCTCGACGTGTCGGGCAAGAGCACCTACGAGATGGGCGACGGCGCACTGGAGGCGGTCCTCCTGTTCGTCCCGCCGGTCCTGGGGATCGGCGTCGGGATCGGACTGGCGAAGCTGCTCAACGCGCGACTGGCCAAGGCCCTGGGCCGGGTGACGACCTACGACGCGGCCGTCGGGCTGCACCGCAAGTACGCGATGCACCGGGCCGGTCCCGTCGCCCAGTTCTTCGGGACACTGTGGGCCGCGGTCGTCCTGCTCCTCGCCGCGCTCGTCTACCTGCTCGTGCTCGGGCTCGTGTTCTCCTTCTTCTCCGCCGACACCGTCCCCGTGCTCTTCCGCTGGATGGTGTGGGGCCTGGTCGGCCTCTGTGTGGTGTTCGTGCTCAACCGGATCGTCCGGATCCGCGCTTCCCGCCTGCGGGACAACGCCCACCGCAAGGCGGCGGCGCTCCAGTACTCCTTCGACTTCTGAGAGTCCGTTCCGGCCTGATCCGGCTGGGTGTGAGCCGGGTTACCCTTGGTGCAGATGTGTCGCGGGGTCGGGAGTCCCCCGCGAGGAGTCGATCCACCCAGGAGAATCGCCGTGTCCGATCCGATCGATCCGCCGGGCCAGACGCCCGCGCGACCCTCCGCGCCACCGCAGACGCCACAGCGGCCATCCGAACCTCCTGCCCCGGCGCCGGCTCCACCGGCCAAATCGCCTGTGGATCCTGCCGCACAGGAGGAATCCCCGGCCACGCGGCCCGTCATCCGCCCGGCGGCCCCGGAGTGGTTCCCACGGACCGGCGCGCAGCCGACGGTCGGCTCGGCACCCTCGGGGAAGAAGTCGACGCCTCCCCCACCCCTGCCCGCCGGGGACACCCCACAGTCCGGGTCGGGGCGTGCCGCGCCACCGACTCCGACAAGCGATGCCGGCTCCGCTCCTGCCGCGCCGGCGAGTGCTCCCCGGAAGGGTCCCGTCGGCCTCACGACCGGGCACGGCCAGGTGCTCGGCGCGCCCGCGGCGTCCGGTCACCAGGCCCCCGGAGGTGCAGGGGTTCCCGGCGCCGGCGCGGTCGGTGCGGTCCCTCCGGGTGGAGTACCCGGTGACGGTACCGTCGCGGCGGAAGGCGGACCGGCGCACAAGAAAGCGGCCGTGTGGCCCTGGATCCTCGGCGCGGCAGTACTCGTCGTGGCACTCGTGGTCGGTGGGGTGTTCGGTCTGCGGGCGTTCCTCGGTGGGGACGACGTACCGAGCGAGGTCGTCGCCGCCGACCCGACGAGCGACGAACAGGCCCCGGGACCCGGTCCCACGACCGGGGCGTCCTTCGGTGGTGGAGCGGAGACGGCCACCGAGGAGGCGCCCGCCGGTTCGGACGGGAGCGGAGAGGGCTCCGGGGAGGACGCCTCGGGAGCGGGGACGACGCCCGGGCCCGAGCTGTCCCCCGGTGAGAGCCTCCAGACGGCGCGGGAATCGGCGGCGCAGATGCACGCCGAGGACCTCGACGAGCAGTGGGTCGTCCAGCTCGGGTCCAAGCGCGTGGGGATGGAGGCCGAGGGTCGGACCTGGGACGAGCAGGCGATCTGGGAGAACTACGAGCAGTACCAGCGGAAGTACCCGGACGCGGTGCTCCTGTGGTCCGGTGACTGGGACTCCTTCAGCTCGGAGGACTTCTGGGTCGTCGTGCTCGCCACGCCGCACCCGAACGCCGACAGTGCGCTCGCCTTCTGCCGGGCGGAGGGGTACGACCGGGACAACTGCGTGGCCAAGCACCTGTTCTCCGAGAACGCCCCGGAGGACACGAACGAGTACCTGGACGAGTGATCCGTCCGTGAGACGCACCGCGGGGCCGGGATCCTGACGGATCCCGGCCCCGAAGTGTGAGGGGTGCGCGCCTCGGGCGGCGTGCGATCAGCCCTCCTGCTTGGCCTGCGGCACCTCGGTATCGGAGACCTCGGGCTCGGTGGCGGTGCTCTCGGCGGCCTTCTCCTCCTCGTGGGAACCGACCGGGCGGGCGTCGGCGGGACGGTTGCCGGACAGCGGGGTCGACCACGGGTCGTCGACCGGCTGGAGCTTCGTGTAGACGTAGTAGCCCACGCCGATGAGCCCGGCGACGCCGAGACCGATCGCGGTGGTCTTGCCGAAGCCCAGGCCCTTCTTCTCCTGCTTGGCGACGGCCTTGGCGGCCTTCTTCGCGGCCTTGGCCGCAGCCTTCTTGCCGGCCTTCGTGAGCGGCTTCGTGTCGACGGCGACGAGCTCGGAGGGCACCTTCGCGGCGAGGCCGGCACCGGCACCGGCCAGCGCACCCTTGGCCTTGTCGACGATCGCGGTGTCACCCGTGACGCGGGTGGCGAGGTCCTCGACGAAGGCGGGGGTCTGTGCGGAGCCGAGCTTCTCGGAGGCCTGGGCCAGACGGCCGGACGCCTCGGTGGCGTACTGATTGGCGAGCGTCCCGGCCTTCTCGCGGTATGCGGCGACCTGCGGGCCGTACTTCTCCTGCAGTTCGGTCACGCGGGGTGCGGCCTTCTCCTGCAGTTCGGTCACGCGGGGTGCGGCCTTCTCCTGGAGCTCGGCCACACGCGGGGCCGCCTTCTCGTTCAGTTCCTGCAGACGACCCTCGAGGTCGTGCAGGCGCTGTTCGAGCTGGGGGCGGACCTGGTCGGCCACGGTGCGGACGTACTCGCCCGCCCTGTCGCGGTACTCGGCGACGTGCGGAGCGGCCTCCTGGGCCTTCTCCGTGAGGAACGTGTTGGCGCGTTCGAGTGCCGGGCCACTCTTCTCGAGGGCGGAAGCGGACTGCGTGCAGACCACCTTGCCCAGGGTCCGGGCGAGGTTCTGCACTCCGTCGCGGATGGTCGTGGCCTGCGTGTTCGCTGCCGTGCTCGCGGGCATGGCACCCCTCCTTGGCTGTTGGTCGACGTGCGTGGTGACCGTCACGTCCCGTGCATCGGCACCAGTCTAGGGCACGGGCCGGGTGGGACACCCGGGTGTGACCCGGGAGGATGCCGAAGTCCGTGTGCGCTGTGCGCGTACAGTGACACCTTGCCATGGGGTGCGGGCGCGGCACGTGGAAGAATGAGGGCATGACTATCGCAACCCAGCAGGTCGTCCTGCACACCACCAAGGGCGACATCACCATCGATCTCTTCGGCAACCACGCGCCGAAGACGGTCGCCAACTTCGTGGAGCTCGCCGAGGGTTCCAAGGAGTTCATCGACCCGCAGACCAAGGAGAAGGTCACCCGTCCGTTCTACAACGGTCTGGGCTTCCACCGGATCATCAAGGACTTCATGATCCAGGGTGGCTGCCCGCTGGGCACCGGTACCGGCGGCCCCGGCTACGTCTTCGACGACGAGATCCACCCGGAGCTCCAGTTCGACCGCCCCTACCTCCTGGCCATGGCGAACGCCGGCATCCAGATGGGCCGCGGCACCAACGGTTCGCAGTTCTTCATCTCCGCCGCACCCACCCCGTGGCTCAACGGCAAGCACACCATCTTCGGTGAGGTCGCCGACGAGGAGTCCAAGAAGGTCGTCGACGCGATCGAGTCCGTGCAGACCGGCATGATGGACAAGCCCGTCGAGCCCGTCGTCATCGAGACCGTCGAGGTCCTCCCGAAGGCCTGACACCTCCCGGTCCCACACCGACGATGGTCCACCCGGACGATCCGCACGAGGCGCCCGCCGACCCCCGGTCCGAAGCCGGGGAGCCGCGGGCGCCTCGTGCGTCCTCCGTCCTGCAGGGCGTGCCGGTGACGACGACGGTCCTCGTGGTGCTCGTGCTGGCCTGGCTCGTCGAACTCGTGCCCGGCTGGGACGAGGTCTCCGCTCTCGGGTTCAGTGCCGACCGCGCCGCCTCCGACCCGTGGAGGACGCTCACCGCGGCCCTCGTCCACGACACCCCCTCGCCCTTCCACCTCGTCTTCAACATCATCGGGTTCCTGGTGTTCGGCGGCTTCGTCGAACGGGCGATCGGGCACCTGCGCTACGGGCTGCTCGTCCTGCTCGGGGCGATCGGCGGACACGTGGCGGTGCTGGTGCTCGCCGATCCCCTCGGTGCCTCCTGGGAGGCCACCCACATCGGGGCCTCCGGGGCGGTCTTCGCGCTCGTCGGGTTCCTGCTCGTCCCCCTGCCCGGGCTCGACCGCAATTGGGGCGGGGTGCTGGGCTTCGTCCTGCTCAACGTGCTGTTCCTCTTCGTGGACCGGTACATCAGCTGGCAGGGGCACCTGGGCGGCCTCGTGACGGGGCTGGTGTTCGGGTTCCTCGCGGTGTGGCCCTCGGTGGCCCTGGAGAGGAGGGCTGCGGGTGCCGGGGACAGGGCACCTCGGGCGCGCGTGGTGTTCGTCTTCGCCCTCGGGGCCCTCGTCGTCCTGTTCCTCCTCGCAGGCGCCTACACGTGGCGTCTGGAGACCACCGGAGCGCTCCTCGGATCCCTCCCGCCGGTTTCCTGAGCGGTCCTCAGGCCGCGCGGGACCGGCGGGCGGCCTTCTCCGCCCGGTTCACCTGCTGGTAGTGCGCGGTGCAGTACCCGCGGGTGTAGGCCGGGGAGGTGCAGCCGTCGACGACGCAGTGCTCGTACTCCCCGGCGGACGGGTACCGGCGCAGACGGTGATTCACCGCGGCCGGACTGACCCCGTAGACACGGGCGAGTGACGCCTTGGTCTGCTGCCCCGAATCCAGCAGCTCCCGGGCGGCCTGGGTACACGCCGCGATGTCCGTCCATTCCGGAAGGTCCGCGATCGCCCGGTCGTCGGTCGATCGTGGGGGTCGGGGTGGCCGGCGGTACCGTTCCCGGGCGAGGGCGAGTTTCTCCAGGTGCTCCTGGGAACGCATGCGTTCGCTGATGTGCGCCCGGATCTCGTCGCTCACGAGTGGGGTGTCCTCCGGCAGACCGTGTTCGGCGCGGTACTCGGCCGGTCCCACGTCGTGGGCGATGCGCAGATGGGACGTGAGGTGTCGGTAGTGACGGCCGCACTCCAGACACTCCAGAGACGGGGTGGATTCCTCGTCCGGGTGCCGCAGCGGGGCCCGACGGCGGGTCATGGTGGTGTCCTTCCTCCCGCGGGTCGGCGGTGTCCGCCGCCCGCGACCGTGACGCCCACGTGGCGTCATCCTCAGGAGACCACGCGTGCGCCCGGTGTCGTATCCACGGTCGGAGGGTGTGCGCGGAGCGTCTCAGTCCGTGTCGGAACGGTGGGATCGCGTGGGATCCGGATTGCTCCGGTGGGTTCGCGGCCGCTCACCGTGCCCGTCGGACCCCCGGTCCTCTCCGGTCCCCCGCGCCCGAGGCGCCTCACCCGAAGAAGCTGAAGTGCGCGGGGGCGTCGTGCCGGTGCCCTCGACGCTCAGTCGGAGTCCGTTCGCATAGCGCACCTCGCGCCCGAACGGGACATGGTCCGGCCGCGGTCGGTTGCGCAGTCCCGGACACGCCCCTGGCGGGTCCTCCCCGGGAGTGCGATGGAACCGGTCGTCCACGTCGTGGGGTGTGCTCATCGGAACCTCTTTCGTCTCCAGGTCGGCCCGCACGGGTCCGTCCGGGCCCACGAGCGGCACCGTTGCCGCTCGCCGGGGTGCCCACCTGGTGTGTTCACGACACGCCGACATGCGGGAACCTGGACGGGGTGAGCTGGTTCTCCACATGCATCTGTGGAGTTGTTCCCACAGGTTTTCCACATGGGGATGGAAACGTTGTCCACAGCCTTCGTCCACAAGGTGGAAAACTTACAGGGCTGTGTTTCCCCTGGTGAGAAGTTATCCACGATCTTTTCCACATGATGTGAATGCACTCGACCACATGGTGTGTGCAGAGGTTCCACGGGCGTGCGGAGGCCCGTGTGGACACACCTGTGGACACTGGGGAAGAAATCCGGGACGGACCCCGTACTCCTCACCCGTCCGGCTCCGCCGCGGAGAGCGGTGAATGGTGTAGGGACCAGGTTCCGGGGCCGGAGTGGCGGACGGATCAGGCGTCCGCGGAACCGTCCGCGGAATCGTGCAGTGTCTCCGCCGCGGAGGCGCGGACCACCTCGAGCACCGCCTCGCCGTAGGTCTCGAGCTTCTTCGCCCCGACACCGCTCACGGTGCCCAGTTCCCCCGTGTTGCCCGGTCGGGCCTGCGCGATGCCGGCGAGTGTGGCGTCGGAGAAAACGAAGTAGGCCGGCACGCCCTGTTCCTTCGCCTGCGCGGCCCTCCAGGTGCGCAGCGACTCGAACAGTGCGGCATCGGCCGACGAGAGGTCCGCGGCGGCCGCACCCTTCTTCCGGCCCCCGCCGGAACCGGACCCGGTGGTGTCCCCGGAGCGGGCGCCTCGGGCGCGGGCGGGGGTCGGGTCGACCCGCAGCAGCACCTGCTGTTCGCGGCGGAGGACGGGACCGGCGGCCGCGCCGAGGACGAGGACGCCGTACTCGCCGACGGCCTCGAGCATGCCACGGGCGAGGACCTGGCGGACGACGGCCCGCCATTCGTTCACCGACATGTCCGCACCGATGCCCCACACGCTCAGTTCGTGGTGGCGGGAGGAGCGGGAGCGCTCGGACTCGACGCCGCGGAGGACCTCGAGCACCTGACCGACACCGAACCGCTGGTCGCGCTCACGGTCGAGGCGCACGACGGTGGACAACAGCTTCTGGACGGGCACCGTCGCGTCCCAGGTGGTCGGGGGAGAGGTGCACGTGTCGCAGTTGCCGCAGGACTCCGACTCCTGCCCGAAGTACCGCAGCAGCTGCACGCGGCGGCAGTCGACGGTCTCGCACAGGGCGAGCATGGCGTCGAGGTGCGCGAGTTGGCTGCGCTTGTGGGTGTCGGTGCCCTCACCGGACATCACCATGCGGCGCTGTTGGACGACGTCCCCGAGTCCGTAGGCCATCCAGGCCGTCGAGGGCAGGCCGTCACGCCCGGCGCGTCCGGTCTCCTGGTAGTAGCCCTCGATGCTCTTGGGCAGGTCGAGGTGTGCGACGAACCGGACGTCCGGCTTGTCGATGCCCATGCCGAACGCGATCGTCGCGACCATGACCAGACCGTCCTCGCGGAGGAACCGCGACTGGTGTTCGGCGCGGACCCCGGCGGGCAGTCCGGCGTGGTAGGGCAGGGCGTTCACCCCGGAGTCGACGAGGGCCTGCGCCGTCTGCTCGACGCTCTTGCGTGACAGGCAGTAGACGATGCCCGCGTCCCCGGCGTGCTCGGTGCGCAGGAAGTCGAGCAGCTGCTTGCGGGCACCGGACTTCGGAACGATCCGGTACTCGATGTTCGGTCGGTCGAAGCTCGCGACGAAGTGCCGGGCCCGCTCCAGGTGCAGCCGCTCGGTGAGTTCCGCGTGGGTGGCGCGTGTGGCGGTGGCCGTGAGCGCGATCCGCGGGACGTGGGGGAACCGCTCGGCCAGGACGCTCAGACCCAGGTAGTCGGTCCGGAAGTCGTGTCCCCACTGGGAGACGCAGTGGGCCTCGTCGATCGCGAACAGGCTGATGCCCCCGGCCGCAGCGGTGCGGTCCAACAGGTCGAGGGTGCGCGGGAGGACCAGCCGTTCCGGCGCCATGTAGAGCAGGTCCAGATCGCCCGCGTGCAGGCGGCGCAGAACGTCCGCCTCTTCCTCCGGGGCGAGCGTGGAGTTGAGGTAGGCCGCACGCACGCCCAGGTTCTCCAGGGCAGCCACCTGGTCGGCCATGAGGGCGATGAGCGGGCTCACGACCACACCGGTGCCCGGTCGCACGAGCGCCGGGACCTGGTAGCACAGGGACTTGCCGCCGCCGGTGGGCATGAGGACGACCGCGTCGCCCCCACCGATCACCTGGTCGACGATCGCGGCCTGGTCCCCACGGAAGGACGGGTACCCGAAGACCTCCTCGAGAACCTGCTGGGCGGTGGGACCGGGGACCGCGGGATCGGCCGGAGGAGGCGTGGTCATGCCACCACTCTAGGGGGCGGGACGGACACCGGAACCGGGTGGAGGTGCGGTGCGGGTCAGCGGTCCGCGGTTCCCCCGGTGGGGCCGGGGAGGTCATCGGTCCCGGTCGCCGCGTCCGGAGTTCCCGGGTCGAGGACCTCGCGGGTGCCGGGTTCCGGCCGGGTGGGCCGGGCCATGCGGTGGGCCAGACGCAGGCAGACCTGCGTGACGGGGCCGATGCCGAAGGCGAAGACGATCGAGGCGATGAAGAAGGTGCCGCCCAACAGCCAACCGATGGCCACGACGGCGACCTCGATACCGGTGCGGATGAGGAACACCGGCTTGCCGGTGAGGGCGACGAGACCGGTCATGAGGCCGTCGCGGGGGCCGGGGCCGAAGGCCGGGGCGATGTACATGACCGTCGCGATCCCGTTGAGGACGACGCCCGCGACGACGAGGAGCAGCCGCTCCCACAGGGTGTCCGGGGTCGGGACGACGTGGACCGTGAGATCGATGAACGGGCCGACGAGCAGCGCGTTCGCGACGGTGCCGAGCCCCGGCTTCTGCTTGAGCGGGATCCACAGGAGCAGGATGAGGACGGACACGCAGACCCCGACTACGCCGAGCGAGATCGGCAGGTGCCGCGCCACGCCCTCGTGGAGGACGTCCCACGGGGCGTTGCCGAGCGCGCTCACGACGAGCAGACCGCAGGACACGCCGAACAGGAACAGCCCGACGAAGAGCGTGAGGAGTCGTACGGGGAGGGGAGCGTCCTTGAGGATCCGGAAGTCGTTCTTCCCGGGGGCACTCATGCGTGGGGACCCGGTCCGAGTGGAGCCATCCGGGTCAGCGCCATCGGGTCGACATCACGAGACCGGCGACGAAGAAGGAGAAGCCGGCGACGAGGTTCCAGTTGCCCCAGGCCTCGACGGGCCAGGCTCCGGAGGTGAGGTAGAAGGTCACGAGCCAGGCGAGGCCCACGAGCAGCAGACCGATGAGGACCGGCAGGAACCAGCGCGGGTTCGGGCGGATGCTCGCCTGGGTCGTCCCCGAGGTGTGGGCAGCCTTCTGCCGCGAGGTGGAGCGCACGGCCGGGTTGCCCGAGCGCGAGGTGCGCTTGGGGGTGGACTTCTTCTTCGTGTCCTTCGATTCCTTGCCGGAGGCCGAGCCCGTGGCCGGGGTCTTCTTCGACTCCGACTTCGTGTCCTTCTCCGCGGCCTTCTCCGCCTTCGCGGAACCCCCGGTCTCCGTGGTCGACTCCTCGGCGGCGGTCTCCTCGGTGACCTCGTCGGTCACGGCCTCCGGGAGGTCGGACGTGTCGTCGGGGGTCTTGTCGGAAGCGGCCAAGGCATCTCCTCGAGGAGTGTCGGTGTTCGGGGTGCGGACACGACGGTGCCACACCTTCATCACGGTCGGCGCCCAGTGTACTCCGGGTCACCCGCTTCACTCACAGCCCCGCCCCGGAGAAGTCGGGCGGCAGAGGGTACTGCGTACTCCGGGTCACCAAGACGGACGACCGAGGTGATCGCCCGTTCCTGCACGGAACCTGCGGGGCCCGGGACGTGGCGTTCAATACACTGGCCACGATGAGTGGACACCAGCAGCCCGAGGCGCCGGTCCGCCGTCCCCGTCGCCGCAGGGGAGGACTCCTGTCGGGTGTGGCGGTGGTCGGTGTACTGGCGCTCTGTGGTGCGCTCATGACCACCTCGGCCCGCGAGTCCGCCGGCACCCAGCTGCGCAGTGAGGTGTCGACCCTGCCGGAGGTCGTCCAGGAGCGCGGCGAGGAGGCCGACACCCTCCAGCAGGAGGTCGATGCGGCCCGCCTGCGCGTCGAGGCCCTCCGGGACTCCGCCGGTGAGGGCGACGACACGGTGCGGGCCGCCAACGACGCGTTGGAGGACGCCCGGGAGGGCGCCTCGGCGGCGGAGGTGACCGGGGACGGTCTGGAGGTCGTGCTCGACGACGCGCCGCGCAGCGCGATGGACACCTACGAGGGTGTCGAGGCGAACGACCTGCTCATCCACCAGCAGGACGTCGAGGCGGTCATGAACGCCCTGTGGGCCGGCGGTGCGACCGGGATGACGGTGCAGGACCAGCGGCTGGTGAGCACGTCCTCGGTGCAGTGCGTGGGGAACACCCTGCGCGTCAACGGGCGGGTCTTCTCCCCGCCCTACTCGATCCGGGCGGTCGGGGATCCGGTCGCCCTGCGGGAGGCGCTCGACGCCTCGCCGCAGATCGCCACGTATTTGGAGTACGTCGATCTGCTGGGACTGGGCTGGACGGTCCGGGAGGGCGAGACGACGCTGCCCGCCTACGACGGAGTCCCCCGGGTGGAACTTGCACAGGTGAAGGAATGATGGCCCCACAGGAACTTCCCCCGCCCCGCCGCGCCGCGCGCCGGGACGAACCGCGCTCCCGGGTGGCACACGCGGTCGTGCCCTCCCGGCGGGCCGTGCGACGGCAGCGACGCCGTGCCGAGCCGGAACCCCTGGGGTTCGTGCGTGGGACGATCCGGACCTTCGGTGAACTGTGCATCACCGCGGGTCTCGTGCTCATCCTGTTCGTCGTGTGGCAGCTGTGGTGGACCGACATCGAGGCGAACCAGGACAACCAGCACCTGGCCAGCGAGCTCACGACCGACTGGGTGGACAACCCGGACAACGCGCTGCCCGCCGATCCGGACGAGCCCGTCATCGGGGAGGTGCCGGAGTCCGAGACGGCCTTCGGGATCATGTACATCCCGCGGTTCGGCGACGACTACTACCGGACGATCGCCGAGGGCGTGTCCCTCGAACCCGTTCTCAACCGGATGGGTCTGGGGCGGTACCCGACCTCGGCGATGCCCGGTGACGTCGGGAACTTCGCGATGGCCGGCCACCGGGTCACCTACGGCAAGCCGCTCAACCTCATCGCGGAACTGCGCCCCGGCGACGACCTGGTCGTCCAGACGGAGGAGGGCTACTACACGTACACCTTCCGCAACTTCGAGATCGTCACCCCCGACCGGGTCGACGTGCTCGCCCCGCTGCCGACCATGCCGGAGTACAAGGGCAAGGACCGGATCATGACGCTCACCGCCTGCAACCCCATGTGGTCGGCCCGGGAACGCTATGTCGCCTACTCGGCGCTCTCCGACTTCCGGCCGAGCTCCGAGGGGCCGCCGGAGTCGATCGCGGACTCGCAGGCGTACGAGGAGGTGCACGGCTGATGTACGAGTTCATCTGGCGCCGGCTGCTGCCCGGTCCCTGGCCCGTCAAACTGGTGCTTGCGCTCGTGCTCGTGGCACTCGCCGTCTATGCCCTCATGGAGTGGGTGTTCCCGGTGATCGCGCCGCACATGCCCTTCAACGAGGCGACGGTCGAGGTGGAGCAGGGGGCTGCGGCTGCCGCCTCCTCCTCTGCGGCCGGTTCTGCCTCCGCAGGTGCTGACGCGGTATCGTCGGCTCTCCACCTCGACGTCCCCATCCGCCCCGATCAGGAGACCCCCGGCGCATGAGCACCTCGCGAATCCTCGTCATCGACAACTACGACAGCTTCGTCTACACCCTCGTGGGCTACCTGCGGGAACTGGGTGCGGAGACGACGGTCGTCCGCAACGACACGTTCGACGCCGCCGGGATCTCCGAGGAGCTCGCCGGGTACGACGGCGTGCTGCTCTCGCCCGGTCCCGGGGCCCCGGCCGACGCCGGCGTGTGCCCGGACGTCATCCGGTGGGCCGGGGAGAACGACTTCCCGTTGTTCGGCGTGTGCCTGGGCCATCAGGCGCTCGGCGAGGTGTTCGGCGCGACGGTCGACCACTCGCCGGAGCTCATGCACGGTAAGACCTCCGTCATCGAGCACGACGGCACCGGGATCTTCGCCGGGTGCCGGACGGGCGGGCTCACCGTGACGCGCTACCACTCGCTCGCGATCGTCGACGACACCCTGCCGACCGAGGTCTTCGAGGTGACCGCCCGGACGCCGGAGGGGATCGTCATGGCGATCCAGCACCGGTCCGCGCCGCTCGCGGGGGTGCAGTTCCACCCGGAATCGGTGCTCACCGAGGACGGGTACCTGATGCTCGGCAACTTCCTGGCGACCACCGGGATGCCGGAGGCCGCCGAGCGTGCGGCCGGCCGCAGCCCCATCGCCAGCGCCGGCCTCTGAGCGTCGGCCTCTGAGCGTCGGCGCGGCGCTCCGGA
>NZ_JBDIUY010000001.1:0-62517 GCF_040212315.1 Brevibacterium litoralis | reverse complement strand
GTCCGACGCCGCCCTAGCCCCGGCACCCCACCGGCTGAGTCCGACGCCGCCCGAGCCCCGGCACCCCACCGGCTGAGCCCGACGCCGCCTCCGGCGGAGGACTCCTGGCCCGCTGAATCGCTTTGGCCCCCTGAGATGAGCATCTCAGGGGGCCAAAGCGATTCAGCGGGCCGGAACTCTCCAGGACCCGGGGAAGGACCCGAGAAGGGACCCGGGCCGGCTCAGCCGAGGGGTTCGAGGTCCTCGATGTCCCAGTCCTCCCAGGGGCTGCCGGTGTTGGAGGCGTTGCCGTTCCCGTCACCCTGGTTGCCGTTGCCGGGGCCGCCGTTGCCACCACCGTCGTTCCCGTTGCCGTTCCCGGTGCTCTGGGTGGGTTGTGGGGTGGGCTCCGGCGTCGGCGTCGGCGTCGGCGTCGGCGTCGGCTTCTCCTTGGCGATGGTGAGCGTGATCGTCGAACCCTGGTCGACGTCCTCGCCCCCGTCGGTGCTCTGGTCGATGACGGTGCCGGGCTCGGCCTCGTCCGTCTCCTCCTCGGTCGTCGAGCAGGTGAGCTGGTAGCTGTCGCCCTCGAGCGTGGCGCAGGCGGACTCCTCGTCGTTGCCCATGACGTCGGGGACGGTCACCTGCCCCGAGGACAGGACGAGGTCGACGGTCGTACCGATCGCCAGGTTCGTGCCGGACCCCGGCTTCGTCTCCAGGACGACGCCCTTCTCCACGTCGGGGGAGTTCTCCTCCTGGTTCGACCCGGCCACGAGGCCCGAGTCGTTGATGAGCTGGCGGGCCCGCGACTCGGTCTCACCCTCGACGTCGGGCACGTCGACGTTGTCCGGTCCGGTCGACACGTTGAGCTGGACGACCGACCCGGCCGACACGTCCGATCCAGCCGCCGGGTCCGTGTCGACCACCTGGCCGTTCGGCACGTCGTCGGAGGCGACCTCCTCCCGGTCGACGCTGAGCCCGACGTCGAGCAGGTACGCCTCGGCGTCGTCGGCCGTGCGGTTCGACAGGTCGGCGAGTTCGAAGTGGGTGACCTCCGCCGGTCGGGACATCTGGTAGATCCACAGCCCCATGCCGGTGAGGACGAGGGCGAGCAGCGCCGCGCCGACGGCGAACCACCCGCGCCGCCGCCGGGCCCGCCGGGCCTCGTCGATCTGTCCCTCGTCCGGCACGGTCGCGACCATGCCGGTCATGAGACCGGGCTCCACTCCCGAGGCGCCCTGCTCTCCGGCCGCCCCCACCGGGACGGCGCCGGTGGCCGGGGCCTGGGCCGCGGCCGGGCCGGACCCCTGGACGCCCGCGGACGCGACACCGATGGCACCGGCACCCGCGGCAGCGGCGGGGGGCACGGCACCCATGGCGCGGGTCGCCTCGTCGTCGATCGACAGGGGACGACCGTCACGGACGGCGAGCACGTCGTTGCGGAAGGTCCGGGCGTCCTGGTAGCGGTCTTCCCGGGACTTCTCCAGGGCGTGGGCGAGTAGTCGGTCGACCGCCGCGGGCACGTCCGGGTTGAAGTCGGAGGCCGGTCGGGGCTTCTCGCCCACGTGCTGGTAGGCGATCGCCAGCTGCGAGTCGCCGGTGAAGGGGGTGCGACCGGCGAGCAGCTCGTAGAGCATGCACGCGGTCGAGTAGAGGTCGGAGCGGGCGTCGACGACCTCACCGCGGGCCTGCTCGGGCGACAGATACTGCGCGGTGCCGACGACGGACTGGGTCTGCGTGAGCTGCCCGGTGTCCTCGAGGGCGCGGGCGATCCCGAAGTCCATGACCTTGATGTCGCCCGCGGGCGTGAGCATGACGTTCGCGGGCTTGATGTCGCGGTGGACGATCCCGTTGCGGTGGCTGTAGTCGAGCGGGGCGAGGACCCCGGCGATGACGTCGAGCGACTCCTGCACCGTGAGCGAGCCGTGGTCGTTGAGGACCGAACGCAGCGTGTCGCCCTCGACGTACTCCATGACGATGAAGGGCAGGCGCACCTCGCTGCCGCCGCTCTCCTCCATCACCTGCTCGCCGGAGTCGTACACGGCGACGATGCCCGGGTGGTTGAGGCCGGCGGCGGACTGCGCCTCGCGCTTGATGCGGGCCTCGAACGACGGGTCACGGGCCAGGTCGGACCGCAGCAGCTTGATGGCGACGCGACGACCCAGACGGGTGTCGAGTCCCTCGTGCACCTCGGCCATGCCGCCGCGGCCCAGGAGTCCCCGGACCTCGTAGCGGCCCGACAACAGGCGTGGTTCAGTCATGTTTCCCTCCGCGGGGTCCACGTGACGGGACTTCCCCGTGACGTGCCCCGCTCCTTCGAACGTCCATTGTCACCGATGCGGCCCGGGTCGGGCCTCAGGACTCACGGAGCCCACCGGCTGCTCACGGCTGCCCGTCATTGCCCTGGGTGCCGTTGCCGGGGCCGCCGTTGCCACCGCCCTCGTTGCCGTTCCCACCACCGGTGGTCTCCTCGGGCACCTCGGGTTCGGGCTCCTCGACGGTCGGTTCCGGTTCCGGCTCCTCGGAGGTCGGTTCCGGTTCGGGTTCCGGCTCCTCGGAGGTGGGCTCGGGTTCCGGTTCGGGTTCCGGTTCCTCCGGCCCCGTCGAGACCTCGATCTCGACGGTGTCCCCGCGGGTGAACGTGTAGCCGTCGTCTCCCTCGAGCACGTCGACGACGATCCCGGCCGGTTCGTCGGACTCGACGGCGCTGACGTCCGCGTTGAGTCCCAGGTTGTTGAGGTTCGAGATCGCCGAGCCCTCGCTCAGCCCGATGTACGTGTCCGGGTCGAGCGTCACGGTCGTCGCCTCGGTGGTCTCCTCCTCGGTCGGTTCGACCGAGGCCGTGTCCACCGGGTCCGGTTCCCCACCACCCTGCGGGCCGAGGAACATGTACAGGATCCACGCGAGGCCGGCGAGGATCGCGACGACGAGGACGACGATCGCGACGATCGCCGCCTTCGGTGTCCTCTCCCTCTCCTCGACCTCGTTCCGGGACCCCGTCGGGGTTCCGCCCGAGGCGCCCTGTCCGTATCCGTTCCGCGTGCCCTGCCCGGCCGCACCCTGCACCGCCTGTGCCCCGGCGGCTCCGGCCGCCACGGCGCCGGCGGCACCCGCGGCGGGACCGGAGGAGGAGACCGACCGCGGCATGACGCGGGTGGTCGCCTCGGTCGCGGGGTCCGGACGGTCGATCACACGGGTCGCCGCCGAGGAGTCGGCACCCCCGGGAGCCATCTGCGGCACCGCGGCGTAGGCGGCGCGCACGTCCCCGTTGCCCAGGGCCGTGCAGGCGGCGGCGACGGCCGCGCCACTGGCCGGTCGGTTCTCCGGCTTCTTCTCCAACATGGAGTCGACGAGACGGCGCACCGGTTCGCTCACGGTGCCTGGCAGCGGCGGGTGCTTGCGGTTGACCTGCGCGATCGCGATCTCCACCTGGGACTCCCCGGTGAAGGGCCGCACGCCGGCCAACGCCTCGTACATGATGATGCCGAGCGAGTACAGGTCGGAGGCGGGCGTCGACCCCTTGCCGGTCGCCTGCTCCGGGGCGAGGTACTGGGCGGTGCCCATGACCTGACCGGTCTTCGTGAGCGGCGCCTGGTCGGCGACCCGGGCGATCCCGAAGTCGGTGATCTTCACGTGGTTGTCGGGGGTCACGAGGATGTTGCCGGGCTTCACGTCGCGGTGGACGACATGGGACCGGTGTGCGGCGTCGAGGGCGGCGGCGGCCCGTCCGACGATCTGCAGCGTCTCCTTCTCGCTCATCGCCCCGCCGCGGTCGAGCAGGGTCGACAGCGCCTCACCGGGCACGTACTCCATGACGAGGTACGGGCTGCCGTTCTCCTCGCCGTAGTCGTAGACGGCGGCGATGCCGGGGTCGGAGACGGCACCCATCGACCGCGCCTCGGCCCGGAACCGGGCGAGGAAGTCCTGGTCGGTGAGGTACTCCTCCTTCATGATCTTGGCGGCGATCTTGCGGGTCAGGACGGTGTCCCGGCCCATCCACACCTCGCCCATTCCGCCGACGGCGATCCGGCTGGTGAGCTCGTACCGCCCGCCGAGCAGCGTTCCTGATGCTGGTCTCACTGGTCGATCACCGCTTCCATCACTGCCTTGGCGATCGGACCGGCGGAACTGCCGCCCGATGCCTCGCTGCCTGCATTGCCCCCGCTCTCCACGACCACCGCGACCGCGACCTGCGGGTCGTCGGCCGGGGCGAAGGAGGTGAACCACGCGTGGGGCGCCGCGCCCTCGGCGTGCTGCGCGGTCCCGGTCTTGGCCGCCACGTCGACGCCGGGGATCGCCCCGGCCGTGCCCGTCCCGGACTCCGTCACGGACACCATCATGTCCGTGAGCGTCGCGGCGGTCTCCTCGCTCACCGGCCGGGAGAACTCCCGGGGCGAGGGTTGTTCGATGAGGTCGAGGGTTCGCGCGTTGCGGACCTCGGCCACGAGGCGGGGTTCCATGAGGGCCCCGTCCCCGGCGATCGCCGAGGCGACCATCGCCATCTGCATGGGGGTCGTGCGCACCTCGAACTGGCCGATCGAGCTCTGTGCCAGTTGCGGTTCGTCCGTGTCCGCGGGGAACGAGGAGGGCGTCACCGGTAGCGGGATGTCGAGATCGCGTCCGAACCCGAACTCCGCGGCCTGGTCGGCCATTACCTCGGGCCCGAGGTCCATGCCGAGCTGGGCGAAGGACGTGTTGCAACTGATCTCCAGCGAGGTCGCGAGGGTCACCTCGTCGCCGGGACCGCAGGCGGCCCGGTTCGAGTTCGAGATCGTCGCGGAGGTCTGCGGCAGGTCGAGGGTCGCGGGCCCGGGCAGCACCGAGTCGGCGGAATAGTCCCCGGACTCCAGGGCGGCCGCGGCGGTCACGAGCTTGAAGGTGGACCCCGGCGGGTAGAGGTTGCCGGCGATCGCACGGTTGTAGAGGGGGTCGTCCTCGTCCTCGACGAGCGCGTCGTACGCCTCGGTCGCGGCCGTGGAGTCGTGGACGGCCAGGTCGTTGGGATCCCACCCGGGGGTGGAGACCATCGCGAGGACGTCGCCGGTCGACGGGTCGAGTGCGACGACCGCGCCCTTCTGCCCGCCCAGCGCGTCCCAGGCCGCCTGCTGGGCCTGCGGGTCGAGCGTGAGCGACACGGACGCACCCATCGGCTCCTGCCCGGTGAACCAGGACCCGGCCTGGTCGAAGAACAGGGCGTCGTCCGTCCCGGACAGCAGCGAGTTCTCGGTCCGCTCCAGCCCGGTGGTCGCGTTCGTCACCATGAAGTAGCCGGTCGCGGCCGCGTAGACCTCCGGGTCGAGGCCCTCGGAACCGTAGGTGCGCTGGTAGTCGTACACCCCGTCCTCGGTCTCGACGGAGGACGCGATCGGGCTGCCGTCGACGAGCAGCGGTCCGCGGTGACGGTCGAGCGCCTCCCGGATCCCGCGGGTGTTGAGCGGGTCCTCGGCCAGCCGCTGGGCGGAGAAGTACTGGATCCAGCTCGTCGACCCGAACAGCAGGGCGAACATGACGAACCCGACCAACGAGACGTTGCGCAGCGGTTTCAGCATCAGTCCTCCCTCCGATCCTCGTGCGTGCGGTCCTCGGCGCGGTCCCGGCCGCGACCGTCGAGCAGATCACCGGGGAACCCGTCCGCGGCGTCGGTGCCCGCCGCACGGGCCGTCCGGCGGTCGATGAGTCCGGTGGGCGCCTCGGCGTCCCACTGCTGCCGGTGTCCCGCGGTCGAGGTGCCTGCTGCCACGGGCGTGCCCTGCTCGGCGGGCGCCTCGGCAGGGTCCTCCGTGGACCGGGAGCGACGCAGGCGCTCCTTCGGGAGGGTGAGGACGCCGGTGTGGAGCTCCTCGACGGGGCGACGGGCGTTGTCGGAGGCGCGCAGGAGCAGGCCGATGATGATCCAGTTGGCCACCAGCGAGGAGCCGCCGGCCGCCAGGAAGGGCGTGGTGAGGCCGGTGAGCGGGATGAGCCGGGTGACGCCGCCGATGACGATGAAGCACTGGAGGGCGAGCGAGAAGGACAGCCCCGTGACGAGCAGGGTGCCGAAACCGTCGCGGAGCTTCTGGGCGGTCTTCATGCCGCGTTCGAAGAGCAGGACGTAGAGGAGCAGGATCGCGAAGGCGCCGACGAGGCCGAGTTCCTCGCCGAGCGAGGCCCAGATGAAGTCGGAGTTCGCGAAGGGGGTCTGCTGGGGGCGGCCCTCGCCCAGGCCGTTGCCGACCAGTCCGCCGTCGGCCATCCCGAACAGGCCGGTGACGAGCTGGTAGGAGCCGCCGGGACGGTTGAACTGCTCCGGGTCGAGGGCGTGCAGCCACCCGTCCACACGTTGCTGGACGTGACCGAACAGGGCCCAGGCGGCCACCGCGGCCGCGGCGAAGGCACCGAGGCCGAGGAAGATCCAGGTCTTCACGCCGGTGGCGACGTAGAGCATCGCGACGAACAGACCGAAGTACAGCAGCGAGGTGCCGAGATCCTTCTCCATCACCAGGATTCCGACGCTGCCGACGGCGAGCAGTGCGAGGAAGGCGCAGTCACGCAGGCGCGGCAGGCGCACACCGAGGATCTTCGGCCCGGCGAGCACGAGCTGGTCGCGGTAGGTCGCCAGGTAGCCGGCGAAGAACACCGCGAGCAGGATCTTGGCGATCTCACCGGGCTGGAAGGACATGCCGGCGATCCGGATCCAGATCCGGGCACCGTTGATCTCCGCGCCGATGAAGGGCATGAGCGGCAGCAGGAGGAGCACGAGGGCGGCGAGGCCACAGGTGTACGTGTAACGGCGCAGGATCCGGTGGTCGCGCAGGAACACGACGACGATCCCGGCGCACAACACACCGAGCGTCGTCCACTGCATCTGGGAGGTGGCGACGGTCGAGGTGGTGTCCGTGTCGGTCAGCGCCAGGTCGATCCGGTAGATCATCGCCAGGCCCAGGCCGTTGAGCAGCAGCGCGATGGGGACGACGACGGGATCGGCGTACTTGGCGCGCCACCACACGAGGGCGTGGAGCAGCAGTCCGAGACCGGCCTGCCAGCCGGCGTACACGTAGACGTTCGCGGGGACGCGGTCCTCGGCGCCGAGACCCACGAGTGCATAGGCGCCGGCGGACACGAGCACGGCGAGCACCGTGAGGCCCAGTTCCGCGACACGGTGCGTCCCCGGGCCCGGCGGCCCGTCCGGACGGCTCTCCACCGGTGTCAGGGTGCTCATGTCAGTTCCCCGCCCGCCCGGCGGTCGCCCGGGTCGTCGGTTCGGAACCCTGTTCGGGGGAGCCCTGGTCCGGCGCCTGCCCGTCGTTCCCGCCGGAACCCGATCCCGGGGTGGGCGTGGTGACGCCCCCGGTGGGCTCACCGGTCGGCGGGTCGGTGGGGGAGGGGTCCGCCTCGGCGGCGGCGTTCGACTCGGCCTCCGTGCGCAGGGTCTCCGTGACGGCCAGGGCCTCCTCCCGGGTGAGCGAGGCGATCCCGTCCTCCACCCGGGTGCGGCTGAACTCCCCGAGGTCGGCGACGGCGATGTCGGTGCGCAGCTCCTCCTCGGAGAGGTCGACGGGGCCCAGGTCCTGCGGGATCCCGCGGTAGACGACGACGATCCCGTCCTCGGCGGCCACGTAGTACTGACTGCGGACCGCGTTCCACCCGAAGGCCGCGGCGAGCACGACGGCGAGGACGACCGCGAGAGTGACGAGGAGTGCGACGAGTCCGCGCCGGCGGCGGGGCCGGTCCGCCGCGGGGTCGTCCGGGTGGTCGGGGTCCTCCGGGGCCACGTCCTCGGCGGCCGAAGTGCCGGTCGTTCCGGCGGCGTCGCCGGTCCCGGGCTCGTCCGTCGGGGTGTCGGCACCCGGGTAGCCGGGTGCCATGGCCCCGGCGCCTGCGGGCACCTCACGCGTGGGGACCTCGAGGGTCGGTGCGTCGGTCCCGGCGGTCGAGTCCTGTCCGGGTTCGACGGCGGGTTCGCCGAGGAGGTCGATCGCGGGCATTTCGGTGGTGTCCGTGAGGTCCTCGGGGACGACGGCCTGGGGGCCGGTCTCGATGAGCTCGGTCGGCGTCGACTCGACGAGCCCGAGCTGGGCGAACTGGGGGTTGATCGCGACCGAGCCGACGGCGGAGCCCAGGGACGCGGCGTCGGTGACGGCCCGGTCGTCCTCGGGCGCCTCGACGACGTCGCCGATGACGACGGTGACGTTGTCCGCACCGCCCCCGGCCAGTGCCAGGTCGACGAGGTGGTCCGCGCAGGCCCCGAGGTCGGGGATGGTCTTCAGGGCGTCCTCGATGTCCTCGATCGCCGCGAAGCCGGTGAGGCCGTCGGAGCACAGCATCCAGCGGTCGCCGGGACGGGCCTCGCGGAAGGACAGGTCGAGTTCCGGGGCGGCACCGACGTCCCCGAGTACCCGCATGACGACGGAACGCTGGGGGTGGGTGTCGGCCTCCTCCGGGGTGATCCGGCCCTCGTCGACGAGGAGCTGGACGAAGGTGTGGTCGTGGGTGACGAGGGTGAGCTCGTCGTCGCGCAGCAGGTAGGCACGGGAGTCACCGATGTGGGCGAGACCGAAACGGTCGCCGTCCCGCAGGAGAGCGGTGACGGTCGTTCCCATGCCGGCGAGCTCCGGCATGTCGTGGACGGTGTCGATGATCCGGTCGTTCGCCGCGAGGATCGTGGACCGCAGTGTGTCGAGCGCGTCCGGGTTCGACCCGGTGTCGCCAAGGGCCTGCATCCGCGCGACGGTGATGGCCGAGGCGACGTCACCACCGGCGTGCCCACCCATGCCGTCGGCGATGAGGAGGAAGTTGGGGCCCGCGAACCCGGAGTCCTGGTTGTTCTTGCGGTGGAGTCCGGTGTGCGAGCGCGCCGCGGTCCGCAGGACGTGTGTGGGTGCAGTGCTCACGCGGCAAGCTCCAGTGTGGTGTGTCCGATGGTGAAGGGTCGGCCGGGTCCCAGCGGCACCGGTGCGGTCACCCGTGCCCCGTCCAGGTGGGTGCCGTTCGTGGAGCCGAGGTCCTCGAGCACCCAGCCGGACCCCTGCGGGACCAGACGGGCGTGACGACCCGAGGTGTAGTCGTCGTCGATGACCAGGTCGTTCGACCCCGAACGTCCGAAGGTGACGGGCACGGACCCGAGGGCCAGGACGGTACCGGTGAGCGGTCCACCGGTGACGACGAGGCGCGAGGCGTGGGTCGGCACGGGCCCGGAGGCCGGGGGACCGGCCCCGGCGGGGGCACCGGGCGGCGCGGGGTGGTGCGGAGGGGAGGACTCCTCGGCGGCGGGGGGCCCGGCGGGGTACTGCGCCTCTGTGCCGGTACCGTCCGCGGCCCGTGCGGCGCCTCGGCGGCGGGGGGCGTAGATGTCCTTGCGCACCACGCGGGCGACGAGGAGGACGAAGAGCCACAGCAGGGCGAAGAGCGCGAACCGCAGCAACATGACGGTGAACTCGCTCATCGGCCTCCCGTTTCGTCGATCCGGAACGTCACCGGGGTGTCGCCGACCAGCAGCTCGACCCCGTCCGTGAGGGCCACCGTGTCGATCCGGTGGCCGTCGAGGAGGGTGCCGTTCGTGGAGTCCATGTCCTGGGCGGTCGCGTGCCCGCCCTCGACCGTCACCCGGAAGTGGGCGCGGGAGGCGCCGGGGTCGTCGACGACGACGTCCGCGCTCTGGGAGGAGCGGCCGAAGACGGTCGTGCCCTCGGGCAGCAGGTGGTCGGTGTCGTGGACGTGCGCGAGGAAGGTGCGCTGCGCGGTGCGCCGGGGGCGGGAGGCCGCGGGAGCGGAGGAAGTCGGCCCGGGGTCCTGGGAGTCGGTGTCGACCGTGACCTGCGGGGCGGGCGGGATGTGGTCGCTCGGGAGGTCCGCGTTGTGGCCCGGGGTGGACTGGGCCTGGTGGGCGTAGACCTCGGGGACGATCGGATGGGCCCGCGACACCGGGTCGTAGCCGCCGCGGCTGGCCGGTTGCGCGGCCGGGGTGCCGTCGGAGCGTCTGGTCGAGGCGCGGACCCGGTACATGCCGGTGTCCAGGTCGTCGGCCTCCTCGAAGGTGACCGTCACGGGGCCGACGAAGGTGTACCCCTGGCTCACCGCGTGGTCACCGGCGACCTGGCGGAGGTCCGCGAGCAGATCCGTGGCGATCGGTTCCAGGCGGTCGTAGTCCGCCGCGGACAGTTCGAACACGTAGGAGTTGGCGGTGAGGGTGCGGCCGCGGGAGACGACGGCGGCACGGTCGTCGGCCTCCTTGCGCAGGGCCCCCGCGAGTTCCACGGGTTCCACCTGGGAACGGAAGGCCTTGGCGAAGGCTCCGTTCACCACGCGTTCGATGCCTTTCTCGAACCGGTCGAGCACGCCCATGTGCGGATGCCTCCTTCCTTCGGTCTGGGTCCTCCGGTGGTGCGGTGACGGAGACGGGCGCCGGAGGACGGGAGGATCGGCTGGTGAGATCGGTCCTCCGGTCACGTGGCGCACGCTGCGTCAGCACACCATGCTAACCATGCGGTGGGCCGTTCGTTCGTCGGGAACACTCAGAGGGGCCGGGGAATCTGCCACGCGGGGTGCTGCCCGATCGCTGGTGTCGGGTGATGTGCTTGGGTGTGAAGTGAATCTCAAAGGGGTCGAGTGGGGCGGTTTCGATTTGTGCGACTCCCCGCGGGCTGCGTATATTTGTTGTCACCGCTTGCGCAAGTGGCGGAATAGGTAGACGCGCTGGCTTCAGGTGCCAGTGATGGCAACATCGTGGGGGTTCAAGTCCCCCCTTGCGCACCGAATGATCCGGGCCGGAACCCCAGAGGGTTCCGGCCCGGATCTTCTTCGTCACCCCTGGCGTCACCCGTGTGGTGGCGTCGCCCGGGTCGTGGTGCGGCCCGGGGTGACCGTCCCCGGGCTCGTCGCGGGGGTATCGTGCGAACCGGAGTCCGTACGAATACCGTAGGTTTACGATTTCTCTGGTAATCCGTCACCGATGTGACTTGAATCATCACGACACCACGCTAAGTTCGTGCGAGGTGCCGGAGTCGGGGCGAGTCCCCGACCGTAAAGCGACCTCGCACCGCGGTGACTCACATGGATCCCGCACGAACCCCGGACGTCCTCGCAAGCGGGGGCATCGACCAGACCATCGACTCGTGGGTGGCGCCGATCGCCGATCTCATGTCGGCGATCGTCTTCTACGCCGTGCCCCTGCCCGGCGGTGCCGAACTGCCGATCGTCATCGTGTGGCTGATGCTCGGTGGCCTGTTCCTCACGGTCTACCTGCGCTTCCAGCCGCTCACGGGGCTCCGGCACTCCATCCGCGTCATCCGCGGGACCTTCTCCCGGAAGACCGACCCCGGACAGGTGACGAGTTTCCAGGCGCTCGCGACCGAGCTCTCGGGCACCGTGGGACTGGGCAACATCGCCGGTGTCGCGGTGGCGATCACGATCGGTGGCCCCGGTGCCGCCCTGTGGATCGTGATCTTCGGGTTCCTGGCGATGAGCATGAAGATGGCCGAGGCGACCCTCGGGTCCAAGTACCGGATCGTCGACGAGAACGGGAAGACCTCCGGCGGTCCCATGTACTACCTGCGCACGGGTCTGGCCGAGATCGGCCGTCCGCGTCTGGGCAAGTTCCTCGCCGTGTTCTACGCGCTCGTCACCATGGTCGGCGTGTTCGGCGCCGGCAACATGTTCCAGTCCAACCAGGCCGCCGCCCTGCTCGCCGCCGCCACCGGTGGTGAGGAGTCCTGGCTCGACGGCAAGGGCTGGGTGGTCGGTGTCGTCATGGCCGCCGTCGCCGCCCTCGTGATCCTCGGCGGGATCACCCGGATCGCCGAGTGGACCTCGGCCATCACGCCCGCCATGGGCATCCTCTACGTCGGATCCGTCCTCGTGGTCCTCGCCGTGAACGCCACCGAGATCCCCCGCGCGATCGGGCTCATCTTCACCGGCGCCTTCACCGGTGAGGGCGTGGCCGGCGGCATCGTCGGTGTCGCGGTCGTCGGCATCCAGCGCGCCCTGTTCTCCAACGGTGGTGGCCTGGGTACGGCGGGCATGGCCCATTCGGCCTCGAAGACCTCCGACCCCGCGACCGAGGGTTTCACCGCTCTGTGGGAGCCGCTCGTCGACTCCATCATCATCTGCAGCATGACGGCGCTCGCCATCACGACGACGGGCCTGTTCGCCGCCGATGCCGGGGACGGCAGCACCGCCGAGGGTGTCGCGCTCACCAGCCAGGCCTTCGGCACGGTCGTCGGGTGGTTCCCGATCCTGCTCACCGTCTGCGTCGTGCTCTTCGCCTTCTCGACCGTGCTGTCCTACGCCTACTACGGCCAGCAGTCGATCCTCTACCTCACGAAGAACAGCAAGGTGGGTCTGCAGATCTTCAACGTCTGCTGGATCCTCGCGATCATCGTCGGTGCCGCCGCGTCCCTCGACTCGGTGCTCGCCTTCTCCGACGCGATGTTCTTCCTCATGACGGTGCCGAACCTGATCGGCATGTACTTCCTGTCGCGGATCGTCCGCTACGAGATCCTCAAGCACCGCACCCGTGCCCTGGCCGACGCGCTGGAGGAGGTCCCCGAGGACCTCCAGGTGGGTCTGCGCGACCACCACCCGACCCGCGAGCAGGTGACGGCCGAGCGCAAGCGCGTGAGCGCGCTCAAGACCGAGCGCCGCGCCATCAAGCGCGAGTTCCGCAAGGCCCAGAAGGCACGCGGCGTCGACGTCGAGGTCCCGACGGCCTGAGGGCGGATACGGGGGCGCCACCGGCGAACTCGCACGCTCGAAGTACCAACCCCACGTACTCCTTCGCTCCTCGGCCTTGGTGGCACCCCCGTCTCCACCCTCAGGCAAGCCGAGGGTGGAGACGTCACGGGGTGTCAGACGAGACCCAGGCGTTCGAAGGCGTGTGCGACGCCGTCCGCGTCCACGGGGTCGGTGACGAGGTCGGCCGCCTCCTTCGCCTCGGGTGTGCCGTTTCCCATCGCGACACCGGTGCCCACGTAGCGGAGCATCTGCAGGTCGTTGTTGTTGTCGCCGATCGCGACCGCCCGCTCGACCGGGACGCCGAGGTCGGCGAGGACGGCGCGGACACCCGCGGACTTGTCGACACCGGCCAGGGACACCTCGCCGCCGCGGGTGCCCAGGCCCGGCAGGGTGCCGGTGATGACCTCGAAGTCCGGGCCGAGGCCCGCGACCACCCGGTCGTAGGCGTCGTCCCGGGTGCCGGTGAACACGGCCTTCGAGACCGGCGTGTCCGGCAGGACCCCGGGGTCGAGCGGACGCACGGTGTCACCGAAGGCCAGCGACTGTGCATCCGCCCGCCCCAGTGCCGTGTACCGCCGCGCCATCTCCTCCTGGTGGGCCGGGGTCGGGTGGGTGAAGTCCGGGCCCTGGAGGTTGTACATGAGGTCCGCCGCGACGAACACGTCGACCATCTCCCGGAGTTGTGGCCGGGTCATCGCTCGCGCGAACACCGTGCGCGCGCCCACCCGGGCGTAGGCCCCGGCCCCGGTGACCGCTCCGTCGAAGCCGAGCGCCGCGAGCTCCGGGAAGATCTCGCGGGGCACCCGGCCGGTCGCGAGGAACACCCGGTGCCCGGAGGCCCGGGCGTGGCGGATCGCCCGGGTGGTCGAGGCGGGGATGTTCCCGTCCTCGTCGAGGATCGTGCCGTCGACGTCGAGGAACACGACACGGTGGTCGGCGGAAGCGGCGGCGGCAGGTGTCATGGATGGCCTTCCGGGTGGGGTGCGGGGGTCGGGCGGCCGAGGAGTCAGAGGACCCGGGGGGCCAGAGCCCGCGGACGAATCAGAGGGCGTCGAGGGTGGCGATGAACTCGTCGGCCATGTCGAGCTTGCGGGCCAGCTGGGCGCGGCGTTCGTGTGCCTCGGTGCGCAGGGCGGCGAGATGGGCACGTGAGGCCTCCGTCGGTTCGCCCTCGGCCAGCGCCAGGAGTTCGCCCATCTGTTCGAGGGTGAAGCCCAGGGGCTTCATGCGACGGACGAGGAGGATCCTCTCGACGTCGGACTCGGTGTATAGGCGGAAGCCGCCCTCGGACCGTGCTGAGGGGGAGACGAGTCCGACCTCGTCCCAGTGTCGCAGGGTCCGCAGGGACAGGCCGGTGCGCTCGGCGACGGTGCCGATCTGCACGGTGTCGACCGGCACGCCGTCGGTGCGGGCGGCGTCCTTCCGCGCGGTATCGGCCGCCGGTGCGGGGTCCTCGGTCCGGGTGGTCATGGCGTCCGATTCTGCCACATGCCCTTTGAACCCTTCCCTTACGTGAGGGTAGGGTGGGCGCTCGTGACCGACACCCCCTCCTCGCGCACGTCCACCGGATCACCCGAGGCAGACACCTCCTGGTCCGTCCGCTCCGCACTCCGGTCCCCGCGCCGCCTCACCATCGAGGCGCTCGCCGGGCTCATCACCGCGCTCGCTCTCATCCCCGAGTCGATCGCCTTCACCGTGGTGCTCGGTGTCGACCCCCGGGTCGGCCTGTTCACCTCGGTGATCCTCGCGATGGTCATCGCCTTCGTCGGTGGGCGGCCCGCGATGGCCTCCGGAGCCGCGGGGTCCGTCGCGCTCGTCGCCGCTCCCATGGTGAAGGCGCAGGGGGAGCAGGGTCTCGACTACCTGGTGCTCGCGGTCTGGTGCATGGCCGTCATCCAGATCCTCATGGGTGTCCTGGGAATCACCAAGCTCATGCGGTTCATCCCGCGGTCCGTGATGGTCGGGTTCGTCAACGCTCTCGCGATCCTCATCGCCTGGTCGCAGATCGAGCATCTGATCCACGTCCCGTGGGCCGTCTACCCGCTCGTCGTGCTCGGCGCCGCCGTCGTCGTGCTCCTGCCGCGGATCACGAAGGTGGTGCCCGGTCCTCTCGTCGCCGTCGTCCTGCTCACCTGCATCACCGTGCTCGCCGGGATCACCGTGCCCACCGTCGGTGACCAGGGGGAGCTGCCGGAATCACTGCCGACCCTGTTCCTGCCCGACGTCCCGTTGGACATGGAGACCCTCCGGATCGTCCTGCCGGTCGCCTTCGCGATGGCCCTCGTCGGGATGATGGAGTCGCTCATGACGGCCAAGCTCGTCGACGACCTCACGGACACCCACTCCGACAAGACGCGCGAGGCCTGGGGTCTGGGCGCTTCGAACCTCGTCGTCGCGCTGTTCGGCGGCATGGGCGGCTGCGCGATGATCGCCCAGACGATCGTGAACGTGAAGGAGGGTGGGGGCCGGACCCGGATCTCGACCTTCCTCACCGGGTTCTTCATCCTCGTCCTGTGCCTGGCGCTCGGACCGATCGTCGGTCTCATCCCGATGGCGGCGCTCGTCGCGGTCCTCGGCGTCGCCGCCGTCACCACCTTCGACTGGCACTCCGTGCGACCGTCGACCCTGCGGCGTCTTCCCGCCTCCGAGACCGCGGTCATGGTCGTCACCGTCGTCGTCACCGTCGCCACGGACAACCTGGCCTACGGCGTCCTCGCCGGCGTCGCGCTCGCCGGCATCCTGTTCGTCAACCGGGTCGCCCACCTCACCTCCGTCGAACGGGTGGCGGACACCGACGCCCGCGGCCGAGGCGCCCGGACCTACCGGGTCACCGGCCAGTTGCTCTTCGCCTCCTCGAACGATCTGACCAACCAGTTCGACTACGCAGGTGACGCCGCCGAGGTCTCCGAGGTCGTCATCGACCTCTCGCAGGCGCACGTGTGGGACGCCTCGACCGTCGCTGCACTCGACGCGATCGAGACGAAGTACGCCCAGCACGGCATCACCGTACGGATCGAGGGGCTCAACGAGGATTCCGCCCACCGTCATGGCAGGCTCACCGGCGAGTTGGGGTGATCCGTCCCGCCCGAGTGCAGTGGGTCCGGCACTCCCGATCGCACTCGATCCCGCTGTATTCCTTTTTCTATGTGAGGACGTAGAAAAAGGAATACAGCGGGATCGAGTGCATTCACTGCCGGCGGGCCGCCTCGGGGGCGGGTTCCGGGCGCAGACCGATCCCGACGAAGGCGGCCGGGAGCGCGGTGAGCTGCGGGAATGTCCTCAGCAGACGGACGAGCGCACGCGGTGCCACGGGCCCGGAGCCGGAGGCCAGGGCCCGCACGATCCCCGCCTGGATCCCCTGTTGGACCCTCTGCACGGCGCGGGCGGGCCAGGCACGGCGGGACGGGACGGCGGCGAGGTGACGGTCGCTGATGGATCCGGTCCGCAGGGGCTCGGCGAGGATCCGGGCGGCGGCCACCGAAGTCCTGGACCGCGAGGTTCACACCGAACCCGCCGGCCGGTGACATCGCGTGTGCCGCGTCGCCGAGGAAGTCGCGGAGGAAGTCGCCGAGTTTCTCGAGGACGAGGACGTCGACCCCGGAGCAGACCGGTGATGATCCCGGCCGGGCCGCCGCCGGCGATGACGCAGGTGACCTCGGTGGGAATGGCGTCGGAGACCATGACACGAGTGTGCGCGTTCTCGGCCCTTCTTCCCGCCTCTACGTGTGTATTCGTCTGTGGACAGAATCCCGGATATCCCGCAGATTCACGCGGATCACGTTGTCCACAGGGCTGTGGAAATGTGGATGAACGGTGGATGTTCGTGAATATACACATGTCTTTCCACAGACATAGAGAAATCGATAGAGAACGATCGGGCACTGGTTCAGCGGAGGTCGAGTTCCTCGACGATCCGCGCCACGGACTCCCGGGCCGCAGGTGGAAGACCGCGGATCGGGGCGGGAAGGGAATCCGGGCGGACGAGGCCCAACTCCTCGGCGATCGCAGCGGTCGGTCGCAGGCTGCCGTGGGTGTGGAAGAGCTCCCACAGCGGCGACAGCCGGGAGTGCAGATGGTGTGCGGACGCGGCAGGCGCCTCGGCGGCGGAACGCAAGTCCGTCGCCGCCCGGGTGAGGTCGAGGCACGGCCCCGGGAGGACCCCGGCGAGGACGGAGAACCAGAGGTCCGCGCCGGCGAGGAGCGCCGTCGTCGCGGCCGGGTCGCCGGAGATCCCGACGGCCGTACCCGGCGCCACGGACTCCCGCACCGCGAGGAGCTGCCGAGCGCTGGTGTCGACGTCCCCGGGCGTCACGCGGGTCGGCGGGATCTTCACGCCTGCGACATGGGGCAGGGAAGTGATCGACCCGTACAGCTCCGGGGAGTAGGTCACGTGGGTGGTGCCGGGGTTGTCGTAGAGGATGACCGGTACGTCGACGACGGCGCTCACTCGTTCGAACACGGAGTGGACCTCGTCCGCGTCGAGTGCCTGGTAGGTGGGTACGGCGACGAGGAGTCCCGCAGCGCCCGCGTCCTGTGCGTCGGTGGCCAGATCGAGGACCTGCCGTGTCGACAGGGCGCCGACGCCGACGACGACCGGTGTGTCGCCGGCGGCGTCGATCGCGGTCCGGGTGAGCCGGGTGCGTTCGTCCCGGGAGAGGTACATGTACGAGCCGGTGGAGCCGAGGACGCCGATGGAATCGACGCCCGACGTGGCGGCACGGGAGGTCAGCCGTGCGAGGGCGTCGAGGTCAGGTGCTTCGTCGACGAACGGCGTGAGGGTAAAGGCACTGAGACCGGTGAACGGTGACGGGGAGGATGGGCCCATGGAATCAGTGTGGCAGGAGGGTCGACGGCCGCGCGTCAGGGGTGAAGGATGGGGGCAGGTCCTTGCCGGTGGTCACCACCGGTGACGTCGACGAGTGCAGGAGGCGCCATGACGGACACGACGACCGGGCACGAGAACCCGCACCCCGACCAGGATCCCCGGGACTTCTGGGAGGACATGTACTCCTCCCGCGGTGCGGTGTGGTCGGGGAAGGTCAACGCGGTCCTGGAGGACGTGGTCGGCGACCTGTACTCCGGCAACGCCCTGGACCTCGGGTGCGGTGAGGGCGGTGACGTCCTGTGGCTCGCACGGCGCGGGTGGAAGGCCGTGGGGATCGACATCTCGACGGTCGCGGTCGACCGCGCGCGGCTGGCCGCGATGGAGGCCGGGGTCTCGCCCGACCGGGCGGAGTTCGTCGCCGGGGACCTGGACGGGTGGGAGGACCCGCGGACCTTCGACCTCGTGACCGCCTCGTTCCTCCAGTCACCGGTGGCGCTCGCCCGGGCCGAGATCCTGCGGGCAGGTGCCCGGCGGGTGGCCCCGGGCGGACATCTGCTCGTCGTCGCACACGCGGAACTCCCGCCCTGGAGCGCGCACGCCCACGATCACGAGGACGAGCGTGACCACGCGGACGAGCACGACCACGCGGGTCACGGGCACGGGGAGGAGCCGGCGACGCAGTTGCCGACACCCGAGTCGGAACGGGAGGACCTGGCGCTCGACGAGACGGAGTGGACGACGGTCATCGCGGAACTGCGTGACCGCACGGCCACCGGGCCCGACGGACAGCAGGCGACCCTCCGGGACTCCGTCGTCCTCGTCCGCCGCGCCGACGAGGAGTGACCCCGGTCGTTCTCAGTAGGTGAGCGGGCGGGAGGAGATCTGCCAGGTGACGCCCCACCGGTCCTGGACCCAGGCGAAGCGGGGGCTGAACCCGTACTCGTCGCTCGGCGGCATGAGTTCCGCACCACCGTCGCCGAGGGCCGAGGCGATCCGGTCGACCTCGACGGATTCCGCCACCTCGACGAACAGGGACACCGAGGGTGTGAACCCGAAGGCGTGCTGTACGGAGCTGTCGCTGCAGTAGATGGTCTGGTCGGCGATCCGGAACGCGGCGAACAGGACCTTGCCCGCCACGTCGTTCATCTGCATGTCCATGCCGGCGGCTTTCGCCTGTTCCATGGCCTCGACCTGTTCGGGCGGCAGTTCGTCCGGGTGGCGCGTGAGCGACAGGATCTCCCCGCCGAACACCTCGACGTAGTGGTGCATCGCTGCTTCTGCATCGCCCTCGAACATGAGGAACGTGCGTGCTGTCGTCGTCATGGGCCGAGTCTGCCACGCAGGGCGGCCGGGCTCGAGGGGTCCGCGGTGTCGATCCCCGCAGGATCAACTTCTGCGGGATCCGCCGTGCCGTCCACCGGACCCGGGCCATCCGCCGTGCCTCCGACCGCCGAGGGCACGAGCTTCAACCCGATCACCGCCCCGACGATGCCGGCGAGGAACAGGGCCTTGAGGGGTGAGAGCGATTCCGTGCCGGTGGCGACCGCCCACAGGACGGTGAGTGCCGCGCCGATCCCCGTCCACACCGCGTAGGCGGTGCCGACCGGGATCGACCGCATCGCCCACCCCAGCCCGACCATGCTCGCCACGAGTCCGAGCGCGAAGACGAGGGTGGGGCCGGGGCGGGTGAAGGTCTCCGAAGCGCCGAGCGCGGTCGCCCAGACGGCCTCCAGCACTCCGCTGATCACGAGGACGAGCCAGGGCACTCAGCTCACCACCTTGAGGCCGATGACGCTGCCGACGAGCAGCACGATCAGCCCGATCCGCACGAGCGAGGCACGTTCCTGCCCCGTCACGACCGCCCACAGGACGGTGAGTGCCGCGCCGATGCCCACCCACACCGCGTAGGCCGTGCCCGTCGGGATCGTCCGCATGGCCCACGCGAGGCCGGCCATCGACGTGCACATGGCGAGGACGAAGACGACCGAGGGCAGCACCTTCCGGAATCCCCGGGAAGCGGCCAGGGCCGAGGCCCACACGGCCTCCAGGGTGCCCGATGCGATGAGGATGAACCACGCCATCACCCCAGTCTGCCCTCCGCGCGTTGCGGGTGCGTTGCGGGGGAGCACACCGCTCCCGAGGTGCCCTGAGCTTCCCCTGTGAAGTGCAGGGCGCCTCGGCGGCGGGATCAGGCGGACCGGAGTTCGGTCACCTCGGCGGGGCGGGGCTCCGGCACGCCGGTGCCGTCGCCTGCGCAGAAGCCCAGGCGTTCGATGTCCTCGGAGACGGACTCGCGGGCGAGGTCGAGGAAGGTGTCGGCGAGTTTGTCCTGCAGGTCGGTGTCGGGGATCCGTTCGGCGACGACGAGGTGGATGTGGCGGACGGGGACGGGGTCGACGATCGGCAGGACGCGGACGCCGCGGGGGACGTGGACGATTCCCAGGCGCGGGAGGATCGAGACGCCCATGCCGCGGTCCACCATCTCGAGGGCGGTCTGGTAGTCGTAGGCGCCGAACCGGAAACGCGGGGTGACGCCGACGGCGGCGCACACGGCGTACAGGCGGTCGGCGCAGGGGCCGCCGCCGGCCTCGTTGTCGACCCAGGCGAAGGGCGTGAGGTCCTGGATACGGACGGACTCCTCGGCGGCGAGCGGGTTGTTCTCCGGCATCGCGACGACGTACGGGTCGGCGAGGAGGTGGGTGGAGCGCCAGCCCTCGGGCACGACCAGGTGCTCGGAGTCGGCGACGACGACCTGGACCTCGGTGCCCTGGAGTTCGAAGTCGCCGCGGCCGGCGGCCATGACGACGCTCACCGAGAGTTCGGGGCGGAACCACTCGAGGTACGCGAGGACGTCGGGGATCCAGCGGACCCCCGTGGACCCGAAGTAGCTGATGGCCAGCGTGTCCCGGCGGCCGTTGACCAGGTCGTCCGCCTTCTCCTCGAGTTCGGCGACGGCGTCGAGGACGGATTCGACGTGGGGGAGGAGGTCCTGGGCGGCCTCGGTCGCCTGGAGGCTGCGGCCCACGCGGCTGAACAGCTGCAGACCGGTGTTCTTCTCCAGGGACTTGAGCTGCTGACTCACCGCGGAGGGGGTGAAGCCGAGGGCGTCGGCGGCACCCCGGACGGACCCCGTCGAGGCGATCGAACGGAAGGCACGCAACTGCGTCAGGTCGGTCATGAGGATCACTGTAAAGGAAATCTGATCAGTTGTGCATTTCTGTGAGGGTGTGCTGAACGGCTTTGCGGAGTGGCGGTGTGGAGTCCAGGGCGGGGAATCGCTGTGTGAACCTGCTCACATGGTGTTCCGTATCGTGGGAGAAGGCGCGTCGAAGGGGGTGTTCTCGAGAGATCCAGGTCATCGAATCGGGCTGGAATAGCTGTGCATCGTGACGTGTTGCACTGTCCATGGAGGCTGTTAAGTCAGCGTGCACGATTGTGCACTTCCGTGTGATGGAACTTCATGGCCTCGAGCGATCATGATGGATATCGCAACGGCCGGTCAGAACGGGCCGCTGTCCGCACGGCGCCAACCGCGCACGGCGACCACCGAACACCATCGAAAGGAGCTCGTGATGAGCACCCTCGCAGCCATCGTTTCCCTCGCCCTCATCGTCGCCGCCATCGCCGCCGGGTACTACGCCATCGGCCGGTTCGTCGTCGACACCCAGCACAACAACACCGAGCTCAAGACCGGTGCCCGTGGCGTCCTGTCCGTCATGGCCCGCGGCTTCAACTCGCTGGCCGTCGCCCCGCGCGTCTGAGGTCGTCCGCGACCTCACGGGCGCCGTCGCGCCGCACCACGTCCGCCCCTGCCGGAATGATCCGGCAGGGGCGGACGTGTATTCACCTCGGAGACGATGTCCGATATATCGGACACTTTGCGGCCCGGGACACTTCCGTTCCTCATCGTAGGATCCGCACACTCGGGGAAAAGAACCGTGGCCCGGACCACTCCGGGTGCCGCACGTCCCGTGAGGAGTCCCCATGAGCATGCCCGTCCCGTCCGACGACCCGGGCACCCGTACCGTCGACGCGTCCGCCGGATTCACCCGTCACGACCCCACCCGTGAGATCCGCGCACCCCGCGGCACGGGCATCACCGCGAAGTCCTGGCAGACCGAGGCCGCCAAGCGGATGCTCATGAACAACCTCGATCCGGAGGTCGCCGAGCGCCCCGAGGACCTCGTCGTCTACGGCGGTACCGGCCGCGCGGCCCGCTCCTGGGAGGCCTACGACGCGATCGTGCGCACCCTCGACGACCTGGAGTCCGACGAGACCCTGCTCGTCCAGTCCGGCAAGCCCGTCGGTGTGCTCCGCACCCACGAATGGGCTCCGCGCGTGCTCATCGCCAACTCGAACCTCGTCGGTGACTGGGCGAACTGGGAGCACTTCCGCCACCTCGAGGCCGAGGGCCTCATGATGTACGGACAGATGACCGCCGGGTCCTGGATCTACATCGCCACACAGGGCATCCTCCAGGGCACCTACGAGACCTTCGCCGCCGTTGCGCGCAAGCGGTTCGACGGGACGCTCGCCGGCACGCTCACCGTCACCGGCGGCTGCGGCGGCATGGGCGGCGCGCAGCCCCTGGCCGTCACCCTCAACGGCGGAGCCTGCCTCATCATCGACGTCGACCGCACCCGCTTGGAGCGACGCAGGGCCAAGCGGTACCTCGACGAGGTCGAGACGGACCTCGACACCGCCCTGGAGAAGGTCCTCGCCGCGAAGAAGGCGCGGCAGCCCCTGTCCGTGGGTCTCGTCGGGAACGCCGCCGAGGTGCTCCCCCTCCTCCTCGACCGTCCCGAGGCCGCGGAGGTCGACGTCGTCACCGACCAGACCTCCGCGCACGACCCGCTCTCCTACCTGCCTGTCGGCGTGGGCCTCGACGACTGGGAGTCCGAGGCCGCAGAGGTCGACGTCGTCACCGACCAGACCTCCGCGCACGACCCGCTCTCCTACCTGCCTGTCGGCGTGGGCCTCGACGACTGGGAGTCCGAGGCCGCCGAGGACGCCGAGAAGTTCACGCTCCGGGCACAGGAGTCCATGGCCCGTCACGTCGCGGCGATGGTCGGGTTCCAGGACCGCGGCGCCGAGGTGTTCGACTACGGCAACTCGATCCGCGACGAGGCCCGGACCGCCGGCTACGACCGTGCCTTCGACTTCCCGGGCTTCGTGCCGGCCTACATCCGTCCGCTCTTCTGCGAGGGCATGGGACCGTTCCGCTGGGTGGCCCTGTCCGGTGATCCGCAGGACATCGCGGTGACCGACACGGCCCTCAAGGAACTCTTCCCGGAGAAGGAGTCCCTGCACCGGTGGCTCGACGCCGCCGCGGAGTACGTCGAGTTCGAGGGCCTGCCGGCCCGCATCTGCTGGCTCGGCTACCGCGAACGCGAGCAGGCCGGTCTCCTGTTCAACCGCCTCGTCGCCGAGGGGAAGGTGTCCGCCCCGATCGTCATCGGCCGTGATCACCTGGACTCCGGCTCCGTCGCGAGCCCCTACCGCGAGACCGAGGGCATGGCCGACGGGTCCGACGCCGTGGCCGACTGGCCGCTGCTCAACGCCCTGGTGAACACCTCCTCGGGTGCCACCTGGGTGTCCCTCCACCACGGTGGTGGTGTGGGCATGGGCCGCTCCATCCACGCCGGTCAGGTGTCGGTGGCCGACGGCACCGAGCTCGCCGCGCAGAAACTGCAGCGCCTGCTCACCAACGATCCCGGCATGGGCGTCCTCCGCCACGTCGACGCGGGCTACGACCGCGCCCACGAGGTGGCCTCCGGGCGGGGCATCCGCGTGCCGATGGACGCCGGCCTCGACCACCGGCCGGCCGCGGACACCGCTGCCGCCCCCGCCGTCCCCGACACCGTCCCGGAGGGATGAGACGTGCGCACCCTCGTCACCGGTATCGGTGAACTCGTCACGAACGACCCGCAGGCCCCCGATCTCCTCGGGCTCGTCGAGGACGCGGCCCTGCTCGTCGAGGACGGTCGGGTCGTGTGGGCCGGGGCCCGCGCGGACCTCCCCGCCGCCGAGGCGCCCGCCACCACGGTGCTCGACGTCGCCGGCCGTGCCGTGATGCCCGGTTTCGTCGACAGCCACAACCACCTGGTCTTCGCCGGGGACCGATCGGAGGAGTTCGCCGCCCGGATGGCCGGTGAGGCCTACTCCGCCGGCGGCATCCGCACGACGGTCACCGCGACCCGGGAGGCCACGGAGGAACGACTGGAGGACAACCTCGCGCGCCTGGTCCGCCAGGCCCTGCACTCGGGCACGACGACGACGGAGATCAAGACCGGTTACGGGCTCACCACCGCCGACGAGGTACGTGCCCTCGACATCATCGGCCGGTACACCGACGAGGCGACCCTGCTCGCCGCCCACGTCGTGCCCCCGGAGTACGCCGACGACCCCGAGGCGTACGTGGACCTCGTCGTCGACGAGATCGTCCCGGCCGCTGCCGGGAAGGCCCGCTGGATCGACGTGTTCTGCGAGGAGGGTGCCTTCACGGAGGACCAGACGGCGCGGATCCTCGACGCCGGGGCCGCCCACGGCATGCGCCCGCGACTGCACGCCAACCAGCTGAGCGCCTCGGGAGCGCTGCAACTGGCGGCCCGGCACGGGTGCG
Source organism: Brevibacterium litoralis (assembly GCF_040212315.1). NCBI lineage: Bacteria > Bacillati > Actinomycetota > Actinomycetes > Micrococcales > Brevibacteriaceae > Brevibacterium > Brevibacterium litoralis. The sequence continues at coordinate 38,383 of NZ_JBDIUY010000001.1, read as the reverse complement.
CGAGTGCGGACCACGCGACCTTCGCCTCGGACGCCGACCTGGAGGCCCTCGCCGCGGCGGGCACCGTCGTCACGCTCCTTCCCGGCGTTGAGTTCTCCACCCGACAGCCGTACCCGGACGCCCGTCGCTACCTGGCCGCCGGTGTGACGCTCGCGCTCGCCAGCGACTGCAACCCCGGGTCGTGCTTCACGAGTTCGCTGCCCTTCTGCATCGCCGTGGCCGTCCGCGACATGCACTTCACCGTCGACCAGGCGGTGTGGGCGGCGACCGCCGGCGGTGCCGCGGCCCTGCAGAGGACCGATGTCGGTCGGTTGACGCCCGGCGCCCGGGCGGACTTCCTCGTGCTCGACGCGCCCTCCCACCGGTACCTGGCCTACCGGCCGGGTGTCCCGCAGGTCGCCGAGGTGTACCGCGCCGGTGAACGCGTGGCCACCAATCCGGCGCCCTACACGTCTCCCCTCTGACACCCTGCCGGCACCGATGCCGGCATCCCACGACCGAAAGGACCTCCCACATGACCGAGCCCCGCGCCACCGGCGCCCTCGACGTCGTCGACCTGGACCCGGAGACGCTCACCTTCCGTGAGGTCGTCGCCGTCGCCCGGTACGACGCCCCGGTGCGGATCCCGCCGGCCGTCCTCGACGCGGTGGCCGCGGGCCGTGCGGCGGTCGACGCGCTCGCCGCCGCCGACCGTCCCGTCTACGGGGTCTCGACCGGGTTCGGCGCGCTGGCCCAGCGTCACATCGAACCGGACCTGCGCACCGCACTGCAGAAGTCGCTCATCCGCTCGCACGCCGCGGGCATGGGCACGGAGGTCGAACGCGAGGTCGTCCGCGCCCTCATGCTCCTGCGTGCCCGTACGCTCGCCACGGGCCGCACCGGTGTCCGCCCGGAGACCCTGCAGGTCTACGTCGGCATGCTCGACGCGGGCATCACCCCGGTCGTCCACGAGTACGGTTCGCTCGGCTGCTCCGGCGACCTCGCACCGCTGTCGGCCTGTGCACTCGCCGCGATGGGGGAGGGCCCGGTGCGGGACGCCTCGGGTGCGCTCACCACCGCCGCCGAGGCGCTCGCCGCGGCGGGTCTCGAACCGCTCGTCCTCGCCGAGAAGGAAGGACTGGCCCTCGTCAACGGGACCGACGGCATGCTCGGGATGCTCGTCATGGCCCTGTACGACCTGGAGAACCTGCTGTCGACGGCGGACCTCACCGCGGCGATGAGCGTGGAGTCGCAGTTGGGCACCGACCGGGTGTTCGCCCCGGATCTCCACGCGCCCCTGCGGCCCCATCCCGGCCAGGAGTCGAGTGCCGCGAACACCTTCGCCGCGCTCGCCGACTCCCCGGTCGTCGCCGGGCACAAGGACTCGACCCACCTCGTCCAGGACGCGTACTCCCTGCGCTGCGCCCCGCAGGTCACGGGATCGGCCCGGGACACGCTCGCCTTCGCCGCGACCACGGCGGCCCGCGAGCTACGCGCGGCCATCGACAACCCCGTGGTCCTACCGGACGGCTCGGTGTCCTCGAACGGCAACTTCCACGGTGCCCCGCTCGCCCATGCCCTCGACTTCCTCGCGATCGTCGCCGCCGACGTCGCGAACATCGCCGAGCGTCGGACCGACCGCTTCATGGACGTCGCCCGCAACCAGGGTCTGCCGCCCTTCCTCGCCGACGACGCGGGTGTCGATTCCGGGCTCATGATCGCCCACTACACACAGGCGGCGATGGTCTCCGAGATGAAGCGGCGTGCCACCCCGGCGAGTGTCGACTCGATCCCCTCCTCGGCGATGCAGGAGGACCACGTGTCGATGGGCTGGTCCGCCGCCCGCAAGCTGCGCGCCTCGGTCGCCGATCTCGGCCGGGTCCTCGCCGTCGAGATGTACGCCGCCGCCCGTGCCGCCGACCTCCGCACTGCCGAGGACCCACATGCCGTCCCCGGTCCCGTCACCGGGGCCGTCGTCGCCGGACTGCGGGAACGCGTGGCCGGTCCCGGCCCCGACCGGTTCCTGTCCCCGGAGCTGGAAACGGTCACCGATTACGTGACCTCGGGTGCGGCGATGGCCGCCGCCGAGGCGGTCGCGACCTTCCGACACACGCTCACCGACACCGACGGTCGGGTCCTCGACGGGCGCGCGCCCGCGGGGAACGGTGCGGGCGCCTCGGCGGCGGGGGACGTGCGGGCATGAGCACGCACTGGTTCCGCCGGGCGTGGACCGGTGAGCGGGTCGCGGACGGCGTCCGGATCGAGGTCGATGCGAGCGGCACGATCACGGCGTCGGAGTCGGGAGTACGGGATCCGCAGGACGACTGGACGGTGCACGACGGTCTGGCGTTGCCCGGTGCCGTCAACGCGCATTCGCACGCCTTCCACCGCCTGTTGCGCGGCCGCACCCACGGCGACGGCGGGACGTTCTGGACCTGGCGGAGCGTCATGTACCGGGCGGCCGCCCAGCTCGACCCGGAGATCTACCGGGCCGTGGCGACCGCGGTCTACGCGGAGATGGTCACCGCCGGGTACACGGCCGTCGGCGAGTTCCACTACGTCCACCACCGCCCCGACGGCACGCCGTACCCCGACCACGCGATGGAACGCGCACTGGCACAGGCGGCCGTCGACGCGGGGATCCGTCTCGTGCTCCTCGACACGGCCTATCTCACCGGTGGGATCGGGGCGGACGGGCCGCAGCCGCCGGGGGAGGAGCAGCAGCGCTTCACCGACGGGGACATCGAGTCCTACCTGGAGCGACACACGGCGCTGCGGCAGGTGCTCGCCGGTGTCTCCGACCGGGTGACGGTGGGGGCGGCGATCCATTCGGTCCGGGCGGTCCCCGAGGCCGCGATCGCCCGGTTCGCGTCCCTCGACGGTCCCGTCCACGTGCACCTGTCCGAACAGCCGGCGGAGAACGCCGCCTGCCGTGAGGCCTACGGGGTCACCCCGACGGGCCTGCTGGAGCGCACCGGGGTGCTCCCGACGCTGGGTCCACGGTTGTCGGCGGTCCACGCCACCCACCTCACCGAGGCCGACGTCGCGGCGCTGGGAGGGGCGGGCGCCTCGGTCGTCATGTGTCCGACGACGGAGGCCGATCTGGCCGACGGGATCGGCCCGGCCCGGGCGCTCGCCGATGCGGGTGCCTCCGTGGCGCTCGGTTCCGACCAGCACGTCGTCCTCGACCCACTGCTGGAGGTGCGCGGCCTGGAGGCCGGGGAACGTCTGGGCAGCGGGGAACGCGGCCGGTTCGCGCCCGGGGACCTCGTCGCCGCGCTCACGACCGGCGGATCCCGTTCGCTCGGGTTGCCCGCGGGCCTGGTTCCCGGGGGTCCGCTCGACGTGGTCGTCGTCGACGACGCGAGTGTCCGTACGATCGGGAGCGTGGACGAACAACTGGTGCTCGCTGCGACCGCGCAGGACGCCCGCGAGGTGCTCGTGGCCGGTCGGGTCGTGGCCCGCGACGGTGCGCACACCGCGCTCGGAGACGTGGCCGCGCTGTACCGGACGGCTTACTCCCTCCTGGATCTGTGAGGTCCTGAGGTGCCCGAGGTCCCCGCTCTGCGCAGGTCCGTCGCGATCCTGCGGCACCTGGCCGCCGGCAATCGGCCGGTGAGTGCCGGTGCGCTCGTCCGCTCCCTCGGATTCCCGCGGTCGAGCGTGTACGAACTCCTGTCGGTGCTCGACGAACTCGGACTCGTGACGAAGGTCGACCAGGGATACGTGCTCGGGGCCGGCGTGAGCGAGCTCGGAAGTGCCTACGTGCGGAGCAACCCCTTGCAACGACTGGCGCAGACGAGCGTCCGGAGGTTGGCCGACGAGACCGGTGGGACCGCGCAACTGGCGGTGTTGCGCGGTTGGGAGACCGTCTACGTCCTCAAGGAGCAGGCCGCGAACTCGATCGCTCTCATCACCGCGACGGGCGTGCGGATGCCCACCTATCTCACCGCGACCGGACGGGCGATCATGTCGGCGATGTCGCGCCGGGAGGTCGTCGCGCTGTTGTCGAACGAGGCGCGGCTGTCCGGTTCCGAGGGGTTTGTGAGCCGCACGGGTACCGGTCCGCGGTCCCTGGCCGAACTGCACGCCCTGTTGACCCGGACCCGGACCGAGGGTCACGCACTCGAACACGGGGAGATCACCCCGCGTGTGTGGACGGTCGCCGCGCCGGTGTTCGACGTCCTGGACCGTCCGGTCGCCGCCGTCGGGGTGTCGCTCGGCGAGGGTGCCGAGGAGTCCGACGAGGAACGGGCCCACCGGCAACAGGAGGTCGCCGAACGCGTCCGGTCGACGGCCCGGGAGGTCACCGAACGCCTGCGGTAGGGGTTCCCTCAGTCAACCGCCCCGATATCTTTCACGACCCTCGGTATGTCGCGACATACCGAGGGTCGTGAAAGATATCGGGGCGGAGTCGAGCACTGCCGGGGCGGCTCCGGACTCAGCCGGTGGGGTGCCGCGGTGCGGGCGGCAGGTGGATCAGCCCAGCCGGAAGGGGGTGGGTTCTCCGAGGGACAGCATGAGCCGGTTGGCCCAGTTGAAGAAGGCCGCACCGTTGATCACGTCGATGATCTCCCCGTCGCTCAGCCCGGCCGCACGGAGGCGCTCCACGTGGTCGGGGCCGAACGTCTCGGGCGTCGCGGTCACCGCGACGGCCGCCGCCGCGACGGCGTTCCACCGCTCGGATCCCAGGTCCGCCCCGACACCCTCGGCGAGTAACCGTTCGATGTCCTCCGTGCGTCCCTCCGATTCCTGGTCCGCCCGCCGCGAATGGATCGAGGCGCAGTACAGGCAGCCGTTGAGCCGACTGGCGACGGTGGCCGCGAGCTCCCGTTCGGCACTCGGCAGGCCGTCGCTGAAGTTGAAGAAGATGTCGAGATCCGTAAGGGTCCGCGCCTCCAGTGCATCGGGGTCGCGCGCGAGGAGCCGGAAGTAGGCGCTCTTCGTCCGTTCGGGCTTCACCAGCGACTCGACCTGGCGCTCTGTGAGCTCCTCCTCGGTCGGGGGCGCGATCCACGGGACCCAGTCGAGCCCGCCCTGCCGGAACACCTGCGGCCGGTCGAGGTCGGGGTATTCGAGGACACGCACCGGCCCCGCCGGGATCTCCTCCCGCGGGTCATCGGCCGGGTCACTGTCACCGCCCGCACCGACGGTGCCACCACCGGACACCCCCGCTGCCGAGGCGCCCGCCCCGCCTGCATCACCCGCGCCACCCCCGGCCCGGTCGTCCCCACCGGGGTTCTCCCCGAGCACCCGGAGCGCACCGGCCAACCGGATCTGGAAGTTGAGGAAGGACACGAGCTGTCCGAGCGAGACGATCCCGTCCTCGTCCCAGCCGGCGTCGAAGAGCGGCTGCAGTCGCCCGGGTGCCGCGTCCCGCGGGTGGAGCACGAGCATGTGCGTGTACTCCAGGGCCGTGACGAGCCGGGTACCGAGGACCCGTGCCGCGGTACCCGGGACCCGGTACTCCTGCCCGGCCACGGACTCACCGGCCAGGGGAGCGGGCGCATAGGCGCCGTACGGTCCGGTGCGCTGCGCGGCGGCGACTGCGCCGGAGAGCGCCTCGATGACGGAATCGTCCTCGTATTCGTCGGAGAGTAGATCCCCGTAGAAAGTCGAAGCGGACTCATCGGAGAGCAATCCGGCCACGAAGGTCGCGACCGCGTACCGCTGCCCGTGCGTGAAGTCCCCGGGTGCGGCCGGCTCCAACAGCGCGACGAAACTCCTCTGCGCGTTCTCCTTCGCCTGGGCACGGTGGCCACGCCACTCCTCCAGGGGAGACCCGGGGGCGATCTCGGCCAGGACGTCGATGATGTCCGCGTCGGGGACCGTCCGTTCGTCGAGTGTGGTCATGGGGTCCTCACTTCTCTCGGGTGGTGGGTCGCGGGATCGCGGCGAGGAGCCGCTTCGTGTAGTCCTCCTGCGGGTCGGAGTAGACCCGCGCGGTCGGCCCGGCCTCGACCTGACGGCCCTTCGAGAGCACCGAGACGGTGTCCGCGATCTGCCGCACGACGGCGAGGTCGTGACTGATGAACACGTAGGTGAGACCGAGCTCCTGCTGCAGGTCGTCGAGCAGCCGCAGGATCTGTGCCTGGACCGTGACGTCGAGCGCGGAGACCGCCTCGTCGAGCACGACCAGACGTGGCTCGATGATGAGGGCGCGGGCGATCGCCACCCGCTGCAACTGACCGCCGGAGAGCTCCCGGGGCCGCCGCGTCAGCAGTCGCGCGGGCAGCGCCACCCGGTCCATCGCCTCCCGCACGGCCCGCGCACGGTCGGTGCGGGTGCCGAGCCGGAAGTTCCGCAGCGGCTCGGTGAGCGTCGACGCGATCGAGTGCGCCGGGTCGAGCGCCGAGTAGGGGTTCTGGTGGACCAGCTGCACCGCCTTGTGGAACGCCTTGCGCTCCCGGCGGGCCGCCCCGCCGAACAGGCTCCCGCCGCGGGGGAGTGCGGCGGCGTCGAAGTCGCCGATCCGCGCGGTGCCCGCCTGCGGGTCGAGGAACCCGGTGAGGATCTTGCCGAGCGTCGACTTGCCCGATCCGGACTCGCCCACGATCCCGTGCGTCGTCCCCTCGGGCACGGAGAACCCGACGTCCTCCAGGCCGATGACGTCGCCGTTCGCCGCCCGTCCGTACACCTGGGTGAGCCCGGAGACCTCCAGGAGGGTGGGTGCGGGATCCGCCGCCGAGGCGCCCTGCCCCCGGGCACCCTCCGCGGGCCGCCCGTCCGCCGCTGCGGTCGCGGCGCGCGGGCCTGCGCCGTGGGAGCCGGTCCCGTGGGTGGTGAGGTCGACGAGCGAGGGGGCGTCGGCCAGCAGCCGGCGGGTGTAGTCGGACTCCGGCTGCGTGAACACCTGGACGGCGGGACCGGACTCGACGACCTTCCCGCCCTGCATGACGACGAGTTCGTCGGCACGTTCCGCAGCGACCGCGAGGTCGTGGGTGATGAAGAGGATCCCGGCGCCCTCGGCACGCAGGTCGTCGAGGAGGTCGAGGATCCGCTTCTGGACGGTGACGTCGAGGGCGGAGGTCGGCTCATCGGCGATGATGAGGTCCGGTTCGAGCGCGATCGCCGCGGCGATGAGGACGCGCTGGCGCATACCGCCGGAGAGTTCGTGCGGGTACTGGTCGGCCCGCAGTTCCGGCCGGTCGATGCCCACGCGGTCGAGCAGTTCGAGGACGCGGGCCCGGGCCTGCTGCGTGTCGGCCTTCCGGTGGATCCGCAGGGACTCCGCGACCGAGGCGCCGATCGTCTTGAGCGGGTTGAGCGAGTTGCCCGGGTCCTGCGGGATGTAACCGATCCGCGCTCCGCGCACGGCCCGCCACTCGCCGGGGGTGAGGGTGGCGAGGTCACGGTCGCCGAGCAGGATCCGGCCGGAACCTGTCACTGCGTTGCGGGCGAGCAGACCGATGACGGCCGAGGCCGTCGAGGACTTGCCCGAGCCGGACTCTCCGACGACCGCGGTCGTCCGTGCGGCCCTCACCTGCAGGGACACACCCTCGACGGCGGCGAGCAGGTCGCCGGACCGCGAGCGGTAGGAGATGTCGAGGCCCTCGACCGAGAGGACGACGGGGGTGTCCGCCGAGCGGTCCTCGTGAGTGCGGGGCGCCTCGGCGGCGGCGGTGGTGCCGGCGGTGGAGGTGTCGGTGGGGGTCATGCGCTCAGCTCCCTCAGTGCGCTGCCGATGCGGTGGGTGGAGAGGACGACGAGCATGACGACCAGGCCCGGCAGCACGGTGAGCCACCAGGAGGTCGCGACGAAGTTGCGTCCCTCGGCGATGATGAGGCCCCATTCGGGGGTGGGTGCCGGGGTGCCGTAGCCCAGGAACCCGAGGGTCGAGATCTGCAGGATGGCCCAGCCGATCTGCAGGACGGCGAGGGCGATGACGGCGCCCAGTCCGTTGGGCAGGACGTGGCGGCCGAGCACCGACCAGTAGTTCCCGCCGGAGCCGTAGGCCGCGGCGACGTAGTCGGAGGTGTTGATCCGCACGGCCTGCGCGCGGGTGAGACGCGCGAACTGGGCGATCGAGGTGACACCGACGGCGATCGCCGCGTTGATGGTGCCGAAACCCAGCAGGATGACGACCGTGAGGCTCAGCAGCAGGCCGGGGATCGAGAGGAGCACGTCGATGAAACGCATGAGCACGTCGTCGACGATGCCGCGGCGGGTGCCGGCGACCAGCCCGATCGCCGAGCCCACGACGAGGCCGACGCCCACGGCCACGAGTGCCGCGAGCAGCGACTGCGAGGCGCCGTGGACGACGCGGGCGAACACGTCGCGCCCGGTCTGGTCGGTGCCGAACCAGTGGTCCGCACTCGGCGCCAGCAGGGCCGCCGTGTCCCCGCCGTCGAGCGGGTTCTCCCGCGTGAACAGCCCGGGTACGAGCGCCATGAGGACGGCGATCAGGAGGATGCCGGCGGCCACGATCGTGAGCGGGCCGGTGCGGCGGAGGAACCGGGTCAGTGCCGTCCCGGTGGCGCGCCCGCGGGTGGTCGCGGGCGCCCCGGTGCCGGGGGTGCCCGGGTCGGTGGTGAGAGTGGCGGCGGTCATCGGGTGCCTCCCGGGTTCGTGGTGTCGGACGCCGCCGAGGCGCCCTGCGCGTGGGTGCCCGGCGTGCCACCGGCGCCCTGCAGGGCGGGGGAGAGGTCGGTGGTGTCGGGGGTGGAGGGCGCCTCGTGTGCGGTGGTTCTCGATGCGGACCGGGAGGTCCGGCGCAGGCGGACGTCGATGACGGGGTACAGCAGGTCGACGATCAGGTTGACGAGGACGTAGCCGAGGGTCGCGAGGACGACGACGGCGAGCAGGACGGGGTTGTCGCGGTCGGCGACGGCCTGGGCGGTGAGCGCCCCGATCCCGGCGCGGCCGTAGACGGTCTCCGTGATGACGGCGCCGGCCACGAGTTCGCCGAAGACGAGGCCGGTGATGGTGAGCGCCGGGAGCAGCGAGTTGCGGGCCACGGAGTTCACGAGGATCCAGCCCTCGGTGGCGCCCTTGGCCTGGGTGACCTTGACGAAGGGCTGGGTGCGGACCTCGTTGATCGACTGGATGAGGATCTGGGCGATCGGGGCCGACAGCGGGACCGCGACGGTGAGACCGGGGAGGATCAGGCTCTCGACGGGTCCGGGTTCGACGACGTCGACCCAGCCGAGCGAGAAGCTGAAGATCTGGACGAGGATGATGCCCAGCCAGAACACGGGCACCGAGATGAACAGCGAGGGCACCGAGTCGAAGACGCGGCGCAGGGCGGTCCACCCGCCGTAGGTGGCGAGGACCGCGACGGCGACGGCGAGGACGACGGCGCCCAGGAACCCGACGAGCGCCAGCTGGAGCGTCGAGGGGAGCGCTTCGGTCACGAGGGTCGAGACGGCGGCCCCGGAGTTCACCGAGTAGCCGAGGTCGCCCTGCAGGACACCCCGGAGACCGTTCCAGTACTGGAGGTACCAGGGCAGGTCGGCGCCGTAACTGGCGTGGATCGCGGCGATCTGTTCGGCCGGGAGTCCGAGCGCGGGGTCGGCATAGCGGGCCATGACGCCGTCACCCGGGAGGATCTGCAACAGGATCGCGGCGAGCGAGTAGGCGAGGAACAGGACGAGGACCGCCTGTCCCAGGCGCAGGAGCAGGTATCGGGGACTCATGTCAGGCTCCTTCGTTCCGGGCAGCGGAGTTCTCGGCGGAGTTCTCGTCGGCCAGCCAGGTGTCGTAGAAGGCGGGGCGTCCCACCGGCTCCGTCGCGAAGCCCTGCACGGCACGCCGGAAGGCGAAGACCTGGGGCTCCTCGAAGAAGGGGAGGACGTAGGCGTTCTCGGCGAGGTAGCGCTGGAAGGCGATGGCCGCCTCGTTGCGCTCCTCGTCGGTCGGCCGGGAGGCCATGTGGTCGAGCAGGCGGTCGATCTCCGGATCGCGCGGGCCGATGTCGGTGCCCTCGTCGGACTCCGCGTTGAGGAAGGCGTTGCGGTTGACCGAGTGCCAGTTCGAGCGGACGTTGTCGTAGTCGGCGCGGGCGACCATCGAGTGGTAGACGTTCACCTTGTCGATGTCGAGGGAGTTCAGGGTCTGCTGCGACTGGTCGCCCTCGTTGATCGTCCAGCCGATGCCCACGCGGGCCAGGTGCTGTTGGACGAGGGTCTGGACCTCGCGGGAGCGCGGCTGGGGAAGGGCGATGTTCACCCCCAGCTGCAGGCGCTCGCCGTCCGCGTTCGTGCGGATGCCGGTGGAACCCGCGGGACGGGTCCAGCCGGCCTCGTCGAGGAGTGCCGCGGCCTCGTCGGGGTCGTACGGGAAGTACTCGGCGAGGTCCACGTACCCCCAGGCGTTCGATCCGATGATGCCCCGGGCCAGCGGGAAGTTGGGGGTGAAGAGCTTGTCGACGATCTCCTGCCGGTCGATCGCCCGGATGATGGCGCGGCGGACCCGCACGTCCTGGAGGAAGGGGTGGCGGAAGCGGAAGCTCATGCCGTTGTTGATGCCGTTGGTCGCCTTCGCGAAGACCTGGAGTCCGGCCTCCTCGATGCGGGCCTCGTCCGGGGCCTGGAGGTCGCGCAGACCGTGCACCTGCCCGGAGACGAGTGCACCCACGCGCACCGAGTACTCCTGGTTGACCCGGTAGTCGATGCCGTCCAGGTGGGCGCGTCCCTGGTGGGCCAGGTGTGGTGGGGCCCAGTCGTAGTCCTCGCGGACGCGGACGGACAGTTTGGTGCTCACGGCCTCCTCGGTGATGTGGAACGGGCCCGAGGTGATGATCTTCGTCGCGGAACCCGGGCCGAAGCCCTCGGAGTCGAGGTCGAGGGTCGAATCGGCCAGCAGTCCCTGGTTCATGGTCGACACCGCCTGTTGGAAACCGAGCGAGGGAGCGGTGAAGTGGAACCGGACCGTGAGGTCGTCGAGGACCTCCGCGCGGTCGTAGTTGGCGATCTGTTCGGAGACCGGGAGGGCGCGCTCGGTGTCACCACGGCCGAAGAGGTCGAAGTTCTTCGCGACGTTCGCAGCGTCCAGTGGACTGCCGTCGGCGTAGGTGACGCCGGGGCGGATGCGGAACGTGAACTGCGTGGCGGAGTCGTTGATCTCCGGGAGGTCCTCGGCGATCCACGGGTACAGCTCCAGGGTCTCCGGGTCCTGCCACAGCAGGCGGTCGGAGATGTTGTTCATGATCCCGCCGTTCGGGTAGAAGCCGACCGACGGCGGGTAGAGCGTCGTCCAGGTCTGGGGCTCGAAGTAGTCGAGGATCCCGCCGGTCACGGGACCCCCGGCCGTCGCGGCGCTCACGTCGAGGGTGTCCTGCGGGGTGCAGGCGGCCAGGGCCGTGATCCCGGCGAGCGAGGCGCCGAGGCCAAGGAAGCCGCGGCGGGTGGCGGTGGTGCTCCGGGTGGTGTTCCGGAAGGCGCTGCCGCGGGTGGTGGTTCCGGTGCGGGCGGTCGCGTCGCCGAGGGCGGCGCTGTACGCGGTGGGCTGGGGTGCGCGTGGCGTACGCGCACCGGTGGCACGGTGTGCCGTCATGGTGAGGGTTCCTCGTGTTCGTGGGGCGGGGACGACTGTGTGATGGGGACTGTGTGATGGGGTGGGGATGACGACGCGATCGAGACGTCATGAATCGACGGTTCTCGAGGCGGAATTCACGGATGTGTGCCCTCTCGATTCCGGGTGCCGGAGGAGGACACCGGAGCCCGGGGATCTCAAGGGGTCAAGAGGCGCGCTCCCGGACTCTCAGCCGGATGCGGGCAGCACGACGGGGCTCGCGACGCCGGAGGTCAACAGCTCACGGTCGTGACGAGCATGAGGTCGATGTGCAAGCGGCGCCAGCCGCGCACCGAGGTCATGGTCGTGAACACGGCCCCGATTCTAGTCCCCGGCGTCCGGCGGGTGAACACCACCCCGTCACCTGGGGACACATCTGCGGACACATCAGCGGACACATCAGGACACCGGGAGACACGGACCGGGTCCGGGTGAGCACGCCCGACGTACCGTGGCCCCATGACGCGCTCCCCGTTCCCGCCCTGCCTCGACCACCTCGTCATCGCCGTCCCCGACCTGGAAGCGGGCGTCGCCGAATTCGAGAGACTCTCCGGCGCGCGGGCCGTCCCGGGGGGGATCCCATCCCGGGAAGGGGACGGCGAATGCACTTCTGCGGCTCGCTCCTCTAGGGTGGCAGGGTCCTGTTCCGGCCGGTATTCCTCCGGTCTATCTGGAGATCATCGGGCCGGATCCGGAACAGGACACCTCCCTGGCGGCCGACCGGTTGCAGGGTGTCACGGGGATGACCTTGCAACGGTGGGCCGTTCAACCTCCTGACTTCGACCGGACGGTCGCGGGCGTCGGGGTCGCGGGCCTCACCGACACGGTCCTCGGGCGTGTGTACGACATGTCCCGGACCACGCCGGGCGGCGACACCCTCCGCTGGCGCCTGACCCGCCGGCTGCCCCTGCCGCAGAACGGCGTCCCGCCCTTCCTCATCGACTGGCAGGACTCGCCGCACCCGTCGACCGTGTCCATGCCGACGGTCGAACTCCGGGACTTCCGCGCAGTCTCCTCGGACCCCGCGGGGACGTCCCGTGTCCTGGGCCTCCTGGGCGCTCCCGAGGTGCCCGTCGACCCCGGCACCACCCCGGGCCTCCGTGCCGTGTTCCGGGGAGCGGACGGGGAGTTCACCGTCGAGTCGCAAGCGCTCGCCCTCTGATCCCGTCCCAACTGTCGACCGGGCACTCCCTACCGTCCAGTAGACGGTTCAGGAGGCGCGGGTACTGTGACGTGCATGAGCATCCCCGCCGCACTCGACCATCTCGTCCTCGCCGTGCCGGATCTCGCCGCCGGCGTCCACGACTTCACCGCCCGCACCGGCATCGTCCCCACCTACGGCGGCGCCCACGAGGGACGCGGGACCGCCAACTACCTGGTCGGGCTCGATCCGACAGGAACCGCCGCCGAGGCGCCCTCCACTCCCGACGGAACCGCTGCGGGGACCGACGCCGGGGCCGAGGACCGGCCGCTCATGTACCTGGAGATCATCGGTCCGGACCTCGAACAGGACGTGCCGGAGGGCGCCCCGCTCGCCTTCGGGCTGGAGGCCATCACGGAACCGACGCTCGTGACCTGGGCCGTGCATCCGGCCGGTTTCGACGACCGGGTGGCGGATGCCCGGACCGCCGGGGTCGACTTCGGGGTCGTCAACGACATGTCGCGGCGGACCCCCGCCGGTGACCTGCTCGAATGGCGCCTGACCCAGCGGTTGCCGCTGCCGCAGGAGGGTGTCCAGCCCTTCCTCATCGACTGGCAGGACTCCGTGCACCCGGCGCTCGGGGAGATCGGACGGATGGGACTCGACGTCTTCGAGGTCCGTACACCGGTCATCGAGAGCACCACCAAGGCCCTCGAGGTCCTCGGTGCCGCGGACACGACCGTCGTGGATGCGGACGCCTTCGCGTTGCGGGCCACCCTGAGCGGACCGGCCGGGAGCATCGGGTTCGGCGGGGAGTGAGCCGGATCGGGCGCGAGGTGTATACGATCGTGAGCACCCGATGTGCCCCTCAATCCCTCGGAAAGGACGCCGTATGAGCGCCCCCGACCCCGTCACCGCCGACTCCGGCACCGCAGCGGGCTCCCCGTTCCCTCCCCCCTCGTCCTCCTTCGTGCCCGGGCCCGAGGACACGACCCGTCCGACCCTCCGCGGCGGGTTCGGGATGAGCGCCTCGACCCACTGGTTGGCCAGCTCGGCCGCGCAGTCCGTGCTCGAACGTGGCGGCAACGCCTTCGACGCGGCCGTGGCCGGTGCCTTCGTCCTGCAGGTCGTCGAACCGCACCTCAACGGGCCCGGTGGTGACATGACCGGTGTCTTCGCCACGGCGGAGGAGCCGGACCGCCCGCAGATCATGATGGGTCAGGGACCGGCCCCGGCCGGTGCGACGATCGACCACTACACGGGTCTCGGGCTCGAGCTCGTGCCGGGTGCCGGCGCGCTCGCCGCCGCGATCCCCGCCGCCACGGACGCGTGGCTGAAGCTACTGGAGGACCACGGGTCGTGGGAGATCGCGGACGTCCTCGACTTCGCCATCGACCTGGCCGAGAACGGTCATCCGATCGTGCCGCGGGTGGCTCGGACGATCGGCCTCGTCGAGGACCTCTTCACCGAGCACTGGCCGAGCTCCCGGGAGCTGTGGATGCCCGACGGGCAGGTGCCCCGACCGCAGCAGGTGCTCACGAACCCCGACTGGGCGGGCGTGCTCCGGCGCCTCGTCACCGCTGGTGAGGAGGCTGCGGGTGCGCCGGAGGCCGCTCCCGGGGCGCGGGCCGAGCGGGTGGCCGCCGCGCGGGAGGAATGGCGGACCGGAGTCGTCGCGCAGGCCGTGGACCCCTTCGTGCGCACCCCGCACCGGCACTCCGATGGCGGCGACTACGCCGGTGTCATCACGGCCCGGGACTTCGCCGGCTTCCAGGCGGACTTCGAGGACGCCGTGACGATCGACTTCCGCGGGTACACGATCGCGAAGACCGGGGCCTGGGGGCAGGGTCCGGTGCTGCTCCAGGCGCTCAAGATCCTCGACGGGTTCGAGGACGAGAGGCTGGATCCCGGCACCGAGATCGGCGTACACACGATCCTCGAAGCGCTCAAGCTGGCGCTGGCCGATCGCGACACCTACTACGGCGACGATCACGTGGACCTCGACGTCCTCCTCTCGGAGGAGTACGCGGCCGAGCGCCGGGCCCTCATCGGCGAGGAGGCCTCACTCGAGTTCCGGCCGGGCCGGCTCGCCTCGGTCCCGAACCCCGTGCTCCCGCCCCTCATGACGGAACTGCCGGCCGGTGCCGCGACCCCGGAGGTGCTCAGCCGCATGGGCCTGGGCGAACCCACGGTGGCCAAGCCCGGCCAGGAGGCGGAGGAGGACCGCGCGGGAGGTGCCGAAGGCCAGGGCGCCTCGGGCGCGGAGGACGGCCAGGAGGTCACCGGGCCCGACGGGCGCGTGAACGGCGACACCTGCCACATCGACGTCGTCGACCGGTGGGGGAACATGGTGAGCGCGACGCCGTCCGGCGGGTGGCTGCAGTCCTCGCCGACGATCCCGGGGCTCGGGTTCTGCCTGGGTACGCGTCTGCAGATGAACTGGCTCGACAAGGACAGCCCCTCGCACCTGGAGCCCGGCAATCGGCCGCGGACCACGCTCACGCCCACGCTCGTGCTGAAGGACGGGCAGCCGGTCATGGCGATCGGGACGCCCGGTGGCGACCAGCAGGACCAGTGGCAGCTCGTCGCTCTCCTGCGGATCCTGGTCGGCGGGTACGAGCCGCAGCAGGCGATCGACGCGCCTTCGCTCCACACCACCTCGATGCCCGGGTCGTTCTGGCCGCGGACGTGGACGCCCGGAGGTGCCGTCGTCGAGGACCGGCTCGGGGAGGACGTCATCGGCGGGCTGGAGCGTCGCGGTCACGTCGTCACACGGGCCGGTGACTGGGCGCTCGGACGTCTGTCGTGCGTGGTCCGCGACCCGGAGACGGGGCTCCTGCAGGCGGCGGCCAACCCCCGGGGCAACCAGGGTTACGCCACCGGGCGGTGACGCGAGGTGTTCCACGTGAAACATCGCAGTGACCGACGAGGAGTACTGTTCGGTACCCATGAACGACACGGGGCCGTGCTCGACGGTGCCACGCGAAGGAGCTGAGCGGTCGATGTCCGAAGTGCAGTCACGGGACGTGTCCTCACCGGAAGTGCAGTTGTCCGAGGTGGCGATCGAGGGGGAGGGCGCCTCGGCGACGATGCTCCGCCTGCTCCGCGGCGAGATCCTGTCGGGCCGGCAGCCCGCCGGGACGCGCCTGACGGAGAACGGGCTGGCCCGGAAGTACTCCGTCTCGCGGATACCCGTGCGTGAGTGCCTCAAGGCGCTGGAGGCCGAGGGGCTCATCGAGACCCGCCCCTATGCCGGGGCGACGGTCGTCGAACCGCCTGTCGACGACGCCGCGGACCTCTTCGCGGTGCGGATCTTCCTCGAGGGCCGCATGGCCCGGAAGGCGGCCGAACGCGCCGCGCGCCTTGACGCCGCCGGGGAGGGGGACGAAATCGTGGGTGAATGTTCCCAGCCCTGGAAGGAGATCCGAACCGAGATCGACGAGATCCTCGACGAGGGTGACGTCATCATCGCCACCGGCATGGTCGAGGGGCTCGCGGAGCTCAACACCCGCTTCCACGAGGCGATCGCGGAGCTCTCCGGCTCGGCCTCCCTGGCCGGGCTCCTGCGGCAGATCGCCGGCAAGATCCGCTGGCTCTACGCGCTCAACGTCACCCGGCGTGGCGTCGAGGCGTGGAGCGAGCACCGCCGCATCATCGACGCGATCGATGCGGGGGACGCGGATCGTGCGGCGGGGCTCGTCGAAGCGCACGTGAGCACGAGCCGGGACAGCTACTTCACGCACATCGCCGGTGTGTGAAGCGCCTTGCCGTTTTCTTGTAGAGGTGCCGGGCGGGGCGCGGGGACACCCCTCCCGCCCACATCGACTCCGCCCCCGACCTGCGCTAGCGCAGGTCGGGGGCGGGTCTTTAGAGGACTACTTCGATGAGGGCGGGGCCGGGGGAGTTGATGGCGGCGTCGTAGGCGCGGCCCAGATCCTCCATCGAGGTGGCGCGTTCGGCGGGCACGCCCATGCCGCGGGCGAGCGAGACGAAGTCGATGACCGGGTTGTCGAGGTCGAGGAGCGCGCCGGACTTCTTGCCGACGTTCGTGACACCCACGTTGTCCATCTCGCCCCACAGGATCTGGTACTTGCGGTTGGCGAAGATGAAGGTGACGACGTCCAACTGCTCGCGGGCCATGGTCCACAGGGCCTGGAGCTGGTACATGGACGAGCCGTCGGCCTCGAGGCAGAGCACCTTGCGGTCGGGGCAGGCGATCGCCGCACCCGTCGCCACGGGCATGGCCCAGCCGATGGAGCCGCCGGTGCCACCGAGCACCGAGTGCGGGTGTGAGGGCGTGGTCGCGGAGTTGATGGTGGCGCCGGAGCTGATCGACTCGTCGCAGACGATCGCGTTCTCCGGGATGGCACCGGCGAGGAAGTGGCCGAACTTCTCCGGCGTGATGGTGCCGGTGGGCCGCGCGTCCGGGAGCGCCAGTTCGGTGCGGGCGACGGCGGAATCGCCGGTGCCGTCGGCGCCGAGGAGATCCGCGAGGGCCCGGACGCCGCGGACCGGGTCGTTGCCCGGTGCGCCGAGGTCGACGAAGTGGGTGCCCTCGCGGGCGATGCGGCTGCGGCGGTCCGGGTAGGCGAAGAAGGCGACGGGGATCTTGGCGCCGACCAACACGATGTTGTCGTACTTCTCCATCATCGGCTGCGAGACCTGGATGGGGTAGGGCAGGCGCTTGACGTTGTAGCGGCCGGCGCCGCGTTCGATCCGGGAGAGGTGGGTCTGGGAGTACACCTCGGCGCCGGTGAGGGCGGCGATCCGGACACCCGCCTCGAGCGCCTCCTGGGAGACGGCGCCCTCGCCGAACAGGAAGGCGGTGCGGGGACCCGCCTCCTTGAGGACGCGGGCGGCGGTGTCGACGGCGTCCTCGTCGACGGTGCGGCGATCGACGGCGGGACGGGCGGTGACGGGCACCTGGACGTCGGGGTGGACGTCGTTCCAGGCGGCGTCCGCCGGGAGGATGAGGCTGGAGATCTTGCCCTCGCGGGCGACGGCGACGGCCTCGGCGGTGTCGGTGGCCAGCGCGTCGGCACCTCCGGAGGTGCGGACCCAGTCGCTGAAGGGACGAGCAGTGCCCTCGATGTCCGAGGTGAGAGGCGCGTCGAGGTCCCGGTGGTAGCTGGCGTGGTCGCCGATCACGTTGACGATCGGCGTCTTGGCACGGATCGCGTTGTGCAGGTTGGACAGGCCGTTGGCCAGGCCCGGGCCCAGGTGGAGGAGGGTGGCGGCGGGCTTGCCGGCCATGCGGCCGTAACCGTCCGCGGCGCCGGTGACGGTGCCCTCGAAGAGGCCGAGGACGCCGCGCATCTTCTGCGTGCCCTCCAGGGCCGCGACGAAGTGCATCTCGGAGGTGCCGGGATTGCCGAAGACGACGTCGACGTCATTGGCCTCGAGGGTGTGGAGGAGGGCGTCGGCTCCGTTGAATCCGTCGGGGCGGGGATCCGTGGTGGTCATGCTGAGGAGTGCTCCTGGTGGTGTCGGGGACGGGTGCTGGTCCGGGACGGGTGGTCGTCCGGGATACCGGACGAGGGGGGCGGCACGACGGTGTGCTCCGCAAACTGGCGGTAACCGTGTCGTGGAAGGATCATGTCCCACAGCACACTACACAGACTCCACCGGAGGGGACACGAGCGATGGCGACCGTCACGAGCATGCTGCGGGACATCCACGACATCGGCCGCGACGGCCGGACCGGCGGGTACTACCGACCGGTCTGGGGCGAGGCCGAGCTCACCCTCCGCGAGTGGTTCACCGGGGAGGCGCAGGCCCGGGGTCTCGACGTGCAGACCGACCGGAACGGGATCATGTGGGCGTGGGCCGGGAAGCCTGCCAAGAACGCCCTGGTGACCGGCTCGCACCTGGACTCGGTGCCCGGTGGTGGTGCCTTCGACGGACCCCTGGGTGTGGCGAGTGCGCTGGCCGCCTACGACGAGCTCGTGGCCCGTGGGGTCGACTTCACCGCTCCCGGGGCGCGCCCCTTCGTCATCGCCGTCTTCCCCGAGGAGGAGGGCTCGCGGTTCGACCAGGCCTGCCTGGGTTCCAAGCTGCTCAACGGTGCGGCGGATCCCGCGACCGTCATGAACCTCAAGGACCTGGAGGGCATCACCTTCGCGGAGGCCGCGAAGAAGAACGGCTACGACCCGGCGCGGTTCGGCCGGGACGAGGAGATGCTCGGGCTCATGGGGTCGTTCATCGAGCTGCACGTGGAGCAGGGTGTCGGGCTCATCGACATGGACCAGCCGGTGGCGATCGCCAAGTCGATCATCGGCTCCGGTCGGTACGCCATGACGGTCCGCGGTGAGGGCAACCACGCCGGTGCCACCCCCATGCGTCTGCGCAAGGACCCGATGGTGGCCGCCGCCGGTGTCGTCGCGGCGGTGCGCCGGGCGGCTGCGGAGTCGGACGGGGGCGTGGCGACGGTCGGTCGTCTGCTCGCCCACCCCGGTGGCGTGAACGTCATCCCCGACTCGGTGGAGCTCACCCTCGACTGCCGGCACGCCGATGATTCCGTGCGGGAGTCGATCCTGTCGACGATCCGTACAGAGGGTGCCGCGGCCGCCGAGGAGGAGGGCTGCACCTTCGAGTTCACCGGTTCCGGCAAGAAGACCCTGGAGTTCGAGGCGGAGCTGTCCCAGCGCATGCAGCAGGTGCTGCCCGAGGCGCCGCTCCTGGAGTCGGGTGCCGGCCACGACGCCGGGATCCTGGCGAGCGACGTGTCGACGGGCATGCTGTTCGTCCGGAACCCCACCGGCATCAGCCACTCGCCGGAGGAGACCTGTGAGGACGCGGACGCCGACTTCGGTGCGATCGCCCTGGCGGATGTCCTCCAGGCGGAACTCACCCGCGTGTGACGGCGTGAAGTGCCCGCCGACGTGCGGGTGAGTGGCGTGGGGGTGCGGTTCAGTGCCAGCCGCGGTCGGGGATCTCGTCCGGATAGACGAGATCGTCCCGAGACGTTGGGGCACCCACCACACCCCACCGGCGCTCGTATGACGTCGCGGGGCCGTGCATGACGCCACCTGAGAACGCTGTCGGAAAGGGTCGATAGGCTCGCGGCAAGCGATGCAGAGGGGAAGTGCCCGAGATGGACCAGACCGACGACACCCGCGAGGCCGAGCCCGCCGGTGCCGAGCGCGGCTGGATGACCGGCCACATCGGGGAGTCCGAGGGACCGGTGAACCCGACCGACCCCGCACCACGAAAGGGAACGGTGCAGGGGAAGGGGGAGGGCGCCTCGGGCGCGGCGGAGGACCTGACGGCCACCCCGCAGACCCAGTGGTCGGCGGAGGACGAGGACGAACTCTTCGTCGAGATCATGGTCGAGTTCCACAAGGACGCCGCGCGCCAGGGTCCCGGCACCGACGCCGCGACGCTGCGGGCGTTGAACGCGCTCCCGAGGCGCCCCGCCCCCGGCACCACCGCCGACGGGGGCACCGCTCCCGCCCCGGACTCCGGCGCCGGACCGTGCGCGGTCCTCGACCTCGGGTGTGGCACCGGGGCGCAGACGCTCGTGCTCGCCCGGCACACGGAGGCGCACGTGACGGCGCTCGACGTGATCCCGGAGTTCCTGCAGAAGGTGCGGGAGCACGCCGCGGAGGCGGGCGTCGCCGAGCGGGTCACGACGGTGCAGGCGTCCTTCGACGAGTTGGAGACGCAGTTCGAGCCGGGTGCGTTCGACCTCGTGTGGGCGGAGGGTGCCATTCAGGAGATGGGCTTCCGTGAGGGGTTGGAGCACTGGAAGCGGTTCGTGCGGCCCGGTGGGCACCTGGTCGTCACGGACCTGTGCTGGACGACGGACGTGCGGCCGGCCTTCGTCGAGGACTTCTGGGCGCAGGCCTACGAGGGGATCGGGACGGTCGAGGAGAAGCTGGCCGTCGTCGAGCAGGTGGGACTGGAGTGCCTGGACTGGTTCGAGCTGCCGCGCGAGGGGTGGACCACGGGCTACTACGGGCCGATCCGGGAGCGCACGCCCCGGTTCCTGGCCGCGCACCGGGACCTGCCCGGCGTCGAGGAGTACCTGATGATCGGCCTGCAGGAGGCGGAGCTGTACGAGCGGTTCGGCGACCACTACGGGATGGTGTTCTTCATTCTGGAGGTGTGAGGGACCGAGTGCTCATCGGTCATCACTCATCAGTGGTGAGTGACGGTACGGACCGCGAGGTCGACCAGGTCGTCCGCCCGGCCGTTCCCCTTCTCCTGGGCCGGGTACGGCCACCCGTGCAGGATCCGGCGCCATTCCGCGGGCACCGCCGAGGCGCCCCACCGGGCTCCGAGCAGTGCACCGGCGATCGCCGCGACGGTGTCGGTGTCGTGGCCGATCCGGATGGCGGTGCCCAGGGCGTCGACGAGGTGCCGGGCGGGCGCGTCCTGCGGCACCGGCGTGTGGGTGAGGGCCGACCATGCGGCCTGGAGAGCGCCGACAGACCACGCGTTGGTGGTGAACTCGCCCGGGTCCTTCTGCTCGGCCTCCGTGAGGAGGGTCCGCCACTTGTCCGGCTGCGGGACCCACGGCGCGATGTCCTCGAAGGTGGGGAACTGGCCGGTGAGGACGGTGTGGCGGATCATGAGGCACCAGACGGCACAGGCCTCCTGGGCGTGGTCCTGGTAGTGGGTGAGGGCGCTGACGGCACCGGCGGCTTCGACCAGTCCCTCCGGGTCGTCGAGGTAGGCGAGAGCGACGGGGCCGGTGCGCATGAGCGAGCCGTTGCCCGCACTGCGGCCGGACATGTCGTGCACGGCTCGCGCAGCGGTGGTCATCGCGCTACCGAGGTCGTCGGCGGTCCGGTCGGTGTGTGCGAACACGGCAGCGGTCTGGGTACCGATGTCGGCCGGGTCGCCGTCGCACCAGGCGAGGAAGCCTTCGGCAATCGCGGTGCGGGCCGCCGGGGAGCGGAGGTCCGCGCCGGTGGCGGCGACCCGGGCGATCGCGACGGCCTGCGCGGTGTCGTCGGTCCATTCGCCGGGGGCGAAGTCGCCGAGTCCTCCGCCCTTCATGACGGGGACGAGGTCGGGTGCGGGGTACGTGAACTCGTAGCCGGCGCCGAGGGCATCCCCGGCGGCCGAGACGAGCAGGACACCGCATGCGCGGTCGGTCTGGGCGGTGGTGAGGGGCATGGTGTGGGGTCCTCTCGGTGGATGCTCGGCATTAGATAGTCTATACGACCAATAGTAAGGCTGAGGAGGAAATACTCCTCGCGCGGTGGGCGCGGCGGCTAGGGGTGCGTCCTCTGCAGCCGACAAATGTGTCAAGGGTTCTGGCTTTGCAGGTGCTCACCAGGAATAATGCTTGCTATCGACATGAAATGAGTTCGCGCGGTGTTAGGGAGATCTGGGAGCCAATCGATGGAAACGGAAACGACGGCACAAGACGTCATTGAGCAATTAGGGACCTCAGATAACGCTAAGAATAGGCTAGCTCGATGGAAGTCGAATCGTCCTGCCGTTGCTCGACACGTATTGCAGCACGTCACTCGCGTACCTTATATAGCTTCAATCGATCAGTATGAGAAGGTATTGGCTGAAACAGAACCTCCGCTGGCGGAAATTAAAAAATCCAGGATTGGGAAAGTTCGTGAGATGGCGGACTGGAGCCCAAATTTCGCGTTCATGCATGTTTTCCATTACGCACTCGAGGAAATCGGAGAACCTTACACCTATCAAGGGTTCCGAGACTTTTGCCGTGAAGATGTACGTGCGCGAGAGATGATCTGGGATCCGGCGGTGGAAAGAATCCGGCAAACAAAGCAGAAATATGATGATGGTCAGGCGAGGGAGGCGATGCGCTGGAGGGTTGCGACCGCCTATTGCTCATTCGTTCGCGAACTCCGTACCTTCGCATATATCCGCAACTGTGGGATCCCATTGAAGATACACCCCCTCGCAGACGCGCTTTATCGAGTTGACGCATGGATCGACAAAGTGGTCGTCGACCTATATCTGGTTAATCCGCAGTACCGCCAAGGATCGGAAGGCCGGAAAATACCGTCTCGCGACATTGTTGGGGCGGGTTTCCATTATTTGGACCTGACTATACCTAACAAGCGGCATTTTGGTCGGATATATTTGGTGGATGACGAGGAGGCAGAAAAAGCGGCTCGGAAGATCTCAACGTTTTGGAAGACCGTCGCTTCAGGCCTCGACTCGAAGAGCAAGTAGAATGTCATGAAGTCTCCCCATCGTGTGATGGCTCCTACAGGTGCTAGGCGACGCTGGGTCGACCTGCGAAGATGTATGTCCGAGGCACCTGGTTGGATGACTCCATCGTTCGGAGGGGGACTGTGGTGCGCAAGGCAGACAGAAGTGAGCAGGCAGGGACAAGTATGACGCGAGACACGCTGCGGGTCGTAGAGATCTGCGCGGGAGCGGGCGGGCAGGCTCTCGGCCTCGAACTCGCTGGTTTCGAGCACGCCCTCGCGATCGAACTTGATGAGAACGCTGCAGCAACGTTGAAGTACAACCGGCCTGACTGGAACGTTGCAATTGGCGACGTCGCCGAGGTCCCTGAGCCTGGCCAGCCTGCCGAGGACCACCATGTGTGGAACCCCGATGACTACGTGGGCGTTAATCTCCTGGCGGGTGGTGTTCCGTGTCCGCCCTTCTCCATTGCCGGCAAGCAGCTAGGCGCGAACGATGAGCGGGACCTCTTCGCCTGGGCCGTAGAGCTGGTTGGCCGCATGAAGCCGAGGGCAGTCCTCTTGGAGAACGTTCGAGGGCTGTCGATGCCCCGCTTTGCTGCGTACCGTCAGTGGGTGAAAGACCGGCTTGCTGAACTCGGCTATTGGTCGGACTGGCGCCTGCTCGAAGCGAAGGACTACGGGGTGCCGCAGCTTCGTCCGCGCTTCATTCTCGTGGCGCTTCCTGATGACGATGCCCGGTACTTTGAGTGGCCTGAGAAGACTCCCCTGGCTGGCGGTGTCGGCGAGGCGTTGTACGCAATGATGGCCTCGGAAGGTTGGCCTGGGGCTGATGCTTGGCGCGAGGGCGCGAAGGGCATCGCACCGACGATCGTTGGTGGATCGAAGAAGCACGGTGGTGCCGACCTGGGCCCCACTCGTGCCAAGAAGGCATGGGCTGCACTAGGGGTCGACGCGAAGGGGATTGCTGATGAACCGCCGACGGTTGATACACCGCGCGCCTACGTCCCTAGGCTCACAACTGACATGGTGGCCCGGATCCAGGGCTGGGGGCCCACTAGTGAGTATGACTGGACATTCACCGGTCGTAAGACAACCCGCTACCGGCAGATCGGCAACGCCTTCCCGCCTCCGGTCGCACGAGCAGTCGGAGCGTCCATTCGGGACGCGTTGCTCCACGTTGGCCGAGAGAAGAATCTCGACGCGGTCGTCGAAGAGGTCGAGCACGAACCGCTGTACCTGGCATTGAAAAACGCGCCGAGGCCGCTGACTGCCAAACAGCTCATCAAAACTTCTGGGGAGAAGATAGATACTAGGGAGTTTGAGCAGCGGATTGGACTCTTGGCTCGTGATTTCAATATCAGTAGTACGGGTGACGGAGATGATCGAACCTTCGCTCTAGGGTCCTTCAAAGGCTTCGTGGGGCAGAAAAACCACTACCGCGCCGAAGTCTTTGAAGAAGTTAGAAGCAAGGTGAGCTGACGATCTAGGAGGGCTTCTTGCTCTCTGGCAGTCTTGGTGCTGCTGCTGAAACTATCTCGTCCTTCCCGGCGATACGCCAGCACTTGCCATCGAGTTTGGTAGTGAAACGTTCGCCTTCTTGAGCCTCCAAGACTCTTAGGCTAACGACCTGGCCACGCTTAGGGATTGCAGCCCCGAGTTCGATGCAAATATTCTTCTGAGCTGAGTAGTCTCCCGACAGTATGAGGAACCCTTCCCCCTTCAGATGATCACGAGACCCGTTATTAGAGCGAACTCTCTTCATGTAGTCCTTCTGCTGGGCCAATGTCGCGATAGTTTCACTCCTAATGGGGGTGTTCTGAACGACTCTGAACAGCTCATTGAGTTTCTGCTGACCGCTTCGTTTGGAAAAGATACGGCGAGTCTCTTCGTCACTGAGATCCAGTAATACATTGCGTTCCATTGGAGAATCTGGAAAGATCCAGTGGACGTTCTTTCTGCCTAAGGAGTTGATCTGCTTTTTCCGATCCCAGTTTCGTCCCGTCCTCAAGAATGCATCGGAAGCGCGAACGACCCCAATATTCCAAACGTTGATTTCATCGTTTGAGAAGCACCCTAAGACTAGCTTGTCTCGGTTCTTGGGAGGGATCATCCAACCCATCCGCTCCATCGAATACTTGCAATCAATTTCGATCCCGCTGATGTTGAAGTCCAGATCTTCGCCGTCATCGATTATGTCATCGAACTGTCTTCTGAGCTTTATCTCGAAAAGAGATCCGTAGTGAGCCCTCTCGGTCTTGGAGATCTGGTTCCAGCGATAGCGACCAGTGTGCTGACCGTCATATAAGTAGTCGTAGGTGTCGCGGAATACGGACGCGCACCGTTCGCCAGACGGATCGACTCGTCGAAAGGCCTGAGCGACCCGCTTAATTTCAGAGTCTTTGCTGAACTCCGCAAGAAGGCCGAAATTATCTTTCCCTTTAGTTCTTGGGTCCGACGGTGTCATATGTCCTCCATCGTGTTTTGAAGCTCTAGCGGGGTTATCGTCGCGGGTTCGCGATGGATGATTCGGTGACAATTTGAGCACAGCAGGACCAGATCATTGATTACGGTCCATCGTTCGCCTGTCTCGTGGAGCGGCTCTACGTGATGTACCTCGATGTATCCTTCGCCCCGTGGCCCATATACCTTCGCGAAGTTGAAGTTGCAGACCTCGCACTGGATTACGCCTCCGCCGCGAAGAACAGCATCGATCTTCGCCTGTCGTAGTACCCAGCTTCTTTCGTATCGACGACTGACGACTGAAATCGATTTGCCTTCGGCTGCTCCACTTGGATGGGTGATTTCCGTAGGTGCGAAGAATTTTTGCCCTGCGTGCTTGAGGATGGTCTCTTCGACTTCTTGGGCTGCGAGCGCAAGGCGTTCGTCGTTATCGTGGTATATCTTGGCGAACTCGACTTCTGCCTTGGTTGTTTTAGTCCCTTTTTGGATGTAGTCGGGGCGTGCGGTTCTGAGATTCTCCGACTTGGCTCGAATGGAACCAGGGCCGCGAAACTTCTCGTCGCGGTCGGCTTGAGGATGGAAGGGTGCGTTGCGCAGGAGTGATGATGCCCAAGCCGACTCCTCGTCCTTGGGCTCGAGCTTCGACCAGCCCGGCTTGTTGGATCGTAGCGACTTGGTACGCATGGCGTGCGCGACAACCAGAAGCTCTTCGCGGATCCACGTGGGATTCGGTTTCGGCATCGACGATCCTCCCTCCTGACGATACTAGTCGAAGGCTGCGTTCGTTGGCGTGTGTTTTCCGCACTGCTCCCGACGTATTCGTCCACTTTGGACAGTCGACGGCCGTGCGGTTCGCTTTCTCATAAGACGCGCTGCGGGGTGACCGCGCGGGCCTGCTAGCGGTTTCAGTCCTAGAACATCAGTGAACGAGTCGTGAGAAGAACCCTAGGTCAGGTTTCTTAAAGGAGCCGACTACCAGTCCCCGGTCGAGGAATCGGTTAAAATGCTCACAACTGGTCTCCGGGACCAAAGCACATCCATGACAGGCAGCTAGGTTGCAGGAGTCGGTTCCCTGTCCGTGCTCTCCAGAGTCCATGCAGACCGGGTCGGTGGAGCACCATGTCGCGTCACTTAACGCGGCCTTCAGGACCTTCTGGAAGTTATTGGGCGAGGACATCCGCACTAGACCTCCCATGGTGCCTTCTGAGTCGCCGGCCGCGGTGTAGATGAGCAGGCCTGACATCTCCTTGCCTGGGGTGTCGGAGACGTAGAGGCGCTCCCGCAGCGAGGCTGAGCTGTACCCGCAGGCGAATACAAGCTCATTGATCATCAAGTGCGCTAGGGTGTGCATCATCACGAAGCGCGGGCGGATGTCGCGCATTATCAGGCCTCGGCTGGAGGCAGCATCCGTGTAGTGGTTATTGATCAGCTGCGCCCGTGCCTGGACCTCGGGACGTTCCTCCCACTCTTGCAGTCTCTCAGGGTCGATCTCGAGGTAGATGCCTTCGCCCTTGACTACGTAGGCTGGCAGCCAGTCGTGCTCTCGGCTGAGGGGTCGGCGGCGTAGCAGCTGCTTTCCCTCAACCAGGCCAAGCGGCGTGTCGGTGAGGCGGGTGAAGCCGCGCAGGGCGCGGGTCTCACGCAAGGTCTCGACCGATCGAACCCTGCCGATCAAGTCGGCAAGGTCGTTGTGCACTCCGGGGTCGCTGGCAGTGAGGTCGTCATCCTGAGGAGTCTGTCGAATCTGCTCATATTCTGGGTAACGCCAACTGTCGTCTGAGGTCAGCAGCTCGACGTTCCCAGCGGACGCCTGTTCGGGTTCATATCCACCGATACCGAAGTGCTCTTTGTAGAGGGCGTGGAAGTCCTCGACGCTCACGTCACCGACTACCTCTTCAGGCATGCGCCGCTGAAGCTTGCGGTGCATGGCGACGGGGGGCTGCCTTGATCCGCTCAGGGACATCAGCATCCGCGAACTGCGAGGCACTGTAGACATGTGTCCCGACGGTGGGGGCACCTGAAGTGCTAGGCAGCAGAACATCACCGATTCTCGTCGGCTGGCCAGGTGTTCCTTCCACACCCAGGAAGGCGCTGAAGTCCTTCTCCAGCCAGGTCCGTGTACCGATGACAGCGAGGTCCGAAGCCGGACTTGCGAGCCGCTGGTCCCAACTGGAATCGATCTCGATGTAGGACGCGAAGGTCCCAGGTTCTGGACGTTCAGCTCGTGCTTCTTCCGGAATCTCGTCCAGGTGAGCAGCAGCGAGCACAGAAGGCCGCTGGAATGTTCCGTTCGAGGTATGAACCCGTACGCCGTTACGGCCTAGATCCTGCAGCCCAAGGTACCGCTTAGCAGTGACAACCTTGCCGCACGTCACCATACGCACCGGAGCGCCCTCGGGGATGGCCTCGAACGGAGTGAGCGGACCGGGTTTTGATTGCTCCGTCCAGCCACAGGCGAGCAGCGCAGCCGCAAAGTCACGGCCCGGTAGTGACAGTGCTACCACGAGCTGTCGCCCCTCTTCGAGGCGCGTCCGGGCATACTTTGAGATATTCCTGCCGAGCAGAAACGTGTCTCCGATCCATGGCGCAGCAGCGCCTTCCGCGTCCGCCGATTCAGAAAGCGTCAGGCGTCCTTGCCTGTGGCTTTCCTTGGCTGTCTGTGTCGTCAACGATCCTCCATTATCTGTTGTCACGAGACTAGAGGTGAGCATCGAAAATTTCACCACCATCTTCTGTTGCGGGGCCATCCGGACGGTTATGGAGCGTCTTGGAATATCAGATGCATCTGTAGTCAGTCACAACCCGTCCACCCACTCCAGGTCGCCGACGACCACGAGCTTCGCCTTCGCGCGGGACATGCCGACGTAGAGCATCTCCTTGGCCACCGGGAGCTTGGCGTCGGAGAACCCGTTGATGGCGAGCACCACGACCTTGCGCTCCAGGCCCTTGAAGCCCAGGACGTGGCCGTAGAAGACATCGGTGCCGGAGAAGAACCCGTCCCAGTACCCGTCCCATCCTTCGACCTCGACGGTCTCCTTCTGGACCGGGTGGCGGCTGCCCGTCGTGAGGAGCGCGACGTCCTCCGGCTCCCACCCGCCCTCCACCTTCTGGCCACCCACCACCGTGACCGAACCTGCCGGCTGCAGGAGCGCCTCGACCGCCTCGTCGGCGAGCTCCCGGGCACCGTCGACGCCACTGTCGATCCGGGTCACCTCGTGGCCCCCGACGTTGCGGATCTCCTGGCGGAAGGGTGCCAGGGGAGCGAACGCCTCGGCGACGGTCTGCGCATTGCGCAGATTGGTCCCCAGCCAGAAGGGGTTGAGGTCCACGGGCGCGATCCCGTCGCGGTCGAAGATCCGCTGCGCGTCGTCGGTGAACACCCACAGCACACCCTCCTCCGAGTCCGGCTCCCGCAGGCACCCGAGCACCGCCTGCCACCACAGGTCACTGAAGTCCTGGCCCTCGTCGACGACGATCGCGTCGAACTTGCGATCCTTGGGCCGCACGGCGGTGTGCTCCATGAGGGCCCGCGGCAGGGACTCCTCCCAGTACTGCGAGTCGTAGTCGCGCCCCTCGTGTCCGTGGACCGCCTCCCACGTGACCGGCAGATCGTGGAACAGGCCCACGTAGGCCGGGCGTTCCTCCTCCGGCCAGCCGTCGACCATGAGCTGGAAGTACCGCGCCAGGCCCCGCGAGTAACACATGAGCGCCACGCGCCGGCCCTCGCGCGCGAGGGTCCGCGCCTTGAGCAACGCCAGGTGCGTCTTGCCCGAGCCCGGGCCGCCGGAGAGCTCCGCCCGGTGCTGGAACCGCAGGACGTCGACGATCGTGTCCTGCTCCCGGGTGAGCGCGTTGCCCCGGTCCTCCAGCTCCTGCGCGAGGGTCCGGGCGTTCGCGCGCGCCCGGTGCGTGGCGCGGAAGGCCTTCTCGACGAGCGCCACCTGGTCGGCATCGGCCGGTGGCACGCCGACGTGCTGATGCCGCAGGGCCGTGGCGACGGCACTCGTGGGGTCGGTCATCTGCGAGGCGTCGATGAGGATGCTGCGGGGAGCGTCGGGGGCGTCCCAGTCGGCGGGCAGGTCGGTGTAGGGGAGGGCGGCCATGTGGATCACCCGCCCGATCCCGCGCGAGGACCGTCCGTGCATGTAGTCCTTGAAGGCGTACTTGGCCTCCAGCGCCTGCTCGACGGGGGAACGGTCCAGGAAGGTCTTCCCCCGCGAACCCTCCGTGTACCACCGGCCCTTCTCGACGCCCACGCGCCCGCCCTTGACCTCCAGGACCACGATCCCCACCCCCGGCCACAGCACGAGGACGTCGATCTCCAGGTCCTTGTCGTCGGTGAAGATCCGCCGGTTCGTGAGCACCCGCGCGTCGCGGGGCAGGGTCGCCCGCAGGCGGGCCACCACATGATCCTCCGCCGCCGAGGCGCCCTGCACCTCGGCCTTCTCCGTGCCGTCCGTCGATGGTTCTGCCTTGGAAGTGCGCGTGTCCTGGGTCACGCTTCCGATCGTATGGCCTGGGCGGTGTGCGCGTCCGCGGTGGCGGTGGGGCCGGCCGCGATCGTGTCGGAACCGAGATGTCGGAGGGGTGGTCAGAACCCTGACTCCCTCACCCCTCCCGGTGGTGCAGGTATTCGGCCCAGGCCTGGCGGGTTCCGCTCCGGGGGTCGTGTTTCACGTGGAACGGCGCGTCGATGATCATCGTCGCCCGCTCGACCCCGTCGTACTGCGGCCACGTGGGGACCGCCTGGGCGGTGGGGACGCCGGTCCGGGCGAAGGTCGACCACAGTTCGACCAGATGCACGGAGAACCGGGCGTCACGCTCGGCCGCCTCGAGCTGATCGGCCCGCGCGGGGTCCGCGGCGCCCGCCTCGACGGCGCGGCCCAGTGCCCGGGCGTACTCGGTGCTGCGCCCGAAGTGGTGGGGGATCTCCGCCCCGTGCGTGGCGCCGAGCCTGCCGAAGAGCGGAACCTGGCTCGTGTACTCGAAGGAGTACATCCACGTCGGTGCGTGGTGGGCGTGCGACTCCGCGGCGACCGTGCTCGGGTACCAGAACATGAGGTCGCCACCCAGCTGGCTGTCCGCCTCCGCCGACGGGAAGTCGGTATAGACGGCCAGCAGGTCCTGGGCCGCCTCACCGGGCAGGAGTGTGCGAAGAGTCCCTTCCGTGACGGGGATGATTGCCTCGCCGGTCTTGCCGGAGTCGAAGCCCGCGCGGAACAACTGTCCTTCGTTCTCCATCGTGCCGATGAGAAGCGGGACCGGTGCGGCCTTC
The DNA here is from genome assembly GCF_040212315.1 of Brevibacterium litoralis. Lineage (NCBI taxonomy): Bacteria > Bacillati > Actinomycetota > Actinomycetes > Micrococcales > Brevibacteriaceae > Brevibacterium > Brevibacterium litoralis. Next base: position 7,872 of record NZ_JBDIUY010000001.1, on the reverse strand, counting down.
CCCTCCGCGATGAGCGCGAGGATCCGGTCGGGGAGCGACACGCCGTCGGCGACCGGGGCGAAGGTCCGCACGCCCGGATCCGACTTCTTCAACCCGGAGAGGAGCGCCACCTGCGCGCGGACGAGCTCCTCGGGGCGTGCGTGGGTGATCGCCTCGGCGCATCGCTTGTCGGTGTCCGCTGCGGGGTCGAGCAGGCGCGCGAACTGCCGGGCCAGCTGCGCATGGTCCTCCGCCGTCGCCACGGAGGCCGGGGCCGGTGACTGTGCGATCGCCCGGTGGAACAGGCCCTGCGCGTCCGGCATGCACATGAGGGCGAGGACCGACATGGCGCCGGCCGACTCCCCGTAGATCGTCACGTTCTCCGGGTCCCCACCGAACTCGGCGATGTTCTCCCGCACCCACCGCAACGCGGCGATCTGGTCGTACAGACCGACGTTCGACTCGAATCCCGGCTGCGTGTCGCCGGTGAATGCGCCACCGTCGCCGCGCGGTGCCGGCAGGGAACTGACATCGAGGAACCCGAGCGCCCCGATCCGGTAGTTCATCGCCACGTGGACGACACCCGCTTGCTGCACGAAGTTGAAGGCCGGGTAGTTCTTCGCCGACCCGTACTGGAACGCCCCACCGTAGAACCACACCATGACGGGCAGGGGGTCGGTGCCCTCGGCGGCTCCCGCTGTCGTGCCCTCCGCGGTGTCCTGCGTTGCCGGTCGGTGCACGTCGAGGTACAGGCAGTCCTCCGAGAAGGGGTTCGCCTGACGGTCGTCACCGAGCCCGCCGAACGACTCCGGCAGCGGGACCTGGAACGGCGAGGCGCCATACTCCGTCGCGGAGCGCGGCTCCGTCCACGGCTTCGCCGGCCGTGCACGCCGGAACCGGAGATCGCCGACCGGGGGCTGGGCGTAGGGGATGCCCAGCCAGGAGTGGGTACCCGGACTCGCGTCCGAGGCGGGTGTCGCGAACCCGACGACCGGCCCGGCCGTGGTGGTCCGGGTGAGAGCGGGATCTGCAGGGGCGGAGGTCGGTGCGGACTGCTGCGGGGTCGCGGGGGTGGTGCCCGCGTCGTCGAGGGGTGCCATGGTCGGAGTCTAGGACGGCCCGGTGTGCCGTCGAGGGTCTGTTGTCGGAATGCACAGTCCCACCACAGGGCCGGTCGGCACTTCTCCCAACGTGGAGGAGGACAGTGGAGAGCACAGAACGACCACCGGAGGACCACATGACCCACCACCCGACCTATGACCAGGACCCGCAGGCGCGCACCGCCTCCGCCCGGCACGCCACCGACACGATCCCGCGCACGACCTTCGGATGGATGGCTGCCTTCGCGCTGTCCGCGGCCGTCGCGATCGCCGGGACCGGGATCCTGCCGAGCTCGGTGTCCCACGCAGCCGGCGTCAAGGACCACAACTACATCGTCGCCCGGACGGCCACGACGGACTGAGCGCGGAGGTGGGGCCGCGGACGCAAGGTCGTCGTCTGCCGTACTGATGCCCGGCAGGTAGGCGAGAGTGCCGGGCATCGGTACGGCAGGCGACATTCACCTTGCATCGAATGCGCGTGGGCCCGGGTTGGCCGGCGCTGACCGCCCCGGACACGACGAAGGCCCTCACTCGATGAGTGAGGGCCTTCGACCTTATGGCGACTCCGACGGGACTCGAACCCGCGACCTCCGCCGTGACAGGGCGGCGCGCTAACCAACTGCGCCACGGAGCCATTTGGTGCTGCCCTGTTCGCGTTTCCACGATCAGGCAACTCGTCAACCATAGAACACTACGCCCGGTTCCTCCAACTCGAAAGGGGCCGGAAGCGGGAACTGCGACGGACGTCACATGAGTGGCGGGTCCTTGCAGGCCACTACAGGCCCCCGGCGGGCCCCGGCGCGGTCCAAGCCCGGCCCCCGCCGAACGGTAATCCGGAGAATGTGCGAACCGCCGAGTGCGCGTCTATCCACCTCTAAAACCTCCGATCGAATGTTAGGCCCGGAGTCTGAATCGGCTGGTCGCCACAGGACCCGTCCTGGTGCGCCACTCGGTCGTCGATCATGGACGAAACCCCGATGAATGGCCTGTGTACAGGGATTACAAGGGTTGACAGGCAGTGATCGTGCGACCAGTCTCGAACCCGACGCGTTCGTTCGACGGCTAAAAATTATGTCCGGCAAAGAGGCCGGGCGCAAGGCCGTCGGACCCGAAAGGCCCCCTCATGGACTACCGCTTGCCCGCAAAGCTCCAGACCCTCCTGGCGGAGATCGACGCCTTCGTCGAGAAGGAGATCCGCCCCCTCGAACAGCAGGACGACAACATCCGGTTCTTCGACCACCGGCGCGAGTACGCCCGCACCGACTGGGAGAACGGTGGCATCCCCAGCCGCGAATGGGAGGAACTCCTCGCGGAGGCCCGCCGGCGTGCCGACGCCGCCGGCTTCTACCGGGCCCAGTTGCCGGAGGAGTTCGGCGGCTCGGGGCTCACGAACCTCGACATGGCGGTCATCCGTGACCACCTGGCCTCCCAGGGTCTGGGCCTCCACTGCGACCTGCAGAACGAGCACTGCGTGGTCGGCAACAACGTGGGCGTCATGCTGTTGACCAATTACGGCAGCCCCGCCCAGATCGAGGAGTGGCAGGAGAAGATCGCCGCAGGTCAGGCGCACTTCGCCTTCGGCATCACCGAACCGGACCACGGTTCGGACGCCACCCACATGGAGACGACCGCGACGAAGACCGACGCCGGATGGCGGATCAACGGCGAGAAGATGTGGAACACCGGGGTCCACACCGCCGACCGGGACATCGTCTTCGCCCGCACCCACGGTGAACCCGGCGACGCGGAGGGCATCACCGCCTTCCTCGTGCCCATGGACGCCCCCGGCGTCGAGGTCCTCGAATACGTGTGGACCTTCAACATGCCCAGCGACCACGCGCACATCCGGTTCACCGACATCGAGGTGTCGGAGGCGGACGTGTTCGGCGAGTTCGGCCGGGGTCTGCAGATCGTCCAGCACTTCTTCAACGAGAACCGCATCCGTCAGGCCGCCAGCTCCCTCGGCGCCGCACAGTTCTGCATCGACGAGTCCGTCGAGTACGCCAAGCAGCGCAAGCCGTTCGGCAAACCGCTGGCAACCAACCAGGCGATCCAGTACCCGCTCGTCGAGCTCAACGCGAAGGCGCACATGCTCCGCTCCTTCGTCCGGGAGACCGCCTGGCTCATGGACGAGGACGGGGCGTTCTCCGTCTCCGACCGCGTCTCGATGGCCAACTACCAGGGCAACCGCCTGGCCTGCGACGCCGCCGACCAGGCGATTCAGACCCACGGCGGCATGGGCTACTCCCGCAAGAAGCCCTTCGAGCACATCTACCGCCACCATCGCCGCTACCGCATCACCGAGGGCTCGGACGAGATCCAGATGCGCCGCATCGCCGGCTACATGTTCGGCTTCATGAGCAAGGGCGCCCCCAAGGGTGTCAGCGGCACCTCCTACAAGACCCAGGGGAAGTGACGTGACCGCCGAGGACACCGCGCGGTCGATCGTCCAGGACCTTCTCCCCGCCGGCGACGTCGTCACGGGGGTCCACGTTCTCGACGGCGGCGCCAACCGGCAGATGTTCCGGGTCGACGCCGACACCCCGGCCTTCGCCCACGTGGTCGTCTGCCTGCCACACCCCACGGATGCCGACCGCGCGGCGAACGAACGCGAGGCGCAGGTCCTCCGTGCCGCCCACGCCGCGGGGGTGCCGTGCCCCGCCGTCCTCGCCCACGATTCCGCGGAGACCGGCGACGGGCTCCCGTACATCGTCCTCGAATGGGTCGACGGCGAGACGATCCCCCGCAGGATCTTCCGCAACGACCACCTCTCCCGCTCCCGAGGCGCCCTGCCCGCGGACCTCGGGCGTGCACTCGCCGGCATCCATTCGGTCGATACCGCGGCACTCGGCGAGCTGGGAGTCTCCTTGCCGCACCTGGACGATCCGGTCGGCGGTCTGGAGCGGGACTACCTGGACCTGGGTGTGCCGCGGGCCGCGATCCGCTTGTGCCTTCGTGAACTCGCACGCGCACGGACGGCGGCAGCGGTAGCGACGGGGAGTGGGGAGTCCGCCGAGGACAGGGCGCCTCGGGCGCTCGTCCACGGAGACTTCCGCATGGGGAACCTCATGGTCGACGAGGACGGCCTGGCCGCCGTGCTCGACTGGGAACTCGCCCACACCGGCGATCCGCACGAGGACCTGGGGTACGTGTGCATGCGGGCGTGGCGGTTCGGTGGCCAGGGTCGGGTGGCCGGCGTGGGGGAGGTCGAGCCCTTCCTCGACGCCTACGAGAAGGCCGGTGGCGCGCGACCGACCTCGGAACAGCTCACCTGGTGGGAGACCCGGGCGACGCTGTGGTGGGCGATCGGGTGTCTGCGCCAGATGCGGCGGTCTGTGCCCGGGCATGCGAGTGAACTCGAACTCCTGGCGATCGGCCGGCGCACGGCCGAGCAGGAGTACGACGCACTCGAACTCCTGTACCCGGACGTGCCTCCGACGCCGGGACCGGAAGAGAGCGCAGTGTCGGCCGGTGGCGCGGTCGAGGTGCACGCCTCTCCCTCGGCGGACGCGCTCCTCGGTGCGCTCGCCTCCTACCTGGAGCGGGACATCGTGAAGGGGGAGGGGGAACCCAATAGGTTCACCGGTCGGGTCGCGATGAACGCGGTGCGAGTCGTCCGGCGGGAGACCGCAGCGCGGGAGCGGGACGCGGCGTGGTTCGCCTCGGCGCTCGCCGGGCTCGGCGTGGATTCCGAGGCGGCACTCGAAGAGCGGATCCTGGAACTGCGGGACACCTCGGGCGCGGAAGGGACGGAGGACGCTGCCGAGGTCCGGGCGATCGTCGCCGTCCTCAAACGTCTGGCCCGTCTGCGTCTGGCCGTGAGCAATCCGCGGTACTTGGAGTGACGGCCCTGGGGGCAGGTGATGTTCCACGTGGAACGACCCTGGGCATCGGGTGGAGGTGGCCGGTGTCGACGAACAGAGGTGTCCGGGGGAACATGACGGCGCGTGACGGGTTGCGCGTCGTCATGTGACAGGTGACCTTCTGTGACGGGGCGCAGGTGGCCTACTGTGCCAAAGTGAACCACTCGAGGAGGTCCGGTCGGTTGAACACTGGTGGCAGACCGCCGGAACCACAGTGACGAGCCGGGTGCTGCCGACAAGGTGTGTGCGAGGACGTCGCCATGGATCGATCCGGGGGTGGGGAAACTGGCGGCGCGCCGCGCTGCGATCAACCGGAGGTACGGACCATGACCGAACGCACCGAACACTCGACGCTGGCCGGTGGAGACCTCGCCGGCTTGGGGCTCGACGTGTCGGCGGAGCACGCCGAGGTGTCCCCGCAGCGAATGCGTGAGGTCATGGGCAGCTTCGGTTCCGGCGTCACGGTCGTCACCGCACAGACCCCGGACGGGCCGACCGGCTTCACGTGCCAGTCGTTCACCTCCTTGTCGCTGGAACCCCCACTCATCACCTTCAACCCGGCGCGCTCGTCGAGCACGTGGCCGCGTCTGCGTGAGGTCGGATCCTTCACCGTCAACGTCCTCGGGGCCCATCAGGACCACCTGTCCAACCAGTTCGCGCGATCCGGCACGGACAAGTTCGCCGGGATTTCCTTCACGCGGTCGGCACGGGGCAATCCGCGACTCGACGATGCCGTCGCCTGGATCGACTGCACACTCCACCGTGAGTACGACGGTGGTGACCACACGATCGTCGTCGGTCGCGTCGAGGCACTTGTCGGCTTCGACCACCTGGAACCCCTGCTCTTCGTCCGCGGCGGCTACCACGCGGTCGAGAGCGCCCGCGCCCCCGCGTCCTGCGTCTGAGCCCTACTCCGCGGCGCTCCCCTCGATGGCCCGCATGACGAGGTGGGCCGCCTCGGCGTCGGTGGTGACCTCCTCGGCCGCGCGTTCCGCCGCGACGTGGGCGCGGAAGTCCGCGATCTCCCGGGCGATCCGTTCCTCGTCCCAGTCGAGGACGGGCGCCACGAGGTCCGCGACCTCCTCGGCGGCGGCGACACCGCGGTCGGGCACCTCGTAGTTCAGGCGCATCCGGCGTTCGAGGACATCGACCAGGTGCACGACCCCTTCGGCGACGGCCGCGTGGACCGCCTCGACGCGCAGGTACCGCGGGGCACCCTCCAGGGGGAGGTGCAGGTCGGCAGTGTGGGAGGGCTCCTGGGCACCCAGTTCGATGATGCGCAGCAGGTCCTTGGCCAGCGACCCGTACCGCATGAGCAGACGGTCGACGCGTGCGGGCTCCCACCCGTAGGTCTCCGCGGCCTGCTCCAGCGTCATCCGCGCACGTGCCAGGTTCCGGGCGCCGAGGAGCGGGAGCGTCTCCGTCTCGGAGTCCCGGACGCCCGGATCGTCCCGCACTGCGAAGTCGATGACGTCACGGGCCATGACCCGGTAGGTCGTGAACTTGCCGCCGGCGATCGCCACGAGTCCCGGCTCGACCTCCATGACCGTGTGCTCCCGGGACACCTTGGTCGACCCTGCAGCGGGGTCCTCCACCTCCTCCGGCGCCTCCTGGGGAACGACGGGTTGGAGGAGCGGCCGCAGCCCCGCGTAGACACCGATGACGTCCGCGCGGGTGAGGGGCTCGGCCAGCACGGTGTTGGCCCGCGCGAGCACGTAGTCGATGTCCGCCGAGGTGGCGACGGGTGCGTCGACGTCCTCCTCCCAGGGGGTGTCGGTCGTGCCGATGACCCAGTAGTCGTCCCAGGGGATGACGAAGAGGACGGACTTCTCCGTCTTCGTGATGATGCCGGTGTCGGGCGCGGCGGCGATCCGGTCCCGGGGGACGGTCACATGGACGCCCTTCGAGGCCAGCACCTGCAGGCCACCGCGACTGGTGGCGAGGTCCTGCTGCTCCTCCGTCCACACACCGCCGGCGAGGACGACGTGCCGGGCGTGGACGACGAACTCCCGTCCGGTGAGCTGGTCACGGGCGCGGACGCCGGCCACCCGACCGGTCGCGTCTCGTAGGTAGTCGACGACGCGGACATGACTGGCGGCCTGGGCGCCGAGAGCCGCCGCCGAACGGACGAGGGTGAGGACGAAGCGCGCGTCGTCGACCTTCGCGTCGTAGTACTCCAGAGCGCCGACGGCCGCCTGCTCGGACAACCCGGGCACGTGCTCGCGCAGGGCCTTGCGACCGAGGTGCCGGTGGACGGGCACCGCACGCTTGCGTCCCGGCCGACCGGCGAGCGTGTCGTACAGAAGGACACCGGACCCGATGTACGCCCGGTCGAGGAAGGGTGTGGCGAAGGGGAACACGAACGCCACCGGTTTCACCAGGTGAGGCGCGGTGACGGTGAGGAGGAGGTCGCGCTCCTTGAGGGCTTCCGCGACGAGCGCGAAGTCGAGCATCTCGAGGTACCGCAGCCCTCCGTGCATGAGCTTGGAGGACCGCGAGCTCGTGCCCTGCGCCCAGTCCTGCGCTTCCAGGAGCCCGACGGACAGACCGCGGGACGCCGCGTCGACCGCGGCGCCGGCACCGGTGACACCACCCCCGACGACGAGCACATCCAGAGGATCCGCCGCCGAGGTGCCCTGCAGTCCTGCGATCGACTGGGCTCGGTGCGCCGCCGAGAGGTCCTCGGCGCGGGTGCCCAGACGGTGACCGTGAGAAGTGCCGGTGCGGCGACGAGTCGTTTTGTCCATGGGGTGAGTCTGCCGAGGGAAGCTGGACACGAGGTGAATTGCCGAGAGTGGAGTCCCAGGTCACGTGGGCGAGGTCACCCGGTTTCGGTTTGCTCCAGGCACTGCCCGACGCATAGAGTTCTATCTCGTTCGCCGCCACGGTAGGCGGGGAACGACAATCGAATCTCCACCCGACCGGGTGAC